>NZ_CAXPJM010000055.1:0-328965 GCF_964217435.1 Aurantimonas sp. | reverse complement strand
TCGACACGCATTTCTGGAAGCATGTCGGCCATTCGCTGACCAATGCGTTCCGCTGCTTCGTGCGCGGCTGGACCGGCGGCATGGCCGCACCGGCGCCCAAGAACGCCGCCTTCATCGGCCATTGGCGCCAGCTCTCGCGCTTCGCCTCGGCCTTCGCGCTGGTCGCCGATTTGTCGCTGCTGACGCTGGGCGGCGCATTGAAGCGCAAGGAGATGCTGTCGGCCCGGCTCGGCGACATTCTCTCCGAGCTGTATCTCCTCGGCGCCGTCCTGAAGCGCTTCGAGGTCGAGGGCCGCCCGGAGGTGGACCGTCCGATCGTCGAGTTCATCATGCAGAAGGGCTACAACCGCATGTCGCTCGCCTTCGAGGGCGTGCTCGACAATCTGCCGGCCCGCTGGGCCGCGGCGGTGACCCGCGTTCTGGCCTTCCCGCTGGGCGTGCCCTTTCAGGAGCCCTCGGACGAGCTGACCGGCGAGGTCGCAGCGATCCTGATGCGGCCGTCCTCGCAGCGCGATCGCCTGACGCCGGACATCTATCTCGGCGAGGGCCATGCCGAGCATCCGGTCAAGGACCTGGAACTCGCCTTCGAGCTTGTCACCGAGGCGGCGCCCATCGAGAAGAAGATGCGCGAGGCGAAGATGCGCGATCCGGCCGAGGCGCGGGATGCCGGCGTGATCACCACCGCCGAGTTCGACCGTCTGGCCGAGGCCAAGGCGGCGGTCGACAAGGTCGTGGCCGTCGACGCCTTCCCGATGGCCGACGTGTCCCCGATCGCGTCCCAGCATGACCGCAATCGCACCGGAGGCGACGAAACCCACCGCGAGGCAGCCGAATAATGACCAGACCCGTCTATCTCGTCGACGGCGCGCGCACGCCCTTCATCAAGGCACGCGGCAAGCCGGGACCGTTCTCGCCCGTCGATCTCGCCGTCCAGTGCGGGCGGCCCCTGATGCTGCGCCAGCCCTTCGGGCCGGACGCCATCGACCTCGTCATCCTCGGCTGCGTCAATGTCGTGGCCGACGAAATGAACCCGGCGCGGGTGGCCGCCCTGCGGCTCGGCCTGTCGGAGGAGATCCCGGCCTTCACCGTGCAGATCAATTGCGGCTCGGGCATGCAGTCGATCGACACGGCGTTCCGGACCATCGAGCTCGGCAAGGCCGACATGGTGCTGGCCGGCGGCGCCGAGGCGCTGAGCCATTCGCCGCTGGTGCTGCGCCGCGGCGCGGTCGACTGGTTCGCCAGGCTGAACGGCGCCCGCACGACCACCGACCGGCTGAAGGCCTTCACCGGCCTGAAGCCCGAATTCCTGAAGCCGGTGATCGGGCTGGAGCGGGGACTGACCGATCCGATCTCCGATCTCAACATGGGCCAGACCGCCGAGATCCTGGCGCATCTCTTCGATATCTCGCGGCGCGACGCCGACAGCTACGCCGCCGAGAGCCACAACCGGCTCGCTCACGCCACCAGGGAAGGCTGGCTGAAGGACGAGATGCTGCCGGCCTTCTCGCGCGACGGCGAGGTCTTCGACCATGACGACGGCGTGCGGCCGGGCTCCGCCGCCAAGAGCCTTGCGAAGCTGAAGCCGGTCTTCGAGCGCCCCTATGGCAAGGTGACGGCCGGCAACGCCTCGCAGATCACCGATGGCGCGTCCTGGACGATCCTCGCCTCCGAAGAAGCCGTCGAGCGCCATGGCCTGACGCCGCTGGCGCGGATCGTCGATTCCGAATGGGGCGCGCTGGACCCGTCGATCATGGGGCTCGGCCCGGTGGTCTCGACCGCGCCGATCCTCAAGCGGCAGGGAATGGGCGTGGCCGACGTCGATCTGTGGGAGCTGAACGAGGCCTTCGCCGCGCAGGTGCTGGCCTGCATCGCCGCCTTCGACGATCCGAAGGTCGCCGACGGCGTTCTCGGCCTCGACGGGCGCGGCGGCCGCATCGACCACGCCAACATCAATGTCGATGGCGGCGCCATCTCGCTCGGCCATCCGGTGGGCACCAGCGGCAACCGCATCACCCTGCATCTGGCCAATGCCATGCGCCGGCTTGGCCGCAGGCGCGGGATCGCCACCGAGTGCATCGGCGGTGGCCTCGGCGGCGCCATGCTTCTGGAAGCGGCCTGATCCGCCCCGCCGCCGGACCGCGAACCGGTCCGGGCGCCTGACATTCGACGAAAGACGAGAGCACACCCATGGGCAGAATGCTGAAGGCACTATCCGAACGCGCCCTCGAACTCGGGCCGGTGCGTGACGCGGAGCAGACCGGCAACTGGCGCGCCGCCACGGACGACGACTACGTCTACTGGCTGGTGCTCGATCGCCCCGGCAAGTCGGTCAACACCATCGACCGCAGCGTGATCGAGGAGCTGTCGCACCACGTCGACCAGATCATCGACCAACGCCCCTCGGCCGTCGTCATCCGCTCGGCCAAACCGTCGGGCTTTGCCGCGGGCGCCGACATCCAGCAATTCGCCGGCGCCTCGACCGGCGAGATCCGCGGCATGCTCAAGGAAGCCCATCTCGTCCTCGACCGGCTGTCGAAGGTGAAGGCCAAGACCATCGCGGTCATTCATGGCCACTGCCTCGGCGCCGGTCTGGAACTGGCGCTGGCCTGCGACCGGCGGATCGCCGTCGCCGACGCCAGCCTCGGCTTTCCCGAAGTGATGCTCGGCCTGCATCCGGGGCTCGGCGGGACCTACCGCTCGACCGCCATCGCCGATCCGGTGGAGGCGATGACCATGATGCTGACCGGCAAGTCGATGCCGGCGAAGAAGGCGAAGTCGATCGGCCTCGTCGACGCCGTGGTCGGGGAACGGCACGTCGCCTCGGCCGTGCAGGCCGCGCTCTACAACGACCTGCCGACCGCGAGCCGCAGCCTCAAGGGGCACGCCTTCTCGGTGAAGCCGGCGCGCTCGCTGGCCGCCAAGCAGATGCGCAAGAGCGCCGCCGCCAGGGCGCCGCAGGAACACTACCCGGCGCCCTACAGGCTGATCGATCTGTGGGAGGCCCATGGCGGCGACGCAAAGGCCATGCAGGAGGGCGAGATCGACAGCTTCGCCGAGCTGATCGAGACCGACACCGCCCAGAACCTCGTGCGGGTGTTCTTCCTGCGCGAGACCATGCGCGGCCTGAAGGACGGCACGTCCGGGATCCGGCACGTCCATGTGGTGGGCGCCGGCGCCATGGGCGGCGACATTGCCGCCTGGGCGGCGCGCGAGGGCTTTTCCGTGACGCTGGGCGACGTGGCCACGGCGCCGATCGGCAAGGCGATCAAGGCGGCCCAGAAGATGCTGAAGGCGACCTTGAAGGACCCGCTGAAGGTGCGCGACGCGCTGGACAGGTTGGTGCCGGACCCGATGGGCTACGGCATCGGCCGCGCCGACATCGTCATCGAGGCGGCGCCCGAGAAGATCGAGCTGAAGCGCAAGATCTATGCGGAGATCGAGCCGCAGCTGAAGGAGGGGGCGCTGCTGGCGACCAACACCTCGGCGCTGCCGCTGGCCGACCTCGCCGCCGGTCTCGCCGATCCCTCGCGCCTCGTCGGACTGCATTTCTTCAACCCGGTGTCGCGCATGCAGCTGATCGAGATCGTCAGCCACGATGCGATCAGCTCCGAGACGGCGCGCCGGGCGACCGCCTTCGCGGTGGAGCTGTCGCGCCTGCCGGCTCCGGTCACCTCGGCCCCGGGCTTCCTCGTCAACCGCTCGCTGACGCCGTACATGGCCGAGGCGCTGATCATGGTCGACGAGGGCATCCCGAAGGAGCGCATCGACGCCTGCGCCGAAGGATTCGGCATGCCCATGGGGCCGGTCGAGCTGACCGACCAGGTCGGCCTCGACATCGCCCTCGACGTCTCGGCCTCATTGCGCGAACGCCTCGACACCGCCTTTCCGGATTCGCCCGACTGGCTGCAGACCATGGTCGACGAAGGCAAGCTCGGCCGCAAGACCGGCGCGGGGCTCTATGCCTATGACGAGGACGGCAAGCCGCAGAAGCAGCGCCTCGACGCGCTGCCGGACGGCTCGAAGGACGATCCGGACATGCTCGACCGGCTGATCCTGCCGATGCTGAATGCGGTCGTGGCGTGCCTGCGCGAGGGCGTGGTGGAGAGCGAGGACGTCGCCGACGGCGCGATGATCTTCGGCACCGGGTTTGCGCCGTTCCGCGGCGGCCCGATCCATTACGCGAAGCAGCGTGGCGTCGACGAGATCGTCGCCCGGATGAACGAACTGGCCGACAAGCATGGGCCGCGCTTTGCGCCGGACGAGGGCTGGCAGCGCCTGAAGAGCTGATGACGCAACGCTTCACCGAGGCCGATGCGCTGGCCGACGCGGTGATCGCGGCGGTCGGCAAGACGATCGTGCTGGCGCTGCCGCTCGGCCTCGGCAAGGCGAACCATGTCGCCAACGCGCTCTACCGCCGGGCGCTGCGCGACCCGCAGGTCGACCTGACCATCCAGACGGCCCTCTCCCTCGACCCGCCCTCGGGCGGCGAGGGGCTGGAGGGCCGCTTTGCCGGGCCGCTGGCGAAACGCCTCTACGACGGCGTGACCCGGCTCGACTATGTTGCGGACCGCCGGAACGATGCGCTGCCGCCCAATGTCCGGGTGGTGGAGTTCTTTCTCCAGGCCGGCGCGCTTCTGGGCAATCGCCACGCCCAGGAGAACTACGTCACGGCGAACTACACCCATGCCGCCGGCTACATCCTGGCGAGCGGCGTCAATGTCATCGGCCAGATGGTCGCGCCGTCGGCCGACCGCAGCCAATGGTCGCTGTCCTCCAACACCGACATGACGCTCGATCTCCTGCCGGCGCTCGACGCCGCGCGCGAGCGGGGCCAGCCGATCCTCTTCGTCGGCGAGGCCAATGCCAACCTGCCCTTTATGGGCGGTCCGGCGGCCCTGCCGACCGGGCGGTTCGACTGTCTGCTCGAGGGCGAGGACGTCGAAGCGGCGCGCCTGTTCTCCGTGCCCAAGCAGCCGATCGGCCCGGTCGAATACGCCATCGGCCTCTACAGCGCGGCGCTGGTGAAGGACGGCGGCACGATCCAGATCGGCATTGGCGGGATCGGCGACGCGCTCACCCATGCGCTCATCCTGCGCCATCGCGATCCGGCGACGTTCAAGGCGATGCTGGCGGCCCTCGACAACTGGCCGGAGAGCCTCGAGCCTGAGACCGAGCCGTTCCGCGAAGGGCTCTACGGCCTGTCGGAGATGTTCGTCGACGGGCTGCTGGAGCTGTTCGAGGCCGGCATCCTCCGGCGCCCGGCCAGCGACGGCAAGGTCCTGCATGGTGGCTTCTTCGTCGGCCCACAGAGTTTCTATGCGCGGCTGCGGGAGATGGCGCCGGAGCGCCGCGCGCTCCTGTCGATGCGCGAGATCTCCTTCGTCAACGCGGTGCCGGCCGAGGACCGCGCGACCCATGCCGCCGATCGCCGCAACGCACGCTTCTTCAACGCCGCGATGCTGGCGACGCCGCTGGGCGACATCTGCTCCGACCAGCTCGACGACGGCCGGGTCGTCTCCGGCGTCGGCGGCCAGTACAATTTCGTCGCCCAGGCCTTCGAGCTGCCCGACGCCCGCTCGGTCATCGGCCTGCCGTCCACCCGCGGCGCGAACGGGCCCTCGAATATCCTCTGGGCCTATGGCCACACCACCATCCCCCGGCACCTGAAGGACATCGTCGTCACCGAATATGGCGTTGCCGACCTGCGCGGCCGCACCGACCGCGACACGGTGGCGGCGACGATCGGGCTGGCCGACGGGCGGTTCCAGGCGGGGCTGGCCAAGGCGGCGATCGCCGCGACGAAGCTGGAGGCCGGCTTCGCGCCGCCGCGGCGCAATGCGCGTGCAGCCGTGGTGGAGGCCCTGCGGCCCTATGCCGACAGGCTGCCGGCCTATCCGTTCGGCACGGCCCTCACCGCCGAAGAGCGGCGGCTCGTGCCGGCGCTGAAGCTGTTGAAGTCGGTGAAAGCCGATCGCCTCGCCCTGGCGCGTCTGGCACTCGTCGGCTGGCGCATGACGCCCGATCCGCGGGAGGAGGCGGCGCTGGAACGGATGGAGCTGGACGACCCCTCGGGGTGGAAGGCGAGGGGGCTATCGGCGGTTCTGGCCGGCGCGCTGCGCGCAACGCGCGACGACCCGCTGGGCCGTCCATGGTCGTGAGGGGGCCGGTCCGCGTGTCAGACTGCCACGCAGAGCGAGGACTGGCTGCCGAGGCCGGTGCCGCCAACGGTGATCCGGTCACCGGCCTTCAGGAAGCGCGGCGGGTCGTAGGACAGGCCGACGCCGCCCGGCGTGCCCGTCAGGATGACGTCGCCGGGCTCCAGCCGCATGAAGCGGGAGATGTAGGAGATCAGATACGGCACCTTGAAGATCATGCCGGCGGTGCTGGCGCTCTGCTGGCGTTCGCCGTTGACGTCCAGCCAGAGATCGATCGCGTCATGGTCGCCGATCGCATCCGGCGTCACCAGCCAGGGCCCGAGCGGCGCGAAGGTGTCGTGCGACTTGCCCTTCGACCACTGGCCGCCACGCTGCAGCTGGAAGCTGCGCTCGGTGACGTCGTTGGCGAGGGTGAAGCCGGCGACATGCCGCATGGCCTCCTCGACGCTGACATATTTGGCCGTGCGACCGATCACCACGGCCAGCTCGACGCCCCAGTCGACGCGGCTCGCCAGCTTCGGCAGTTCGATCCGGTCGTTCGGCCCGCAGGCCGCCGTTGCCGCCTTCAGGAACAGCGTCGGTTCGGGATTGACCTTGAAGCCGGCCTGGGCCGCCGCGTCGTGATAGTTCGGCCCGACGCCGATGATCTTGCCGATGCGCCGCACGGGCTTGCACAGCCGCACGCCTTCGGCCACCAGTGGAAGCGACGCGGGATCGAGCCGGCCGGCCGCGGCGAGGCGGTCGGGGTCGAGAGACTCGCTGGTCTGGGAGGAGAGATGCTCGGAGAGGTCGCGGATACGGTCGTCGTTGTCGAGCAAACCGGGCCGTTCAGAGCCCCGGTCACCATACCGCACGAACCGCATGCAAATCTCCCTTCGAGTGATGCCAGTAGAATGGTTCGGGCGGCTTTCGGTTCCGCTCCTGTTGATTGACGATTACGTAAAAGGTAATTGCGTCGTGAGCCTGCCTCCGTCGCAATTCGCTCGGTTCGAGCATGAGGAGATCTACCATGTACAAGGCACCGGTCGATGACATCGCCTTCGCGCTGAAAAAGGTCGCGGGACTGGAAGCGGCGATGGAACAGGGCCTCCTGGGCGAACTGACCCCCGATTTGCTCGACGCCGTGCTGGAAGAGGCTGGCCGCTTCGCCGGCGAGGAGATCGCGCCGCTCGCCGATGTCGGCGACCGCGAGGGGACCTCGGTGAAGGACGGCGTGGTCACGACGCCGACCGGCTGGAAGGCGCTCTACGAAAGCTGGTCGGCCGGCGGCTGGAACGCCTTGACCGGGCCGGAGGAATATGGCGGCCAGGGCCTGCCGACCTCGCTGTCGGCCGCCGTCTTCGAGATGTGGAACTCCGCCTCGATGGGCTTTGCCATCGGGCCGACGCTGACCGTCGGCGCGGTCGAGGCGCTGGAGGCCCACGGCTCGGATGAGCTGAAGGCGACCTATCTGGAAAAGCTGGTCACCGGCGCCTGGATGGGCACGATGAACCTGACCGAACCCCAGGCTGGATCGGATCTCTCGGCGCTGAAGACCAAGGCCGAACGGGCCGATGACGGCAGCTACCGGATCTTCGGGCAGAAGATCTACATCACCTATGGCGAGCACGACTTCACCGACAACATCGTCCATCTGGTGCTGGCGCGCCTGCCCGACGCACCGGCCGGCGTGAAGGGCATCTCGCTGTTCCTGGTGCCGAAGTTCCTGGTCAACGCCGACGGCTCGCTCGGACGCCGCAACGACGCCTTCTGCCATTCGGTCGAGCACAAGCTCGGCATCCACGGCTCGCCCACCTGCACGATGATCTACGGCGACGGCAGCGTCGACGGCGAGGAGGCCGGTGCGGTCGGCTATCTCATCGGCGAGGAGAACCGCGGTCTCGCCTGCATGTTCACGATGATGAACAATGCCCGTCTGCTGGTCGGCGTGCAGGGCATCGGCGTCGCGGAAGCCGCCTTCCAGAAGGCGCTCGACTATGCCCGCGAGCGCCGCCAGGGCCGCGCGACCCGGCTGGCCAAGAACCCGGAAGCCGGCGGCGAGATGAGCCCGATCCTCGACCATCCCGACGTCGCCCGCATGCTGCTGACGATGAAGTCGCTGACCGGCGCGGTGCGGGCGATCACCTATGCCTGCGGCCACGCGACCGACATGGCGAAGGCGCATCGCGCCGACGCCGAGGCGTCGGCGGCGTGGAAGGAGCGCGCCAATCTCCTGACGCCGATCGCCAAGGCGTTCTCCACCGATATCGGCGTCGAGGTCGCCTCGCTCGGCATCCAGGTGCATGGCGGCATGGGCTTCGTGGAGGAGACCGGGGCGGCCCGGCTGCTGCGCGACGCGCGCATCGCGCCGATCTACGAGGGCACCAACGGCATCCAGGCGATCGATCTCGTCGCCCGCAAGATCGGCCAGTCGGGCGGCGAGGCGGTGCGCCGCTATTTCGCCGAGCTGGACGAGACGATCGAGGCGGTGCGCGGCCAGAACGAGGCGGCCTTCGGCGAGACCGGCGACGCGCTTGCCACGGCGATGGCCGATCTGCGCGAGACGACGGAGTTCCTGTCGAACGCCACGGCCGCCAGGGACATGGACACCGCCCTTGCCGGTGCGACGCCCTATCTGCGGCTGTTCGGCCTCACCGCCGGCGCGGTCTATCTCGCCAAGGCGGCGCTGGCCGACACGACCCGCACCGAGCGCGCCCATCTCGCCCGCTTCATGGCAGAGAACCTCCTGTCGGAGACCGGTGCCCTGAAGCGGCAGGTCGTCGGCGGCGCCGCCAGCCTCGCGGCTGCCCATTCGATCCTGCAGTAGGACCGCGACCATGACCGACCTGATCCAGACGACGACGGAAAACGGCGTCCTGACCATCCGGCTGAACCGGCCGGACAAGAAGAACGCCATCACGCTGGACATGTACCGCACGATCACCGCCGCGCTTCAGGGCGCGGCCGGCGACGAGGCGGTGCGGGTGATCCTGATCTGCGGCGTGCCCGGCGCCTTTTCCGCCGGCAACGACATCAAGGATTTCCTGACGCTGGCGCAGGGCGGGCTGCAGCGCACCGAGATCCACGAATTCCTGACGACGGTCGCGACCGCGCCGAAGCCGATGATCGCCGCGGTGGACGGCCTGGCGATCGGTATCGGCACGACGCTGCTGATGCATTGCGACATGGCCTTCGCCTCGTCGCGCTCGGTCTTCCGCACGCCCTTCATCGATCTCGGCCTGACGCCGGAGGCCGGGTCCAGCCTGATCGGCCCGCGCATCATGGGCGACCAGCGGGCCTTCGCGCTGCTGGCGCTGGGCGACACCTTCGATGCGGAAGCCGCCCGCGAGGCGGGGATCGTCTACAAGGTCGTGGAGGAGGACGTCGAGGCGGTAGCGCGCGAGACCGCCGAACGGTTGGCCCACAAGCCGCCCAAGGCCGTGGCGATCGCACGCGAGCTCCTGCGCGGCGACCGCAAGGACATCGTGGCGCGGATCGAGCGGGAGATCGATCATTTCTCCGAGCGGCTGACCTCGGACGAGGCCCGCGCCGCCTTCATGGCCTTCATGTCGCGCTGACCGGTCGGCGCCCCGCCGCGCGGGGCGTGGCCGCGGGGGCCTGTCAGGACTTGCCGCGCAGCGAGGCATCATCTGCGGTGTCGGAATCTTCGGCCGGCGTCTCGTCATCCTCTTCGGCAAACAGGAACTTGTAGGTTCCCACCATGCCGATGACGCACACAAGCGCCGCGATGACAAAGATCGGCCAGGTCGAATAGCCCTCGAAGAAATGCCGGAAGGCCGAGCCGAACAGATAGGCGCCGGCACCGTAGGCGGCGCTCCACAGGGCGGCGCTGATGCAGTTGTAGAACAGGAAGATCGGCCAGCTCATCCGCATCGTGCCGGCGACGAAGCCGTTGAGCTGGCGCAGGATGATGACGAAGCGGGCGACCAGCACGACGGCGAAGCCGTAATTCTTGAAGCGCTCCTCGACCATGGCGAAGCGCTTTTCGCCGAGGCCGAAGCGCGAGCCCCAGCGCACGACGATCCGCCGCCCGTAGCGCCGGCCGACGACATAGCCGAGATTGTCGCCGACGATCGATCCGGCGAAGGCGGCGAACAGCACCGCCCAGATGTTCAGCGATCCTTCGCCGGCCAGCATGCCGGAAGCGACCAGAATGCTTTCGCCCGGCAGCGGAATGCCGGTGGATTCGAACAGCACGACCACGAACAGGAAGGCGTAGCCATACTGGGTGAGATATCCGGTCATGGCAGGGGCTTAGTCGCTCGG
The DNA here is from genome assembly GCF_964217435.1 of Aurantimonas sp. Taxonomy (NCBI): domain Bacteria; kingdom Pseudomonadati; phylum Pseudomonadota; class Alphaproteobacteria; order Hyphomicrobiales; family Aurantimonadaceae; genus Aurantimonas; species Aurantimonas sp. The sequence goes on along the minus strand of NZ_CAXPJM010000055.1, from coordinate 318,544 downwards.
TCGCGGAGAATCAAAGGGATCGCGGCGGCGCGGGCGGCCGGTCAGCGCTCCAGAAGCGCGACCGCCTCGACATGGCGCGACCACAGGAACTGGTCCACCGGCGTCACCTCGACGAGGCGGAAGCCGCCATCGACGAGAATGCGCAGGTCGCGGGCCATCGTGACCGGATTGCACGAGACCGCGGCGACGCGGCTGATCTTCGATGCCGCGATCTCCTGCGACACCGCCTCGGCGCCGGCGCGTGGCGGATCGAAGACCAGGCCGTCATAGGCCTTCAGCTCCTTCGCCGGGATCGGCCGGCGATAGAGGTCTCGGCGCTCGGTCGTCAGCGGCTTCAGGCCGGGACGGGTGCGCCAGGCGGCGGTCATGGCGGCAAGCGGCGCGGCTTCCGATTCGACCGCATGGACCCGCGACTGGACGGCGAGACGCAGCGCGAAGGTGCCGGAGCCCGAGAAGAGATCGGCGACGTGCTTGGCGCCGGCCAGATGCTTCGTCACCCGCGATGCCATCGCGGTTTCGGCTGCGGCCACGGCCTGGACGAAGGCGCCGGGCGGCAACTCGACGGTGATGCCGTCGAAGGCGATCGAAGGCGGCCGCGTCATGACGAGGATCTCCCCGTCGACGGTGAGCCGCGCGAAGCCTTCGCCGACGGCCAGCGCAATAGCCTGGCGCCGCTTGCCCTCGGCCAGCTTGGGCGCCGCGGTGGCGGCGACGTCGAGACCGGTGTCGGTCACGGTCACGGTGAGTTTCAGCGGTGTCCTGCGATCGGCCAGCAGCGCGGCGAGCCGCTGCAACGCGGGCAGGGCCCGCTGGATCGCAGGCAGGGCAATCGGGCACACCTCGATCGGCACGATCTGGTCCGAATGGGCCGCATTGAAGCCGAGATGCACGGATTTGCCGGCGCCGACCGCCGACAGCGCCACCCGGCGACGCGACGCCGGCGGGCAGGTCACCAGCGGCGCGATCTCGGTGTCGAGGCCGACGCGCGCCAGGGCATCGACCACCACGTCGCGCTTGAAGGCGGTGTAGAGCGCATCATCGGCATGCTGCAGGTCGCAGCCGCCGCAGGTGCCGAAATGCGGGCAGGGCGGCGTCCGGCGCTGCGGCGAGGGGGTGAGGACCGCGTCGAGGCGGAAGCGGCGCCCGGCTTCGGTCGCCTCGACCCGCTCGCCCGGCAGGGTGAACGGCACGAAGGCCGGCCCGGAGGCCGTGTCGGCGACCCCGTCGCCCTGCGCCCCGAGCCGGTCGATGGTCAGTTCCAGGCTCATGATTTTTCGGCGATCAGCAGGAATTCGTGATTGCCGTCGCCGCCCGGGATCGGCGAGGGCGCGAGCCCCTTCACCTGCCAGTCGGGCTGGGCGGCGAGCCAGTCGCGCACGGCCTCGGCCACCTGCGGCGCGCTGTCGGGATCGCGCAAGAGGCCGTTCTTGGCGATCGCCTCGCGCCCGGCCTCGAATTGCGGCTTCACCAGGAAGACACCGGTGGTGCCGGGCTCCGCCAGCTCCAGGGCCGGCGGCAGCGCCAGCCGCAGGGTGATGAAGCTGACATCGGCGACCAGCAGATCGAAGGAGCGGCCGCCGATATCCTCGCGGGTCAGGTCGCGGGCATTCAGGCCCTCGATCGGGGTGACGCGCGGATCGGCGGCGATGCGCGGATGCATCTGGCCGTGGCCGACGTCGATGGAGACCACATGGGCGACGCCGCGGCGCAGCAGCGCCTCGGTGAAGCCGCCGGTCGAGGCGCCGAGATCGACGGCCGTGCGGCCTTCGACGGCGATGGCAAACTGGTCGAGCGCGGCTTCCAGCTTCAGCCCGGCGCGCGAGACATAGTCGGCGGCCGGGTCGTCCAACGTGATCTCGCTTTCGGGCGGCACGTTGAGGCTCGGCTTGGTGACGGTCTGCCCGTCGACCTTGACGTGACCGCGCATGATCGCGTCGCGCGCACGGGCGCGGCTGGCGGCAAGACCGCGGTCGCTGACGAGGACGTCGAGCCGGACGCGCGACAGATGTTGTTCTTCGGTGGAAGCCATCGGCAGGTCATGCGGCCAGCGGCGGCAAATGGCAAGCAGTAACGCGCGCGAAGCCCTTTATCGAGGAGGAGGTTACGCCTGCAGGACGCGGCTGGCTTCGGTGCCGAGGGCGCGGAAGACGGTGTCGACGATGCCCTGCCGGTCGAGTGCCGCCTGGCGGATCATCGTCTCCGGCGCGGCGTGGTCGAGGAAGCGGTCGGGCATGATCAGCGGCCGGATCTTCAGGCCGTGGTCGAGCAGGCCGCGGGCCGCCAGATGCTCCAGCACCTGCGAGGCGAAGCCGCCGCTGGCCCCTTCCTCGACGGTGATCAGCACCTCGTGGTTGCGCGCAAGGCGACCGATCAGCTCGGCGTCGAGGGGCTTGGCGAAACGCGCATCGGCAACGGTGGTCGACAGGCCGAAGGTTTCCAGCTCTTCGGCCGCGGCGACGCTGTCGGCGAGGCGTGTGCCGAAGGACAGGATGGCGACCTTGGTGCCCTCCCTGACGATGCGGCCCTTGCCGATCTCCAGCGCCTCGCCGCGTTCCGGCATGTCGACGCCGGTGCCGTTGCCGCGCGGATAGCGGAAGGAGATCGGGCCCTCGTCGTAGACGGCGGCGGTGCGCACCATGTGGCGCAGCTCGGCCTCGTCGGCGGCGGCCATCACCACCATGCCCGGCAGCGGGCACAGGAAGCCGGTGTCGAAGGAGCCGGCATGGGTCGGCCCGTCGGCGCCGACATAGCCGGCCCGGTCGATGGCAAATCGCACCGGCAGCTTCTGGATCGCCACGTCGTGGACGATCTGGTCGTAGGCGCGCTGCAGGAAGGTCGAGTAGATCGCGGCGAAGGGCTTGTAGCCCTCGCTCGCAAGTCCGGCGCAGAAGGTCACTGCGTGCTGCTCGGCGATGCCGACGTCGAAGGTCCGCTTGGGAAAGATCTCGCCGAACTTGTCGAGCCCGGTGCCGCTGGGCATGGCGGCGTTGACCGCGACGATCCTGTCGTCGTCCTGCGCCTCCTGGATCAGGCTGTCGGCGAAGACGCCGGTATAGCTCGGCGCATTGCCCTTGGACTTGGCCTGGGCGCCGGTGATGACGTCGAACTTCGACACGCCATGGTACTTGTCGGCGGAGTTCTCGGCCGGGCCGTAGCCCTTGCCCTTCTTGGTGACGACATGGACGAGGATCGGGCCGGTCCTGGCGTCGCGGACATTCTTCAGGACGGGCAGCAGATGGTCGAGATCGTGGCCGTCGATCGGCCCGACATAGTAGAAGCCGAGCTCCTCGAACATCGTGCCGCCGGTGAAGAAGCCGCGGGTATATTCCTCGGTGCGCCGGGCGCCCTCGCGGAAGAAGCCGGGCAGGTGCTGGCTGATCGACTTCGCCTGGTCGCGCAGGCTGCGATAGGTCTTGCCGGAGACGAGGCGCGCCAGATAGGCGCTCATCGCGCCGGTCGGCGGAGCGATCGACATGTCGTTGTCGTTGAGGATGACGATCAGCCGCGCGTCGAGCGCGCCGGCATTGTTCATCGCCTCATAGGCCATGCCGGCGCTCATCGCGCCGTCGCCGATCACCGCGATGACGTTGTTCTTGCCGCCGGAAAGGTCGCGTGCCACGGCCATGCCGAGGCCGGCGGAGATCGAGGTCGAGGAATGGCCGGCGCCGAACGGGTCGTATTCGCTCTCGGTGCGCTTGGCGAAGCCCGACAGGCCGCCTTCCTGGCGCACGGTGCGCATGCCGTCGCGGCGCCCGGTGAGAAGCTTGTGGGGATAGGCCTGGTGGCCGACATCCCAGATCAGCCGGTCGTCGGGCGTGTTGAAGACGTGATGGATCGCCACCGTCAGTTCGACGACGCCGAGGCCTGCGCCCAGATGGCCGCCGGTCTTGGAGACCGCATCGATCAGGTCGGTGCGCAGCTCGTCGGCCACCTGCCGGAGCTGGCTTTCCTTCAGGGTCCGCAGATCGGCGGGGGAGGAAATCTGGTCGAGCAGTGGCGTTACCGACTTCGAAGACACTGGCGGGACCTTTCACTGCCTGTCAGATGCACGCGCCAGCGGCGCGAAACACTTTACATCGGTTCCAAAACGCGAGGTTCAACCCGCTGGCCGCAAACACGAACGGACAACGGCCGGAGGGAACGTCCGGTTGCCTTGCCCTTCGGGGGAGCGTCTCAATCGGGGTCGAGCGGCTCGGTGCCGACCGGCTTGCCGGCGCGGTTGAGCTTGATCTTCTCGACCTTGTCCTCGGCCACGGAGAGCAGCCGGTCGCAATGGTTCTTCAGCTTCTCGCCGCGCTCGTAGATGCGGATCGAGCGGTCCAGCGGCACATCGCCGCGTTCGAGATCCGAGACGATGCGCTCCAGTGCCGCGAGGGCATTCTCGAAGCTCATCTCGGCAATGTCGGAATCGTCGGTCGGGAGCGGGGCGTCGTCGCGTTCGGGCATGGTGTCCGTCTGTCTGGTGTTTCCGAATGTCCGGTGCCGGGCCTCTCGTCGAAGAGAGGTCGTGGTCAGCCGGTCATCATCCGCTTGACGTGGGCGGTGGTGGAGACCGCAAGGCCGTGCAGGTCGTAACCGCCTTCGAGAAGGCTCACAAGCCGGCCGTCGCAGGCCCGGTCGGCCAGCGCCATCAGTTCGGCGGTGGCCCAGTCGAAATCCGCCTCGGTCAGCTGCAGATTGGCCAGCGGATCGCGGTGATGGGCGTCGAAGCCGGCCGAGATGATGACGAGGTCGGGGTGGAAGTCCCGCAGCGCCGGCAGCACCCGCGAGCGGAACGCGTCCTTGAAGACGTCGCTGCCGTCGCCGGCCGACAGCGGCGCGTTGACGATGTTGCCCTGGCCGGTCTCGCCCTTGGCGCCGGTGCCCGGATAGAGCGGCATCTGGTGGGTCGAGCAGTACATCACCGACGAATCCTCCCAGAAGATGTCCTGGGTGCCGTTGCCGTGGTGGACGTCCCAGTCGACGATGGCGACGCGGTCGAGGCCGTGGACCGCCTGGGCGTGGCGCGCGGCGATGGCGGCGTTGTTGAACAGGCAGAAGCCCATCGCCGTCTGGCGCTCGGCATGGTGGCCGGGCGGCCGTGCTGCGACGAAGACATTGTCGCATTCGTCCGTCATCACGTCGTCGACGGCCGCCGTCGCGGCGCCGACGCCGTGCAACGCCGCGGTGAAGCTCTTCGGGCTGACGATGGTGTCGTTGTCGACGCGCACCAGCCCTTCCTCGGGAATCGTCGTCGCAACCTTGCGGACGTAATCCTCCGGATGGCAGCGATAGATCGCCTCCAGCGCGCCCTCCGGCGCCTCGGCCCGGTCGAGATGCTGGAACGCCTCGTCCTCGAGCGCGGCCGTGACCGCCTGCATGCGCTCGGGGCGCTCGGGATGGCCGGGACCGGTCAGATGCTCGGCGAAGATGGGGTGATGGTAGAGACGTGTCCGCATGGGGCGACCTTAGCGTCCTCGCGGACCTGTTCAACGATTTGTTTGACGATCCGGCCCGTGCCGGAGGTGGGGAGGGGCGTCAGCCCCGTCCGGTCTGGCCGCGATGGCGCAGATAATGGTCGGCCACCGCGCAGGCGACCATCGCCTCGCCGATCGGCACGGCGCGGATGCCGACGCAGGGATCGTGGCGGCCCTTGGTCATCACGTCGACCTCCTGGCCGTCCGCGTCGACCGAGCGGGTCGGGGTGAGGATCGACGAGGTCGGCTTGACGGCGAAGCGCGCCACGACCGGCTGGCCGGTGGAGATGCCGCCCAGAATGCCGCCGGCGTGGTTGGTCAGGAATTGCGGCGCGCCGTCGGGCCCAATGCGGATCTCGTCGGCATTCTCCTCGCCCGACAGGGTCGCGGCGGCGAAGCCGTCGCCGATCTCGACACCCTTCACGGCGTTGATCGACATCAGGTTGGCGGCGATGTCGCCGTCGAGCTTGGCGTAGATCGGCGCGCCGAGGCCGCCGGGCACGCCCTCGGCGACCACCTCGACGATGGCGCCGACCGACGAGCCGCTCTTGCGCACGGCGTCCAGATGCTCCGCCCAGCGTTCGGCGGTCTCGGCGTCGGGGCAGAAGAACGGGTTGCGGTCGACCTCGTCCCAGTCCCAGCGGCTGCGGTCGATGGCGATGGTGCCGATCTGGACGAGGGCCGCGCGGACCGTCAGGCCCGGCACGATCTGCCGGGCGATGGCGCCGGCCGCCACGCGGGTCGCGGTCTCGCGGGCCGAGGAGCGGCCACCGCCGCGATAGTCCCGCACGCCGTATTTCATGTCGTAGGTGATGTCGGCATGGCCGGGCCGGTAGCGCCGGGCGATGTCGGAATAGTCCTTCGAGCGCTGGTCGGTGTTCTGGATCTCCAGCGCGATCGGCGTGCCGGTGGCGACGAGTTCGCCCTCGGTCTCGCCGGGCATGACGCCGGACAGCACCCGCACCTGGTCGGGCTCCTGGCGCTGGGTGGTGTAGCGAGACTGGCCGGGGCGGCGCTTGTCGAGATAGGCCTGGATGCCGGCTTCCGAGAACCGGGTTCCCGGGGGCGTTCCGTCGACCACGCAGCCGATCGCGATCCCGTGGCTCTCGCCCCAGGTGGTGACGCGAAAGAGATGACCGAAGCTGTTGTGGGACATGGAATTCCGCCGAAAGGAGAAGAGGCCTGGAGGAAGCCTCGCTTACGTTAGCTTAACCAAATCCGTCAAATGCAACGGATCGAAACGAATTGTAATTTTCGCGCACGAGAATTGACACAATCGGGGCCAAACATCGCAGCTGACAGACGCCCCGGAGAGGGGCAGCGAGAACGCCGCGTGCCATGATGGCGGTCGCGGCGGAGGTGGAAGGACCATACAGTGACCAGGCAGATTCTCGCATTCTTCGCGACGTCCTTTCTCACCGTGGCAATGACGATCCCGGCCATGGCGGAAGAAGTCGACGGCACCATCGAGGCGATCGACCGCGAGCACGCCCAGTTGCGGCTCAGCGACGGCGTCACCTACCGCCTGCCGGAGAATTTCGACTACGACGTCGTCGAGCCCGGCATGGACGTGGTGCTGATCTTCGGCGAGACCGAGACCCTGCGCATCGTCGACGCCGGCTGAGGAGCCCTCAGACCCAGGTCAGCCCGCCGTCGAGCCAGTGCAGGATGCGGTCCTGGGCGATGTCGCCGCGGGCGGCCGCCCGGTCGTCGAAGCCGCCATACATGCGCAGGATGCAGCGCGACACGCCGCCATGGGCGGTCACGATGGTCGGCCGCGACAGGCTTTCGAAGACGGGGCGCACCCGTTCGGCCAGTAGCGCATAGGATTCGGCCTTCTCGCCCGGCGGCACGAAGTTCCACTTGTCGGCCTTGCGCCGCTTCGGCCCGTCCGGATCGCCCTTGCGGACCTCGTCGAGGGTGGAGCCCTGCCAGTCGCCGAAATGCAGCTCCACCAGGCGCGGATCGGTCTCGAAATCGTCCGGGGGAAGGTCCAGTTCGGCGCGGATGATCCGCATCGTTTCGACGGCGCGGCCGAGCGGGCTCGACAGGAAGCTGAAGCCGGAGGCGCCGGCGCCGAGGATGTTGCGCAGGCACAGGCCGTTGCGCCGGGCCTGTTCGCGACCGAGGGCGTTGAGCGGAATGTCTTCCTGACCCTGCAGCCGGCCTTCGGCGTTCCAGTCGGTCTGGCCGTGGCGGCAGAGATAGAGTTCGGTCGAAATCATCGCAGCATCCGCCATGGCGTCGGAGAGAGGGACCGGCTTACGGCAGGTCCTTGACGACCGAGATGTCGGGCGCGTCGACGGCCTTCATGCCGACCACGTGGTAGCCCGAATCGGCATGGTGGATTTCACCGGTCACCGAGCGCGACAGATCCGACAGGAAATAGAGGCCGACATCGCCCACCTCGTCGATGGTCACGGTGCGGCGCAGCGGCGCGTTGTACTCGTTCCATTTGAGGATGTAGCGGAAATCACCGATGCCGGAGGCGGCCAGCGTCTTGATCGGGCCAGCGGAGATGGCGTTGACGCGGATGTTCTTCGGGCCGAGATCGACCGCCAGATACTGGACGCTGGCCTCGAGCGCGGCCTTGGCGACACCCATGACATTGTAGTTCGGCATCACCTTCTCGGCGCCGTAATACGACATGGTCAGCATCGAGCCGCCATCGGTCATCAGCTTCTCGGCGCGCTGGGCGACCGCCGTGAAGGAATAGACCGAGATCAGCATGGTCTTGGAGAAATTCGCCTCGCTCGTGTCGACATAGCGACCGGTCAGCTCGTCCTTGTCGGAAAAGCCGATGGCGTGGACGAGGAAGTCGAGCTTGCCCCATTCGTCCTCGATGGTCTTGAAGCAGGCATCGATGGAGGCGGCGTCGCTGACGTCGCAATGGCCGACGACCAGGGCGTCGAGCTCCTTGGCCAGCGGTTCGACCCGCTTGCGCAACGCGTCCCCCTGATAGGTGAAGGCGAGTTCCGCACCGGCCTCGCGGGCCGCCTTGGCGATGCCCCAGGCAATCGAGCGGTTGTTCGCGACGCCCATCACGAGGCCACGCTTGCCGGTCATCAGACCCTTCGATTCGGCCATGGCGCGACTCCCTCAAGACAGCGTGCAAACAATGCTTTGGCGGCGGCGGGTATGGCATAGCCCCGCCGGGCCTTCAAGCACGCTTGCACCGCCCTGTCCGGCAGGGGCGTCGTTTGCCGGGCGACCGTGGCCGATCAGCCGATGGCGTCTTCGCGCTCGGCCTGTTTCTGGAACAGCGCGGCGAGATCGGCGTCGCCCTCGGGCAGCATGATGCGCACCGACGCCATCAGGTCGCCGCGTCCACCCGCCTTCGTCGTCAGACCCTTTCCGCGCAGGCGAAACGTCTTGCCGGAATTCGTCCAGGCCGGAATGGTCAGCGCGATGCGGCCGTCGAGGGTCTCGACCTCGACCTTGCCGCCGAGCACCGCGGTCTTCAGCGGCACGGGCAGATCGTGGATCAGGTCGCGGCCATCGATGCGAAAGCGCGGATGGGGCGCGAACTGCACGGTGACCAGCGCGTCGCCGGGCTTGCCGCCGGGCACCGGGGCCGGCTGGCCCTGTCCCTTGAGGCGGATCGTCTGGCCGTCCTCGACGCCTTCCGGCAGCCGGATCGCCAGCCGCTTGCCGGTCGGGAAGATCGCCTCGACCTTGGCGCCGGAAACGACGTCGGCCAGCTTGACCTTCAGATTGGCGTTGATGTCCTCGCCCTTGGTGCTGGCATTACGGGCGCCGGCAAAGCCGGGTCCGGCCGAGCGACGGCCACCGGCCGCGCCGGCAAAGGCCTGCTCGAAGAAGTCCGAGAACAGCCCCTCGGCGCCCATATCCTCCGGGCCGCCCGTCGAGCGGAAGTCGAAACCGCCGGGCCGCTGGCCGCGTCCGCCGCCGAAGCCGCCGGCGCCGAACGGGCTGCCGCCGCCGCCGAAGCCCTGGAACTTCGCCTTGCCCTCGGCATCGATCTCGCCCCGGTCGAACTGCGCGCGCTTGTCCTTGTCACCGAGAATTTCATAGGCCTGATTGGCCTCGTTGAAACGCGCCGCAGCCTTCGGATCGCTGGCATTGGCATCCGGGTGATACTGCTTGGCGAGCTTGCGAAAGGCGGATTTGATCTCCTTTTCGCTCGCTGTCTTGGCAACGCCGAGGACGGCGTAAGGGTCGCGCATGACGCAATGGGTCCTTCACGAATGATGGCTGGGCGAATGTGACGCGGAGGGTCCGCGCCCTGCGCCTATATGGTGGATGCCGCCATGGAATTTAAGGGTCGAGGGCCCGGATCGGCGCCAGGATCGCCTCAGCCGTTCTCGTCGAAGCGCACCAGGGCCCATTCGCCGGCACCGGTGGTGCAGGCCTCGCCATTGTAGAGCGCGACGCCGTCGAAGCGCTGGCGCGAGGTCTGGAAGGTCCGGCAGATGCGCGATCCGTTGCGCACTTCCTGCAGGGCGCTGATCACGCCGTTGGTGCCGGTCTGCGGATTGGCCCAGGGATAGCTCTTGGCCGCGGCCTCGATGTCGGCGGCCGACACCGCGTTGCGCACCGTGCGCCGGTCGGACAGGCGCTCGAGATCGGGGATCGCCGAATTGTCGCTCGAGGCCGCCGGGGCAGGGCGCGGCGCGATCGAGCCGGTGATCAGCGTGTCGTCGATCATGTCGCCCGCATTCGGGCCGGCTACCACGCATCCGCCGAGCGCGAGCGCGAGCAGGCCGGCCAGGAGGATTTGGAACGATGCCATCGATCTCTTATCTGTTACGGCGCCGCGCCGCGAATCGTTGCGACGATGTCATATGCAAAGGATCATGACGATAATGGCTAGCGAAGCCTTAACTCTTGGTGAAAGACCCGTCGGCGACGATCCGATCGCGCTGTTTTCGGCCTGGCTGGAAGACGCCGAGGCGAGCGAGCCCAACGATCCCGGCGCGGTGGCGCTGGCGACGGTGGACGCCGCCGGCCTGCCGGATGTGCGCATGGTCCTGTTGAAGGAGTTCGATGCGCGCGGCTTCGTCTTCTACACGAATTTCGAGAGCGCCAAAGGGGCCCAGCTTCTGGCCAGCCGCAAGGCGGCCATGTGCTTCCACTGGAAGTCGCTGCGCCGGCAGGTGCGTGTGCGCGGTCCGGTCGAGATCGTCTCGGACGCCGAGGCCGACGCCTATTTCGCCTCGCGCCCCCAGGGCAGCCGCATCGGCGCTTGGGCATCCCACCAGTCGCGCCCGCTGGCAAGCCGGAAAGTCCTGGAGGAAAAGGTCGCCGCGCTCGGCGCCGAATATGGCGACGGCCCGGTGCCGCGCCCGCCGCACTGGTCGGGCTTCCGGCTGATGCCGACCCAGATCGAGTTCTGGCATGACGGCCAGTTCCGCCTGCACGACCGCGCCATCTTCACGCCGCGCGGCGAACCGGGCGCCGGCTGGGACATAGAGCGGCTCTACCCGTAAGGGCGAACGGCCTGCGGCTCAGCGCCGCGCCAGCATCTCGTCGACGAAGTCGGGAACGAGGCGGCTGGCCGGCCCGTGCCGCGCTTCCGAAAACAGCGTGGTGCCGGCCGACGGCTCGAGATTGAGCTCCAGCGTGCGGCTGCCATTGGCCCGCGCGTCCTCGACGAAGCCGGCGGCGGGATAGACCGCGCCGCTGGTGCCGATCGACACGAACAGGTCGGCCGCGGCCAGCCGGTCGTAGATCATGTCCATGTGGTACGGCATCTCGCCGAACCAGACGACGTCCGGCCGCATGCCCGCCAGGCTGCCGCACTGGCGGCAGGCCAGTTCCGTCGACAGCTGATCGGGCGACGGGCCGCGTGTGCCGCAGCGGGCGCAGAGTGCCTTGGCCAGTTCGCCATGCATGTGGATCACGCCGCGCGAGCCGGCCCGCTCGTGCAGATCGTCGATATTCTGGGTCACCACCGTGACGCTGCCGGAAAACTCCCGCTCGAGCCGTGCCAGAGCGAGATGGGCCGGGTTGGGCTTCACGCCGGCGAGCCCGGCCCGCCGCTGGTTGTAGAAATCATGGACCATGGCCGGGTCGCGGGCAAAGCCCTCCGGCGTCGCCACGTCCTCCAGCCGGACCTTCGACCAGATCCCGCCGACGTCGCGAAAGGTGTCGACGCCGGATTCGGCCGAGATGCCGGCACCTGTCAGGATGAGGATCGACTGGAACTGCATGGCACTCGTCCGGCTGTCGGGGCGCGATCGGGGAGGGGCTGCGGGAGGGCGGCGGCTCAGGTCTCGGTGCCGCCCACCGTCATACGGTCCATGCGCAGATGCGGCTGGCCGACGCCGACCGGCACGCCCTGGCCGTTCTTGCCGCACATGCCGATGCCGGTATCCAGCGCCACGTCGTTGCCGACCATGGAGACCCGGTGCATCGCCTCCGGGCCGTTGCCGATCAGCATGGCGCCCTTCACCGGCTCGGCCACCTTGCCGTCGCGGATGCGGTAGGCCTCGGTGCAGCCGAAGACGAACTTGCCCGAGGTGATGTCGACCTGCCCGCCGCCGAAGGAGACGGCATAGATGCCGTCCTTCACCGAGGCGAGGATCTCTTCCGGCGTGTGCGGACCGTCCAGCATCATCGTGTTGGTCATGCGCGGCATCGGCACATGGGCATAGGACTGGCGCCGGCCGTTGCCGGTGGAGGCCATGCCCATCAGCCGGCCGTTCTGGCGGTCCTGCATGTAGCCGACCAGCTTGCCGTCCTCGATCAGCACGGTGCGGTTGGAGGGCGTGCCCTCGTCGTCGATGGTCAGCGAGCCGCGGCGCTCGGCCACCGTCCCGTCGTCGACGACGGTGATGCCCTTTGCGGCGACCTGCTGGCCCATCAGGCCGGAGAAGGCCGAGGTCTTCTTACGGTTGAAGTCGCCTTCCAGCCCGTGGCCGACCGCCTCGTGCAGCATGACGCCCGGCCAGCCCGAGGCCAGCACGATGTCGAAGGTGCCGGCAGGGGCCGCGACGGCCCGCAGATTGACCCTGGCCTGGGCAATCGCCTTGTCGGCGATGGCCTGCCAGTTCTCGGTGACGAAGAATTCGGAGAAGCCGGTGCGCCCGCCGGCGCCGAAGGAGCCGGATTCCTGCCGGTCGCCTTCGCCGCACACGACGGAGACATTGATGCGCACGAGCGGGCGCACATCCTTCACCAGCCGGCCGTCGGCGCGCAGGATCTCGACATTCTGCCATTGCGAGCCGAGCGTGACGGAGACCTGGCGCACGTCGTCGCCCTGGCCGCGCAGATAGGCGTCGATGTCCTGGAGCAGCCTGACCTTCGCCTCGAAGCCGGGTGAGGGGATCGGGTTCTCGTCGCCATAGACCTTGTGGTTGGTGCCGGCCGGCGCTTCGGCATAGCTGCCGTTGCGGCCGGTCTTCACGGCGGAGACCGCCTTTGCGGCGCGCTTCAGCGCGGCATCGGAAAAGTCGCCGGCATGGGCGTAGCCGACGGCCTCGCCGGCCACGGCCCTCAGGCCGAAGCCCTGGTCGGTGGAGAAATTGCCGGCCTTCAGGCGGCCATTGTCGAAGACCAGCGATTCCGATTCGCGGTATTCGAGGAACAGCTCGCCATCATCGGCGCCGGACAGGGTTTCCCCGAGAATCGCGTCGATCTCGGCGCGTGAGATGTCGAAGCGCTCGATCAGCGACGCGGACATGGCAGGACTCCTCTGGCAACAGGCCCCGCAGATAAGCGTCGCGGCGCCGCCTGCCAACAGGGGCGCCGCCCGATGCGATGGCAGACGGTCCGCGCCGGGGCGCAAACCGTCTCCGCAGAGCGTCAGGGGAGGGCGGCGAAGCCGTCCGCAAAACCGTTGAGATCGACCGGGATGCCGATGCCCTGTTCGGGGGTCTGGAAGACGATGAAGGTGGCGGTGGCGCCGCCCGACAGCGTCTTCAGGAGTTCGTCGGCGAGGATCACCTCGGCATAGCAGCCGTCGTCGAAGCAGCGCACGAACTGCGCGCGGCCGATATCCTTGCCGTCGACATAGAGGCCGAGACCGTTCGGCAGGAGAATGCCCAGCGGCGCCAGGACCCGCAGGATCCGGGCCTGCTGGTCGGCGGTCTTCAGGGCAACGATCGACAGGCCGATCTCCGGACGGTCCTCGGCGACGACGTTCTGCAGGAGCGCGCACTGGTCGCCAGAGGCGCCCGCCGGCTGGTCGCAGACGATGGCCCAGGCGCCGTGCTGGGACTTGACGGTGCCGGTGGCGCCGGACTGGGCGAAGGCCGGGTGAAGGCTGGCGGCGCAAAGGGCGAGGGCCGCAGCCGCCGTCTGAAGGGTTCTGATCATCGGGTCATCCGGTTCGAGACTGGATTGGAATGTGCCGGCGTTATAGCAAACAAATGGTTACCGGACAGCGTCCGTCGAACAGAACGGGCCGGAGCGGCCACATACGGGCCCGGTCGCGGCAATGCGAATCGTCCGCGCGGCGATGCCGTGGAGGCGCCGGAATGCCGGTCGCGGCGCAAAAATGCCGCAAGCTTGCGATGGTTCTAAGATGTTGCGGCGCGCCGGGTTTCGTGGTTTTAAGCGGCGAGCCGAAGATTCTTCCGATTTCGCGGGATGCCGGTGCTGGCGCCGGATGGCGGCAGGCGCTATTCGTCCCCGAAACGCCGGTTCCCACCACTGACGCACGAGCGCGCAGGGAGACAATGCGAGTGAAACGATCGATCTTTGCCGCGATGGCATCCATGGGGACCGCCGGTTCGGCTGTCGCACAGGAGAGTGACCTGCTTCCGGGTCAGCCGCACCCCTGGCAGATGGGCCTGCAGGAAGCGCTGTCCCCCATCGAGGCGCAGATCCACTGGTTCAGCGACTACACGCTCGCCTTCATCATTCCGATCACCATTTTGGTCGCCGTGCTTCTGGCCTGGGTGGTGTTCCGCTATCGCGCTTCGCGCAATCCGGTCCCGTCGCGTACCAGCCACAACACCATGATCGAGGTGGTCTGGACGCTCGCCCCGGTGATCGTCCTTCTCTTCCTGGCGGTGCCGTCCTTCCAGCTTCTGACGGCGCAGTACAATCCGCCGAGCGAGCCGGAGCTGACCGTCAAGGCGACCGGCTACCAGTGGTACTGGGGTTACGAATACCAGCCGTCCGAAGTGTCGGCCGAAGCGGAGGCCGAGCCGGTCTCCTTCGAATCCTACCCGCTGATCGAGGATGATCGCGATGCGAGCGGCAAGGCCGATCGTAACGTCTATCCGCACCTTCTCGCCGTCGACAACGAGATGGTCGTGCCGGTCGATACCGTCATCCGCCTGATCTCGACCTCGGGCGACGTCATCCATTCCTTCGCCCTGCCGTCGCTGGGCGTGAAGGTCGATGCCGTGCCGGGCCGCCTCAACGAATACTGGTTCGAGGCGCAGCGCGAGGGCATCTTCTACGGCCAGTGCTCCGAGCTCTGCGGCCAGGCTCACTACAACATGCCGATCGCCGTGCGCGTCGTGTCCAAGGAGCAGTTCGCCGCGTGGTACTCAGCCGCGTCGGGCAGCCTCGAGGACGCCAATGCACAGCTGACGGCGCGGATCCAGTCCGGTGACTCCGTCGCCGTGGCCGGCCGCTAACACGAACAGGGTTTGAGGGAGCTCGATATGGCATATGGTGCCACTCACGATGCCCACGACGCGCACATGCCGTCCGGCTGGCGGCGTTGGGTCTATTCGACCAACCACAAGGACATCGGGACGCTCTACCTGATCTTCTCGATCTGCGCGGGCATCATCGGCGGTGCGCTGTCGATCGCCATGCGCATGGAGCTTCAGGAGCCGGGTCTGCAGATCTTCGGCGACCCGCAGCTCTACAACGTGTTCACGACGGGCCATGGCCTGATCATGATCTTCTTCATGGTCATGCCGGCGCTGATCGGCGGCTTTGCCAACTGGATGGTGCCGATCATGATCGGCGCGCCGGACATGGCGTTCCCGCGGCTGAACAACATTTCCTTCTGGCTGCTCGCCTTCTCCTTCCCGCTGCTGATCCTGTCGATGTTCGTCGAGGGTGCACCGGGTTCGAACGGCGCCGGCACGGGCTGGACCATGTATCCGCCGCTGTCGACCTCGGGTCATCCCGGGCCGGCCGTCGATCTGGCGATCTTCTCGCTGCACGTGGCGGGTGCCTCGTCGATCCTCGGTGCGATCAACTTCATCACCACGATCCTGAACATGCGCGCTCCCGGCATGACGCTGCACAAGATGCCGCTGTTCGCCTGGTCCGTGCTGGTGACGGCGTTCCTGCTGCTGCTCTCGCTCCCGGTCCTGGCCGGCGCGATCACCATGCTTCTGACCGACCGCAATTTCGGCACGACGTTCTTCTCGCCGGCCGGCGGTGGTGACCCGATCCTGTACCAGCACCTGTTCTGGTTCTTCGGCCACCCGGAAGTGTACATCCTGATCCTGCCGGGCTTCGGCATCATCAGCCACATCATCTCGACCTTCTCCAAGAAGCCGGTCTTCGGCTATCTGGGCATGGCCTACGCCATGGTCGCGATCGGTGTCGTCGGCTTCGTCGTGTGGGCCCACCACATGTACACCACCGGCATCTCGCTCAACACGCAGCGCTACTTCGTCTTCGCGACGATGGTCATCGCGGTTCCCACGGGCATCAAGATCTTCTCCTGGATCGCGACGATGTGGGGCGGCTCGCTGAGCTTCAAGACGCCGATGCTCTGGGCGATCGGCTTCATCTTCCTGTTCACCGTCGGCGGTGTGACGGGTGTGAAGCTGGCCAATGCCGGCATGGACCGCGTGCTGCACGACACCTATTACGTCGTCGCCCACTTCCATTACGTGCTGTCGCTGGGTGCGGTGTTCGCGATCTTCGCGGCCTGGTACTACTGGTTCCCGAAGATGTCCGGCTACATGTACAACGAGACGATCGGCAAGCTGCACTTCTGGCTGACCTTCGTGGGCGTGAACATCGTGTTCTTCCCGCAGCATTTCCTGGGTGCAGCCGGCATGCCCCGCCGCTATGTCGACTATCCGGAAGCCTATGCCGGCTGGAACTACGTGTCCTCGATGGGCTCGTATCTCTCGGGCTTTGCCGTGCTGGTGTTCCTGTACGGTGTCTTCGAGGCCTTCTCCAAGAAGCGCATCGCCGGTCCGAGCCCGTGGGGCGAGGGTGCGACGACGCTGGAATGGCAGCTGCCTTCGCCGCCGCCGTACCACCAGTGGGAAGAGCTGCCGCGGGTCCGCTGAGACCCTTCGCAGGCGGTCTCCCGCACATCAATCGGCATCCCGGATCTCCGTATCCGGGATGCCTGATCGTCTGACGGTTCCGCAGTCCGGGAGCCGCGACTGCAAGCCACGGCGCAGCATCCCGACGGATGTGGAACAAGGCCGATGGCAGAACGACGCAACGGTTCGCACGACGACCGGCCCCAGGCGGGGTCAGGATCGCGCCGAACGGGTTCGAGGTTCGACTTGACGCTTCTCGACGCAAATCACACCAACGCGATGCCGGCGATCAGCCTGGCGGAGCCGCGTGACTACATTGCCCTCTTGAAACCGCGGGTGATGTCGCTCGTGGTGCTGACCGCGATCACCGGCATGGCGCTGGCGCCCGGCGCCATCCACCCGACGCTGGCGGTGATCTCGATCCTGTCGATCGCCATCGGGGCGGGCGCCTCGGGCGCGCTGAACATGTGGTACGATTCCGACATCGACGCGGTGATGACGCGCACCGCCAACCGGCCGATCCCGGCGGGCCGCATCGACCGCGAGGCAGCGCTCGCTTTCGGCCTGATCCTGTCGCTGCTCGCCGTCTCCATGCTGGGACTGGCGTCCAACTGGTTCGCCGCGGGGCTTCTGGCCTTCACCATCTTCTTCTACGCCGTGATCTACACGATGGGTCTGAAGCGCTCGACGCCGCAGAACATCGTCATCGGCGGTGCGGCCGGGGCGTTTCCGCCGATGGTCGGCTGGGCCGCCGTCACCGGTGGCGTGGCGATCGAGAGCATCGTCCTGTTCCTGATCATCTTCCTCTGGACGCCGCCGCATTTCTGGGCGCTGGCCATGTTCAAGCTGAAGGATTACGGCAGCGTCGGCGTCCCGATGCTTCCGAACGTCGCCGGCGAGCAGGCGACGCGCCTCCAGATATTCCTCTATTCCCTGGTCCTCGTGCCGGTCGGTGTCGCCCCGTGGCTGCTCGGCTTTGCCGGGCCGGTCTATGGTGTCGCCTCTGTGCTGCTGGGCGCGAACTTCCTGCGCCACGCCTATGCGACGTTCCGGATGCCGGACGGCGACGAGAAGATGCTGCCGGCCAAGAAGCTGTTCGCCTTCTCGATCGTCTATCTCTTCGCGCTCTTCGTGATCCTGCTCGGCGAAGCCGTCGCGCGGTCGCTGCTGCCGGCGGGGTGGTACTGAGATGGACGATGATCGCATCCGCCTGACCGAGGCGCAGCAGCGCGCCCGGCGCAATCGCTCCATCGCCATCGGCGTCGTTTTGATCTCGCTGGTGGTGATCTTCTATTTCGTCACTCTCGCGAAGCTGTCGACATGACCGACACCCAGCCCAACGCATCCGCGCAGCCGGCACGGCGCCGCGGCCTCGTCATCGCCGTTGCCTGCGCCGCCTTCGCGGTGGGCATGGTCGGCGCCGCCTACGCCTCGGTGCCGCTCTACTACCTGTTCTGCCAGGTCACCGGCTATGGCGGCACCACCCAGCGCGCCGAGACCGCGCCGAGCCAGGTGATCGACCGGACGGTGCTGGTGCGTTTCGACGGCAATGTCGCGCCGGGGCTGCCCTGGAAGTTCGGTCCGAACGACCGCGAGGTCACCGTCAAGCTGGGCGAGACCCGCGAGACCAGTTTCCACGTCAAGAACCTGTCGGACAAGCCGGTGCGGGCCCAGGCGACCTTCAACGTCACCCCGGTGGCCGCCGGCGTCTACTTCAACAAGATCGCCTGCTTCTGCTTCGACAACCAGACCCTGCAGCCGGGCGAAGAGATCGACATGCCGATCGTCTTCTATGTCGATGCCGACATGCTGGAGGCCGAAGAGCTCAAGGACGCGCCGGGGATCACCCTGTCCTACACCTTCTTCCCGCTCGATGAAGCGGAGGCCCCGGTGGCCGCCAGCAAGAGCGAGACGACGAGAACACCGACGACCGATCAACTCTAGAGAGCCGCGAGCGATCGCGGTGACTGTCGAAAACACCAATCAGATGCTGGAGTTGCCGAGCGAGTTTCGCTAAGCAGACCGCAGGGCATTCAGAAGAGACCGGGGACCCGCGATGGCCGACACGCACGCCAAGCATGACTATCACATCATCGATCCGAGCCCGTGGCCGTTCCTAGCCTCGGCCGGGGCCTTCATCATGATGATCGGTCTCGTCGGTTTCATGCGCTATGCGGCGGGCGGCCAGTTCGTCATGTTCGGCGTCGATCTCGCCGGCCCGTGGATCTTCTATCTCGGCCTCGCGCTCGTTCTCTACGTCATGTATGCGTGGTGGTCTGACACCATCAAGGAAGGTCAGGAAGGCGCCCATACCCGCGTCGTCTCGCTGCACCTGCGCTACGGCATGATCATGTTCATCGCCTCGGAGGTGATGTTCTTCGTGGCGTGGTTCTGGGCCTTCTTCGACGCCAGCCTGTTCCCGAACGAGGCGATCCAGGCGGCCCGCACCGAGGTGCTGGGCGGTCAGTGGCCGCCGCAGGGCATCGAGGTTCTCGACCCGCTGCATCTGCCGCTGTTCAACACGGTCACGCTGCTCCTGTCGGGCACGACCGTGACCTGGGCGCACCATGCGCTGCTGCACGACGACCGCAAGGGCCTGATCTGGGGCCTCACGCTCACCGTGGTGCTCGGCGTGATCTTCTCCTACGTCCAGTATTACGAATACGCCCACGCGCCCTTCGCCTTCGGCGGCTCGATCTACGGCTCGACCTTCTACATGGCGACCGGCTTCCACGGCTTCCACGTCCTGGTCGGCACCATCTTCCTGGCGGTCTGCCTGCTGCGCGCCATGAAAGGCCAGTTCACCCCGCAGAAGCATTTCGGCTTCGAGGCGGCGGCCTGGTACTGGCACTTCGTCGACGTCGTCTGGCTGTTCCTCTTCTTCTGCATCTATATCTGGGGCAGCTGGGGCGCCGCGATCCACGTCGAATAGGCGGCGGACAAACGGAAATTGCGAGGGCGGCGCAGCGATGTGCCGCCTTCTTCGTTTCAGGACCATGCGCGCCGCGGGCTGCACAACGGATCCCGGCCAGCCATGACGGAGTGAGCATTTGAGCGACAGAGGCGGACGCCCCGAGAGAGCAGCCGACCCGGTGAAGGCCGGTGTCCTCGGTCGCTGCCCGCGCTGCGGCGAGGGCAAGCTGTTCGCCGGCTTCCTGACGGTGGCGCCGCGCTGCGCGAACTGCGACCTCGACTACGGCTTCATCGATTCGGGCGACGGCCCCGCGGTCTTCGTGATCCTCATCGTCGGTTTCATCGTCGTCGGCATGGCCCTGTGGGTGGAGGTCGCCTTCGATCCGCCGCTCTGGGTGCATTTCCTCCTGTGGCTGCCGCTGATCCTCGGGCTGGCCCTGCCGCTTCTGCGCGCGTTGAAGGGCCTGATGATCGCCATGCAGTATCGCCACAACGCGTCGGAAGGCCGGCTTCGCGATGACGTCTGATTCCGCTTCGTCCATCGGCGCAGGCGGCGCCGGATACGTTCCCCGGCGCATGTCGCGGGGCAAGTTCTGGTTTGCGCTCGGCGCCTGCCTCGTCGGGATCGTGATCCTGCTCGGGCTGGGCTCGTGGCAGGTCGAGAGGATGCAGTGGAAGCAGGCGATGCTGGAGCGCATCGACGCCCGCATCCATGCCGAGCCGATTGATCTGGCCGCCCTGCGCGCCCGCTTCGCGGACACCGGCGACGTGGACTACACGCCGGTGACCGTCACCGGGCGGTTCCTGCATGAGGGCGAGCGCTTCATGCTCACGACCTTCGAGGGCAAGCCCGGCTGGAACGTCTTCACGCCGCTGCTCACCGATGCCGACGCCGTCGTCTTCGTCAATCGCGGCTACGTGCCCTACGAGATGCGTGATCCGGCCAGCCGAGCCGAGGGGCAAAGCGAGGGCGTCGTGTCCGTCACCGGGCTTGCCCGCGACGCGCCGCGCGAGACGCCTGGCTATTTCGTGCCGGACAACGAGCCGGGCAACGACACCTTCTTCTGGCGCGACATCGACGCCATGGCCGGGGGGCTGGCGCTGGATGCCGGCGTCACGGTGCTGCCGTTCTTCGTCGATGCCGGGCGGGCCGGGACGCCGGGTGGCGGACCCGTCGGCGGCACGACCGTCATCGACATCCCGAACAATCACCTGCAATACGCCATCACCTGGTACGGGCTGGCGCTGGTGCTGATCGTCATGACCGGGATGCTGATCGTCGGCGACCGCCGCGCCGCGAGACGCGAAGCCCGCTGAGCCACGCCGCGCCGGCAGCGTCCTTCGCGGTCCAACGTCTGCGTGCCGCAATGCTGCGCCACAAGCGCCGCGAGGCTTGACACCCATGCGTCGCATCCCTTCATTCGGCGCGACATTCGCCCTGCCGAACAGCCCGGAGCTCTTCTTGTCCGCAACAGCCACCAAACCGAAGCTGACGATCCGCATGTGCGAGCCGCGCGGCTTCTGCGCCGGCGTCGACCGGGCCATCCAGATCGTCGTGCTGGCGCTGAAGAAATACGGCGCGCCGGTCTATGTGCGGCACGAGATCGTCCACAATCGCTATGTCGTGGAAGGCCTGCGCAGCAAGGGCGCGGTCTTCGTCGAGGAACTGGATTCGGTCCCTGATGACGGCCAGCCAGTGGTGTTCTCGGCCCATGGCGTGCCGAAATCGGTGCCGGCCGCCGCCGAAGCCCGCGACCTGCTCTATCTCGACGCCACCTGTCCGCTGGTCTCCAAGGTCCACAAGCAGGCCATGCGCCACACGCGGCTCGGCCGTCACGTGCTGCTGATCGGCCATCGCGGCCATCCGGAGGTCATCGGCACGATGGGGCAATTGCCCGAGGGCAGCGTCACGCTGATCGAGACCGAGGCCGACGCGGCCGCCTATGTGCCGGCCGATCCGGAGGCGCTGGGCTTCGTGACCCAGACCACCCTCTCGGTCGGCGACACCGCGGGGATCATCGCGGTGTTGCAGGCGCGTTTCCCGCAGATGCAGGCGCCCTCGTCGGAATCGATCTGCTACGCCACGACCAACCGCCAGGACGCAGTGAAGGCGGCAGCTCCCGGCGCCGACCTGTTTCTCATCGTCGGCGCGCCGAACTCGTCGAACTCGCTCCGCCTCGTCGAGGTCGCCGAGCGCTCCGGCGCGATGCAGGGCGCGCTGGTGGAGGGGCCGCAGGACCTGCCCTGGGACTGCGTGAAGCCCGGCGGGGTGGTGGCGATGTCGGCCGGAGCCTCGGCGCCGGAGATCCTCGTCGACGCCATCGTCGATTCCTTCCGCGAGCGCTACGAGGTGACCATCGAGCTCGTGCGCACGGCGGAGGAGAACGAGAACTTCCCGGTGATGCGCAGCCTGCGCCAGACGCCGCTGACGCCCGTCGACATGGCCTTCGTCAACGGGCAGGGCTGACCATGGCTGTCTATACGGACGTCTCCGAGCCGCAGCTCGCCGATTTCATCGGCGCCTACGACATCGGCGAACTGCTGAGCTACAAGGGCATCGCCGAGGGGGTGGAGAATTCCAACTTCCTGCTGCGCACCACAGCGGGCACCTACATACTCACGCTGTACGAGAAGCGGGTGAACCGGTCGGACCTGCCGTTCTTCGTCGGGCTGATGGAGCATCTGGCCGAGCGCGGCCTGTCCTGTCCGCTGCCGGTCCACACGCGCGCCGGCGAGTCGCTCGGCGAATTGTCGGGCCGCCCGGCGGCGATCTTCACCTTTCTCGAAGGCATGTGGACCCGCCGTCCTGCGCCCCAGCACTGCCGCGCCGTCGGCGCAGCGCTGGCCGGCATGCACGGCAAGGCCGCCGACTTCCCGCTGCACCGTCGCAACGGCCTTGCCGTGGTCGACTGGCGGCCGCTGTTCGAGAGCTGCGGCGACCGGGTCGACGGCATCGAGGCGGGACTTGCCGCCGAGATCGGCGCGGAGCTCGATTTCGTCGAGGCGAACTGGCCGGCCGATCTGCCGAAGGGCGTCATCCACGCCGATCTCTTCCCCGACAACGTCTTCTTCCTGTCGGGCGAATTGTCCGGCCTGATCGACTTCTATTTCGCCTGCAACGACCTTCTCGCCTACGATCTGGCGATCGCCGTCTGCGCCTGGTGCTTCGAGCAGGACGGCAGCTTCAACATCACCAAGGGCCGGGCGCTGATCGGCGGCTATGCCAGCGTGCGGCCGCTGAGCGCGGCGGAGCTGGCGGCGCTGCCGGTGCTGTGCCGGGGCGCGGCGCTGCGCTTCCTGCTGACCCGGCTCTATGACTGGCTGACCGTGCCCGACGATTCCTTCGTGACCAAGAAGGACCCGATGGAATATCTCGGCAAGCTGCGCTTCCACCGGTCGGTGAAGAGCGTCTCGGACTATGGCTATGACGACGAGCGGGTGACGGCATGAGCGCCGAGGGACGGGTCGAGATCCACACCGACGGTGCCTGTTCTGGCAATCCGGGACCCGGCGGCTGGGGCGCGATCCTGCGCTTCAACGGCAACGAGAAGGAACTGAAGGGCGGCGAGGAGCACACCACCAACAACCGGATGGAGCTGCTCGCGGTGATCCAGGCGCTGACGGCCCTGAAGCGGTCCTGCGCCGTCGATATCTATTCCGACTCGCAATATATGCGCGACGGCATCACCAAGTGGATCCACGGCTGGAAGCGCAATGGCTGGAAGACCGCCGACAAGAAGCCGGTGAAGAACGCCGAGCTCTGGCAGAAGCTGGAGGAGGAGAAGGGGCGCCACGACGTCACCTTCCACTGGGTGAAAGGCCATGCCGGCGACGAGATGAACGAGCGCGCCGACCAGCTTGCCCGCGACGGCATGGAGCCGTTCAAGCGCCGCAAGCGCAGCGCATAGGCGCGAAGTCGAAAGTCCGCGCCCGTCCCCGCAGCACTGGCCGCGGGGACGGAATTATCCGGATCAGAGCTGCTCGAGAACGGCCTCGGCGGTCGAGCGCTCGGCCTGGCCCGGCGATTCCTCGACGTTCAGCGACTTCACGACGCCGTCCTCGACGATCATCGAATAGCGCTTGGAGCGCAGGCCGAGACCGGCGACCGAGAGGTCGATGTCGAGGCCGAGGGCCTTGGTGAACTCGCCATTGCCGTCGGACAGGAACAGGATCTTGCCGGCCGCGTCGTTGGCCTTCTCCCAGGCGCCCATGACGAAGATGTCGTTGACCGCGACGACGGCGATGGTGTCGACGCCCTTGGCGCGGATCTCGTCATTGTGGGTCAGGAAGCCCGGCAGGTGATTCATCGAGCAGGTCGGCGTGAAGGCGCCGGGCACGGCGAACAGCACGACCTTCTTGCCGGCGAAGATCTCGTCGGTGGACAGGTCTGCCGGACCGTCGGAGGTCTTGGTCTTCAGTGTCGCGTTCGGAAGCTTGTCGCCGATACCGATGGTCATCTGGTCGTTCCCTTCGTGAAATGCGTGGCGTTACGGCCCGGCGCCATATGAGGCGAGGTGGAGGGCTTTGTCGAGCCGTTCAGCCGGGCGTGTCGGTGGTGACGGGTACCGCATCGGCGGCAAAGTCGCCGCGCGCGCCGGTGACCACCATGTCGAGCGTTGCCGGCCCGTCCGTCGCACCGCGCGGGCGCCCGACGACGGGCACGCGGAATTCGAGACTGTCGCCATTGCGCTCCGGCGTTGCGGGCTCGTCGAAATACCAGCCGTCCGGCCCGCGCACGAAGAGATCGGTGCCCTGCGCGTCGAGCGTCGTTTCCACGGCGACGGTCAGCACGTCGCCGCCGGCGGGCAGAACGGCCGAACTGATCCGTCCGAGCGGGCCGTCGCGGGCGGGCAGGGCGGCGAAGGTCGCCGCGACGGTCTCGGTTGCCGCCGCATCGCCGGTATCGGCCGCAAGCTCCGCCTGCACCGGAATGCAGATATCCTGGCACACGCCGATGGCGAGGCTGGCGGTCACCGTGTCGAGCGTGGTGCCGGGCTGCGGGGTCAGCGCGTAGCCGATGGCGACGGCGTTCTCGTAGCCATTGGCGCGGGCGATGCCCTCGCCGAAACGCAGCGGCGCCGGAAATTTCAGATCGGCGGCCGCCAGATTGTCCGTGGCCGTGAAGTCGATGTGCGGCGGGATGCCCGAGGCGCCCGGATCGAGCCAGTAGGTGTGCCAGCCCGGCGCGAGATCGACCAGCAGCGCGCCGCGAACGGTGCCGTCCGGCGCAGCTTCGCCCGCAACGAGCCGCAGCGTCACCTGCTCACTGGCATAGGTCGATGCCGGCCCTGCCTCGGCCGCTGCCGCTCCCATCGCCATCGCGGCGATGGGAGCGGCGATCCGCGCAATCCATCTCATCTGCGGTGTCCTCTGCCCTGAAACGATCTGCGGCGCATGGCCAGCCTGCCCTCGTGGTTAGCGCGGGCAAGGGCCGCTGGCCATTCAACAAGCCGCGACGCGGCCGGCAAATCGGGCCGCGCCGCGCGCTCTGGTTTTGACATCGCCGCGATGCCATCTATCGTGAAAGCCCCGCAAGCATCTGGATGCCATGGATCTCGAAACCGAAATCGGCAGAAATTCGACGGACTCTTCCCTGGAAGGGCATTTCCTCATCGCCATGCCGGGCATGGGCGACGAGCGCTTCGCGCGCGCCGTGATCTATGTCTGCGCCCATTCGCCGAGCGGCGCGATGGGCTTCATCATCAACAAGCCGCAGCCGGTCGGCTTCGGCGAACTCCTGACCCAGCTCGGCATTGTCGCCAGCGAGCGCGATATCCGGATGCCCAGATCGGGGCAGGAGATCTGCGTCTGCATGGGCGGGCCGGTCGAGAAGGGGCGGGGCTTCGTCCTGCATTCGGACGACTATGATTCCGAATCCACCGTGGCCGTGGCCGACAACATCTCGCTGACCCCGACCATCGACATCCTCAAGGCGATCTCGAAGGGCGTCGGGCCGACGACGGCGATCATGGCGCTCGGCTATGCCGGCTGGTCGCCGGGCCAGCTCGAGAGCGAGATCGCGGCCAATGGCTGGCTGACCTGCAAGGCCGATCTCGACATCGTCTTCGACGTCGAACTGGACAGCAAATACGACCGTGCGCTGGGCCTGCTGGGCATCGAGCCGGCGTTCCTGGCCAGCGAGGCCGGCCACGCCTGAGCCGGCCACGCCTGAGCCGGGCGCGCCCTAGCTGGCGCGCTTCAGGCCGACCGCCCGGTCGTCGAGGATCTTGCGCACCTGATCGGAGCCGAGCGGTGGCGAGAACTTGAAGCTCTGGGCGAACTCGCAGCCGAGCTGGCGCAGCTGCATGACGTCGGCATCGCTCTCGATCCCCTCCGCCACGACCTTCAGTCCCAGGTCGTGGGCCATGGTGACGATCGAATGCAGGATGATCGGCCGCTGCGGCTGGCTGTTGTTCTTCAGGAAGGACTGGTCGATCTTCAGCGTGTCGAAGGGAAAGCCCATCAGATAGGCGAGCGACGAATAGCCGGTGCCGAAATCGTCCAGCGACAGGCCGACGCCGAGCGCCTTCAGGCGGGTCAGGAGCTGGGCCGAACGCTCCGGATTGTCCATCACCAGCGATTCCGTCAGCTCCAGCTTGAGGCTGTTCGGCGAGATCCGGTAGCGCTCGATGACGGTCTTCACGTCGCCGATGAGATCCTGGCGGATGAGCTGGCGGCTGGAGATGTTGACCGAGACGAACAGGTTCTCGTCGCCGGTCATGCGCTGCCAGTCGCCGAGCCGGCGGCAGGCCTCCTCCAGCGCGAACTGGCCGAGCTGGACGATCAGGCCGGTGCTTTCCGCGATCGGCACGAATTCCGCCGGCGAGATCGCGCCGCGCCGTGGATGCTCCCAGCGCAACAGCGCCTCGAAGCCGGCGATGTCTTCGGTCTCCAGCGTGACGATGGGCTGGAAGGCGAGGGACAGCTCGTTGCGCTCGAAGGCGCGGCGCAGATCCGATTCCAGTTCCAGGCGGCCATAGCCGACGCTGCGATAGGCGGGCCGGAACGGCTCGATGCTGTCGCCGCCATTGCGCTTGGCCTGGTACATGGCCAGCTCGGCTTCCTTGAGCGCCTCGTCCGAGGTCGAGGCATCGGTCCAGCCGGTGAGACCGATCGAACCGGTCAGGACGATCTCGCGATTGGCAAACGCGATCGGCGCCTTGATGGCGTTGCGCAGGCCCTCGGCGAAATCGGCCACCGCGGTGACCTCGGTCTCCGACAGGAGGATCAGGCCGAACTGGTCGCTGCCGAGCCGGGCCAGCGAATCCTGCGGCTTCAGGAGGCGCTTCAGCCGGCGTCCGATGGTCAGGAGGATGGTGTCCCCGGTGGCGATGCCGAAATCGTCGTTGACCTGTTTGAAGCGGTCGAGGTCGATGACGATGATCGTCGGCTGCACGTCGGACCGCGTCATGGCGAGGACGCCGATGGCTTCCAGCCGGTCACGGAACAATTCGCGGTTCGGCAGGCCGGTCAGCTGGTCGTGCAGCGCATCGTGCAGCAGCCGTTCCTCGGCCTTCTTGGCATCGGTGACGTCCTTGAGCGTGCCGACGCAGCGCACCACCTCGCCGTCGCTGCCGAGTACCGGGCGGGCGCGCAGCGAGACCCAGTGATAATGGCCGTCCTCGTCGCGCAGGCGGAAATCCTGGATGATGCGGCCGCGGCGATGTTCGAGGATGGTGTCGAGCGTGACCTTGAAGCGGTCGCGGTCGTCCGGATGCAGGACCGGCAGCCAGTCGCGCGCCGGCCCGTTCATGGTGCCGACCGGCATGCCGGCCAGGGTGTCGCCGTCGGCGCCGGCGAAGATGCGGTCGCGGCTGACGTCCCAGTCGAAGATCGCGTCGCCGGTGCCGGCGAGCGCCAGCGAGCGGCGCTCCAGGTCCGACAGGAGCCCCTGAGCGAAGCCGCCGCCGGCAAAGGCGTGCTGCATGACGGTGAAGCCGATCAGGAGGACGATGAGCACCAGCCCGCCGCCCAGCGCCGGCTGGATGATGTCGTTGTCGATGCGGCCGGTCACGGTGGACCAGCCGGCGAACACCCACAGGATGACGAGGCACCAGGTGGGGATCAGCATGATCGCCCGGTCGGAGCGCTGCACGGCGAGCGTGCCGATGATGCCGAGGCCGAGGGCGGCCGTGGCGGCCAGCGAGATGCGGGCGATGCCCGAGGCGACGACCGGGTCGAAGGCGGCGACGACGCCGACCGTGCCCAGCGCCGCCAGCCACATGATGGTGAAGATCGACAGCACGCCGTGCCAGCGATTGAGGTTGAGATAGGCGAAGAGGAACAGGACGAGGGTGAAGGCGAGCGACACTTCGGTGCCGGCTCGCCAGACCCGTTCCTGCCCGGGCAGGATCGGCACCAGTTTCTGCCAGAAGTCGAAGTCGATGCAGATATAGGCCAGCACCGCCCAGGCCAGCGACGCGGTGGCGGGGAACATCGCCGATCCCTTGACGACGAACAGGATGGTCAGGAACACCGCCAGAAGGCCGGCAATGCCGAGGACGATGCCACGATAGAGCGTGAAGGCGTTGACCGTGTCCTTGTAGGCGTTCGGCTCCCACAGCCGCAGATCCGGCAGGTTCGGCGACGCCAGTTCGGCGACGAAGGTGACGATCGCGCCGGGATCGAGGGTCACCAGGAAGACGTCGGCATCGGTGCTCGGCTGGCGCTCCAGCGCAAAGCCCTGGCTGGGCGTGATCGAGGCGATGCGCTGGGAGCCGAGATCGGGCCAGACGACGCCGGAGCCCACCAGCCGGAAATGCGGGGCGACGACGAGCCGGTCGATCTGCTTGTCGGTGTTGTTGGCGAGCGCGAAGACCGCCCAGTCGCCGGAGGCCTGCGCCGACTGCGCCTCGATCTCGATGCGGCGCACGATGCCGTCGGCGCCGGGGACGGTCGCAACCTGGAAGGCGCGGCCCTTGCCGCGATAGACGTCGACCGCGGGCAGCATGTCGATGGCGGTGTCGCCGCGCGAGATGCTGACGGCTTCGAGCGCCAGGGACGGCGACGCCGAGACGACGAGCGCAACGAGGACGAAGGCCAGCGACAGGATCCACCGCGCGGCCAGACCGATCGGCCCGACGCCGCTTTTCCGATTGCTGATGGCTTTCGCCTTCACGTTGTGCCCCGACCTTGCATTCCGACTCACCCCCGCCCGCGCTTCGCGTTTATTGCACCACGGCCGCGCCCATGCGAGCCCTGGGCTGCGAAGACGACCATTCTTCGGCCAGAAGCGAATAGAGATAATGGTCTTCCCAGCGTCCGGCGATCTTCAGATAGCTTCGCAGATGACCCTCGCGGACGAAACCGCATTTCTCCAGAAGCCCGATGGAGCGCTTGTTGCGCGGCAGGCAGGCCGCCTCGATCCGGTGCAGGCGGTGCACGTCGAAGGCGAACAGCTTCATCTGCTCGACCGCCCGCGCCATCAGGCCGGCGCCGGCATGGCGCTCGCCCATCCAGTAGCCGAGCGTGCCCGACTGGGCGACGCCGCGGCGGATCTGGCTGAGCGTCGTGCCGCCATAGAGCGTGCGGCCGGAGGCGTCGAACAGGAAGAAGGTGTAGCTGACGCCGTCGCGCGCATCGTGTGCATAGCGGCGCAGGCGCTGGCGGTAGGCCTCCCAGGACAATTCGTCCGCGGCCCAGAGCGGCTCCCAGGGTTTCAGGAAGTTGCGGCTTTCGCCGCGCAGATCCCGCCACGCCGCATAGTCGCTGCGCCGGGGCATGCGCAGAAGGATGCCCTCGCCGTGCAGCGCGGGGACGGGCGGCCCGGCGAGATGCTCCAGGATCCTCATCGGCGGATCAGTGGCTGGTCGCGAGCCTCGCCTCGGCGCCGGACGACGCGCCGGCAAGCCGTTCGGCAAGGACGTCGCGGCTCGGCAGACGGGACACCGGACCGATGGCGGCGAGGGTGGGCACGGTGCCCACGAACGTACGCTCGGCAAGGTCGGCGAGCCGCGGCGCGGTGATCGCCTCGAGCCGCGTGATCAGCTCCTCATTGGTGATGGTCGCGCCGTTGAACAGCATCTGCCGGGCGATCTGGGCCGCGCGGGCGGCCGGGCTTTCCTGCGACATCAAGAGGCTGGCGCGCATCTGCGCCCGCGCCCGGTTGACTTCGGGCTCGGAGATGCCGGCCGCGGCCCGCGTCAGCTCGTCGGCGATCACCGGCGCCAGTTCCGCCAGCTCCTCCTCGCCGGTCGCGGCATGGATGCCGAAGATGCCGGAATCGGAGAAGCTCCAGTGAAAGGCGTAGATCGCGTAGCACAGGCCCCGGCGCTCGCGGATCTCCTGGAACAGGCGGGACGACATGCCGCCGCCGAGGATCAGCGACAGCACCTGCGAGGCGTAGAAGTCGCGGGCGTAATAGGCGCGGCCCTCGAAGCCGAGCACCATCTGCGCGTCCATCAGGTCGCGCTCCTGGCGGAACTCGCCGCCCGTATAGGACGCCGCCTGGCGCGGCGAGGATTCCAGCGGCAGCGGCGACACGGAAGCCGTTCCGCCGAAGGCCGCCTCGATCTGGTCGACGATGGCGCGGTGCGACACGGCGCCGGCCGCCGAGACGATCATCTTGTCGGGCGAATAGTGCCGGGCGAGATAGCCGCGCAGATCGTCGGGCGAAAAGGATTTCACCGTCTCGCGGGTGCCCAGGATCGGCCGTCCGATGATCTGCTTGTGAAAGGCGGCTTCCTGGAAATGATCGAAGACGATGTCGTCGGGCGTGTCTTCCGCCGCGCCGATCTCCTGCAGGATGACCTGCTGCTCGCGTTCCAGCTCCTGCTCGTCGAAGCGCGAATCGATCAGGATGTCGGTCAGGATGTCGAGCGCCAGCGGCACGTCGTTCTTGAGGACGCGAGCGTAGTAGGAGGTGGTCTCGACGCTGGTGGCGGCGTTCATCTCGCCGCCGACATCCTCGATCTCCTCGGCGATCTGCCGGGCGCTGCGCCGGCTCGTCCCCTTGAACGCCATGTGCTCCAGGAGATGGGCGATGCCATGCTCCCGGGGCGCCTCGTCGCGGGCGCCGGCCTTCACCCAGATGCCGAGACAGGCGCTCTCCAGATGCGGCATCGTCTCAGTCGCAATGGTCAGTCCGTTCGAAAGCTTGGTGACCTCGACGCTCATGCTTCGGCTCCCTGGTCGACGGCGCGCGTGCGCGCGAGGATGTAGGATTCCACGGCGCCGATCTCGTTCGGCAGGCGATCCATGGTCTCGCGCTTCTGCATCAGGTCGCCGTGGCTGGGCGGCAATGCGGGGGTGATCTGGACGGCCTTCTCGATCGCGTCGGGGAACTTCGCCGGATGGGCGGTGCCGAGCGTGATCATCGCCTCGCGGCCGAGCCGGCTTTCCGCCACGCCGACGCCGACGGCGGTGTGCGGATCGAGGAGATAGGCCGTGCCGGTGAGGGTGCGGCGGATGATGTCGGCGGTCGCGGCCTGGTCCGTCGCGCCGGCATCGAACTCGGCCCGGATCGCGGCCAGAACCGCCTCGGGCAGGGGGAAGCTGCCCGACTGGGCGAGCTGCTGCATCAGGCCGCGCACCATGTCGCCGTCGCGCCCGCTCGCCTCGAAGATCAGCCGCTCGAAATTCGACGACACCTGGATGTCCATCGAGGGCGAGGTGGTGGCGTGGACGCCGGTGGTCTCGTAGCGGCCGCGATCGAGGGTGCGCACGAGGATGTCGTTCTCGTTGGTGGCGATCACCAGCCGCTCGACCGGCAGGCCCATGCGCTTTGCGGCGTAGCCGGCGAAGATGTCGCCGAAATTGCCGGTCGGCACGGTGAAGGAGACGGCCCGCTCGGGCGCGCCGAGGCTGGCGGCGGCGGTGAAGTAATAGACGATCTGGGCCATGATCCGGCCCCAGTTGATCGAGTTCACGCCCGACAGCGCCGCCTTCTGGCGGAAGGAGGCGTGATTGAACATCGCCTTCACCAGCGCCTGGCAGTCGTCGAAGGTGCCGTCGACGGCCACCGCGTGGACGTTGTCCGCCCCCGAGGTCGTCATCTGGCGCTGCTGCACCGGCGAGACGCGGCCATGCGGGAACAGGATGAACATGTCGGTGCGCTGGCTCGCGGCGAAGGCCGCGATGGCGGCGCCGCCGGTGTCGCCCGAGGTGGCGCCGACGATGGTGGCGCGGCGGCCGCGCTGGGCGAGCACATGGTCCATCAGCCGGGCGATGAGCTGCATCGCCACGTCCTTGAAGGCCAGGGTCGGGCCGTGGAAGAGCTCCAGCACGAAATGCGACGGGCCGAGCTGGACGAGGGGCGCGACGGCCGGATGCGGGAAGGTCGCATAGGCCTCGTCGACCATGCGCTTCAGATCGTCCGGGGCGATGTCCTCGCCGACGTAGGGCAGGAGGATCTCGAAGGCGACTTCGGCATAGGGCCGGCCGGCGAATCCGCGGATCGTTTCCGCCGAGATCTGCGGCCAGGTCTCCGGGAGATACAGCCCGCCGTCATTCGCGAGACCTGCCAGAAGTGTGTCGGCAAAACCGAGGACAGGAGCCTCTCCCCGCGAACTCACATATCTCACTTCGTCTCCACTTCGCTTCGGACCGGGATCGCTCCCGGCATTCTGTTCGGCCGCGAGCGCACCGTGTGCCGGTCGGCGCTCCGCCATGTTCCGCTGTCGGTCGCCTAACCGACGGGCGGCTGATATAGAACGGCGCGCCACGATAACGGAAGGACCGAGCGATGCATATGGTAGTGCCCCCCATAGCGACCAATGGTGAACGCAACGCCATCGACGAGGGCATTTCCGTGCAGGGTCCCGGCACCGCGATCAGCCGCCGTCTTCCCGCGCTGCGCCGGCTGGCCGGTGGCCTCGCCCTCGGCGGTGCGCTGGCGCTGCTCGCCGCCTGCAATTCCACCACCCCCAAGGCCGATCTCGGCGATGCCGGGGCACTTAGCATTCCGCCGTCCTCGGTCACCGCATCGAGCCAGTTCGACCAGGGCGGCGAGGCCCGCTACTGCCCGAAGGTGACGCTTCGCGAAGGCACCGCGATCCTGCGCAAGACCATCGGCTCCGAGGTCGACTACGTCGCCAACATCGCCGAGACGACCCGCGACTGCCGCATCGTCGACGGCAAGCTCCTGATGAAGATCGGCGTCCTCGGCCGCATCACCCCCGGGGCCGTGGCCCAGGACCGCAGCGTGCGCCTGCCGATCCGCGTCGCGGTTCTGCGCGGCAACGACGTGGTCTATTCCGAGCTCGGCCAGCAGACCGTCGCGATCACCCGCAATGGCGGCGCCCAGACCTTCACCTATGTCGACGAGTCGGTGCTCATCGACCCGGCGCCGACCGCCGGCATCGTGATCTTCGCCGGCTTCGACGAGGGCGCGCCGGAATAGCGCGCCAAGCGTTCAGGCGTCCTGCCAGCTGACAAAGGCGTCGACGACGGCGGGAAAGTCCGCAAGCCGGCTGATCACCGTCTCGGCGCCCGCCTCGGTCAGGGCGTCGGCATGGCCCGGAAAGCTGTGGCCGGCGCCGGTGAAGCCGACGACGCGGCAGCCCGCGGCGACGGCCGCGGTCACCCCATGGACCGAATCCTCGATGACGATGGCGGCCTGCGGCGCCACGCCGAACTGCTCGCAGGCATGGACGAACACGTCCGGCGCCGGCTTGACCTTCTGCGTGCCGACCTCGGGCGCGCTGAAGACATGCGGGAAGAAATAGTCCCACAGCCCGACATGCTCGAGCTCCAGCTCGAGACGCTGCGACGACGAGTTCGAGCAGATGCAGCGCGGCAGGGTGAGTTGATCCAGCGCCATGCGGGCGCCGGCGATCTCCTCCACGTCGGATTCCAGCCGCCGGTCCACCTCGGCATTGACGCGGGTGACGAGATCCTCGGGGAAGCTGCGGCCCAGTTCGTCCGACAGGCGCTTCAGGATCATCGGCCAGGTCAGCCCGGCAAAGCGGATGGCGAGTTCGCCGGCATCGATCTCGACACCGTGCTCGGCGAGGATCTCGGCCTGCACCTGCGCGGCGATTACCTCCGAATCGACGAGGACACCGTCGCAGTCGAAGATCACGAGCAGGGGTTCGGACATGGGGGGCTCCGAAGAAAGTTTTTGGCGAAGGGGCGACGGCGCGAAGGCCGACTGCGTCGAAGGTTGCGCGGGGCGCAGATGGTGCGAGGGGTCCGGTAGCACGAGCACGAGGTCGCGACAAAGGCAGGATTTCACCGATTGTTTACGTCGTTCGGTAACCATGA
Source organism: Aurantimonas sp. (assembly GCF_964217435.1). Classification (NCBI taxonomy): domain Bacteria; kingdom Pseudomonadati; phylum Pseudomonadota; class Alphaproteobacteria; order Hyphomicrobiales; family Aurantimonadaceae; genus Aurantimonas; species Aurantimonas sp. Next base: position 284,811 of record NZ_CAXPJM010000055.1, on the reverse strand, counting down.
CGCCGGTTCAATGTCCTGCGTAGTCCGGTGGTGAAGATGGCTTACAAGCGTTCCGCGTCCCTCAAGGTGGTTAATTGCGAAGCGGAAAAACCCGCCTGGCTGGACCGGATCCACAAGGGGCACTGCGTGTCGCAGATGGCCGCGCTGCCCGAGAATTCGGTCGACGTGATCTTCGCCGACCCGCCCTACAATCTGCAGCTCGGCGGCGACCTGCACCGGCCCGACCAGTCCAAGGTCGACGCGGTGGACGATCACTGGGACCAGTTCGAGAGCTTCCAGGCCTATGACGCCTTCACCCGCGCCTGGCTCCTGGCCGCGCGCCGGGTGCTCAAGCCGAATGGCACGATCTGGGTGATTGGCTCGTATCACAACATCTTCCGCGTCGGCGCGATGATGCAGGATCTGGGCTTCTGGATGCTGAACGACGTCGTGTGGCGCAAGACCAACCCGATGCCGAACTTCCGCGGCCGCCGGTTCCAGAACGCCCACGAGACGATGATCTGGGCGTCGCGCGACGCCAATGCCAAGGGCTACACCTTCAATTACGACGCCATGAAGTCGGCCAATGACGACGTGCAGATGCGCTCCGACTGGCTGTTCCCGATCTGCTCGGGCGGCGAGCGGCTGAAGGATGCCGAGGGTCGCAAGACGCATCCGACCCAGAAGCCGGAAGCGCTGCTCGCCCGCGTGCTCCTGTCCTCGACCAAGCCCGGCGACGTGGTGCTCGACCCGTTCTTCGGCACCGGCACGACCGGCGCCGTCGCCAAGCGTCTCGGCCGCCATTATGTCGGCATCGAGCGCGAAGACGTCTATATCGAGGCGGCCGAAGCCCGCATCGCCGCGGTGGAAGCGCTCGACCCGACGGTGCTCAAGGTCTCGGCCGGCAAGCGTGCCGAGCCGCGCATTCCCTTCGCCAGCCTCCTGGAAGCCGGCCTGGTGAAGCCGGGCACCGAGCTGACCGACGCCAAGCGCCGCTGGACGGCGCGGGTGCGGGCCGACGGCACCATCGCCATCGGCGAGGACGCCGCCTCGATCCACCGCATCGGCGCCAAGGTGCAGGGGCTCGACGCCTGCAATGGCTGGACCTTCTGGCACATCGATTCCAAGAAGGGCCTGACCCCGATCGACACCCTGCGCCAGACCATGCGCGAACAGATGGCCGTCGAGGCGGTCTGACCGCCTTCGGACCTCTGTTTCACGTCTGACGTTTCAGGGCCTGCCGGCCGCTTCGACCGGCAGGCCTTCTGCTGCCAGATCCCGGGCAAGCTGGTCCGGGTCGATGAAGTGGATGGCGCTCCAGCCGGCGGCGCGGGCGGCGTCGACATTCGCGCGATTGTCGTCGATGAACAGGGTGCGCTCCGGCGCCAGATCGAAGCTGCGGGCGTGATGGTCGTAGATCGCCGGGTCCGGCTTGATCAGGCGGATATCGCCGGACACGGTGACCCCGCGGGTCGCCGTCAGGAACGGGAACTTCGCCTGCGCCTCGCGAAACGTGTCGGAGGCGAAATTGGTCAGCAGCGTGACGTCGACGCCGGCGTCGATCAGCGCATGGAGCAACGTCACGCTGCCCTCATAGGCATGCGGCACCATGCGGTGCCAGTTGCGGCGGAAGGCGCGGATTTCCTCGGCCATCTGGGGATGGCGGGAGATCGCCTCGGCCTCCGCATCCTCCCACGGCCGGCCGCGATCCTGCTCCAGGTTCCAGTCGTGCGAGCAGACCTCGTCGAGGAAGAACTGCCGGCGTTCGTCGGACGGAATGATGTCGCGGAAGGGGATGTGCGGGTCGTAATGGATCAGCACCTTGCCGATGTCGAAGACGACATGCTGGTGGGTCATCGGCTCTGTCTCCGTTTCGGTGTCTCGGCGGGTTCCGGCGGGCTGGCCTCTGCACGCACCAGCACCTTCTGCATCAGGGTTGGCAAGGCCTCGGCGCCGCGGGCCTCCGGCGGGCACCACCAGCCTTCGGCCGGCGGATCGCGGGTTAGCTCCGCGCGGTAGACCTCGAGTTCGAGCCGGAAATGGGTGAAACTGTGCGCCACCGTGCCGCAGAAGCGCCAGTCGGCCGCAAATGGCGCGGCATCGGCGCCGGTCGCGCCGTCGGCCTTGGCATGCCAGCCCGTGCCCGGCGGCTCGCTCATGCCCTGCAGCATGCCGGGCGCCTCGCGCCGGCGCAGCCAGACCGCGCCGTCCGCTGGCCGCGTCGCGACGAAGGCCGCGCCCTTGCGCTCCGGAACCGCCGCCTTCGGCTTCTTCACCGGAAAGTCTTCCGCACGCCCCTCGGCGCTGGCGCGGCACATGGGACGCACGGGGCAGACCATGCAGCTCGGCCGCTTCGGCGTGCAGATCGTCGCGCCGAGATCCATCATCGCCTGGGCGAAGTCGCCGGGCCGGCGCTGCGGGGTCAGCTCCGCGGTGCGCAGCCGGATGTCCTTGCGGGCCTGGGGCAGGGGCGTGTCGATGCAAAACAGCCGGGTGACGACCCGCTCGACATTGCCGTCCACGACGGCCGCCGGCTCGTCGAAGGCGATCGCGGCGATCGCGGCGGAGGTATAGTCGCCGATGCCCGGCAGGGTCCGCAACGTAGCGGCCGTCTGGGGAAAGACGCCGCCGAACTCCTCGCTGACGCGGATCGCGCAGGCATGCAGATTGCGGGCGCGGGCGTAATAGCCAAGGCCGGCCCATTCGCCGAGAACCGCCGGCTGCGGCGCGGCGGCGAGATCGGCGACATGCGGCCAGCGCGTCGTGAACTTGGCGAAATACGCCTTCACCGCCGCCACCGTCGTCTGCTGCAGCATGATCTCCGACAGCCAGACACGGTAGGGCTCCGGCCGGATGCCCCGCGCCCTGTCCTGCGGCGACACGCGCCAGGGCAGCACCCGCGCATGGCGGTCGTACCAGGCAAGGAGATGATCCGCGAACGGACGGAGATCGGAGGGCATGGGCAGGAGACGCTCTGTCTTGATGGCGGGCCGGAAGATCGGCGGGGCTCGTTGCGGGCCGCGCTCTGCGCGATGTAACGGCCCGGCGCGGCGAATGCGAGCCGGCCGTCTGTCGCAAGCAGGAGGCTGGCCGCTCTCGCGACGTCTGCACCGTTTCGTGCTATCCGTGCGGCCGCTGGGTCCGGTGCCGGCAACATGCCCTGTTGCCGCGTGTCGGACAGCCGCAGACATCGATCCGGAAAGGTCGTCCCGTGACATCGCCCTATGACCCGCGCGCCAGGCGCCGCACCGGCACCCCGCAGCCGGTCGCCGATCTCGTCGGCGGCCTGATGGACCCGATCCTGCGCCGCAAGGCCGGCATGACCACCGGGCTGGTCGCCGCCTGGGGCGAGATCACCGGGCCGGGCCTGCGCGATCTGACCCGGCCGGAAAAGCTGGTCTGGCCGGCCCGGCGCGACGAGGGCGACCCTTTCGAGCCGGCGACGCTGGTCATCGCCTGCGAGGCGGCGGCGGCGCTGCGCCTGCAGCACCAGACCGGCGAATTGCTGGCGCGGGTCAACGCCTTCTTCGGCTTTGCCGCCGTGGCGCGGATCAAGATCGTTCAAAAAGCCGTCAACCAGCACCGGCCGGACCGCAAGCCGAAGCTGCGCGATCTCGCCCCCGTCGAGCATCAGCGCGTCGCCGAGATGGTCGCCCGGATCGAGGATCCCCGGCTGCAGAAGGCGTTGCGCGACTTCGCCGAGACCACCCTGCGCCGCTCCAAGGGCTGAACATCGCGCAGTTCGGCGACCGCAGCCCGGCGGCCAGCCGCGACCCGCAGGCATTGGAAATGCCGCATTTCTCCCGTACATCCCGGTGAGAACGCGTTTCTCTTTGCAAGCGAGGCTCCATCGATGACTCATCCGCTGACCGCCCGTACCCGCCTGGCGAAGGCGCCCCGAATTGCCGCCTTCCTCGCCGGAGCCGGGCTGCTCGCGATCGCCGGCTGCACGGACGAGGCGGAGAGCACCGCGGCCAGCGCCGTTCTGCCCAATTCGGATGCCGTGCTGATGGCCCAGGCCGACACCGCGCCGGCAACGCCCGCGACGCCGGCCGTCGAGGCGCCCGAATCCAGCGGTTCGGTGGATGTCGCCGATCTGATGGCCGAGGGCCCGCTGCCCGACGTGGTGATCGGCGATGCCGATGCGCCGGTGACGATCGTCGAATATGCGTCGATGACCTGCAGCCACTGCGCCGACTTCCACGAGAATTCCTATCCGCAGATCAAGACGGACTTCCTGGACACCGGCAAGGCCAAGCTGATCATCCGCGAATTCCCCTTCGATCCGCGCGCGCTTGCCGGCTTCATGCTGGCCCGTTGCACCGGCGACGACGCCAAGCGCACGGCGATGATCGATGTCCTGTTCAGCCAGCAGGACGACTGGGCCCGCGCCGACAACGCCTCGGCCGCGCTTTTGAAGATCGCCAAGCTCGCCGGCATGAGCCAGGACGAGTTCACCAGTTGCCTGAACGACAAGGAGATGCAGGAGAAGATCGTCGAGATCCAGCAGAAGGGTCAGAACGAATTCGGCGTCAACGCGACCCCGACCTTCTTCATCAATGGCGACAAGTTCTCCGGCGCGCTCAGCGCCGAGCAGATGGCCGCCGCCATCCGCGCCCGCATGTAGGTCCTGAACCGTCCAGCCTCGCTGGACCCCCGCCTGACCGGCCCGCCGCGGCATCCCTGCCGCGGCGGGCTTTTTTGCGTCGCAGCAATTGGCGGGGCATTGGATTTCTTCTAGACATGAAGGAAGGTTCGCGGGAGGGGTGCGAACCGGCGGGATTGCCGCTCCCGCCTTGCGGCGCGCGTTGGCGGGACGGACGTCGTCTCCCGGCAGGCGCAGACGCCGCGCCGACCAGAAAAATGACGCGGTCCGCAAAGGACCCGTCGAGCTCGAGGGGGACGGTCGACCGCATTCGATGCCCAAACGGATCTTCACATTCCGGCGCGGAGCGGCCGACCGCACGGCCGACGCCTCCGAGGCCCTGGGGCTGAAGGGCGCCAATCTGGCGCTGCTGGCGTCGCTGGACGTGCCGGTGCCGCCGGGCTTCACCCTCGCCACCTCGGTCTGGCGCGAGGTGCAGAGCGGCGGCGATGGCCTGCCGCAGGAACTGCGCGCCGATCTGCGTATGGCGATCGAATGGCTCGAGGGCGTCACCGGTCGCGGCTTCGACGGCGACACGCGACCGCTGCTGCTGGCCGTGCGCACCAGCGCCCGCGCCCAGATGCCGGGCCTGGCCGAATCGGTGCTCGATGTCGGCCTCAACGATCGCACGGTGGATATTCTCGCGGCCGAGCTGGATGACCCGGCCTTCGCCTATCGCAGCTATCGTCGCTTCATCGAAAGCTACGCCCATCTCGTGCTGGCGGTCGATCCGGCCGAGTTCGAGGACATCGCCGACGCGGAAGCCGCCGAGGCGGGCTGGACCGAGGAGCCGGGCGACCGGGCCGGCTGGCGCGCGCTGATCGCGCGCTACCAGACCTATCTCGACGCCGAGATCGGCGCCGTCGTGCCGCAGACCCCGCTCGAACAGCTCTCCGCCGTCATCGAGGCGGCCTATGCGACCTGGCGCAGCCCGTTGGCGACCTCGCACCGGCTGATCCAGGGCATCCCGGAGAATGCCGGCCTGGCGATCACCGCCCATGCGATGATCTTCAACGAGCATGACCACAATTCCGGTACCGGCCGGGCCGTCTCCCGCGACCTGACCACCGGCGAATCCCGCCTGTCGGGCGAATTCGGGCTGGTGGCGCCGCGGGCGCGCGAGATCGGCGAGAAGCCGCCGGTGCTGGATCTGGGAACCCTGTCGGATGGCGACGCGGCCCGCTTTCCCGCCGATCTCGCCGAGCTGACCGAGCATGTGCGCCGCATCGAGGCGCATGTCGGCGATGTCGTCGAGGTCGACTTCATGGTCGGCGACGGCGAACTCTTCCTGATGCAGTCGCGGGTGGCGCGTCGCACGGCGGGGGAGGCGATCCGCATCGCCGTGCAGTTCGTCGACGAAGGGCTGATCGACGAGGCCGAGGCGATCCTGCGCATCGATCCGAATTCGCTCGACGAATTGCTGCATCCGACCTTCGAGCGAACGGCCGACCTGGTCGTCCTGGGCCGCGGCATGCCCGCCTCGCCGGGCGCGGCGACCGGCGAGATCGTCTTCACATCCGAGCGCGCCCAGGAACTGGCCAACGAGGAACGGCCGGTCATCCTCGTGCGCAACGAGACCTATCCGGAAGACATCCACGGCATGCATGTGGCCGAGGGCGTGCTGACCATCCGTGGCGGCACCACCAGCCACGCGGCGGTCGTTGCCCGCGGCATCGGCCGGCCATGCGTGACCGGCGCCGGCGCGCTGCGCATCAATGCCGGCACGGCCACGCTGCATGCCGCCGGCAAGGTGCTGCGCGAGGGCGACACCATCACCATCGACGGCACCTCCGGCGAGGTGATCGAGGGGGCCGTGCCGTTGTTGCGGCCGGCGCTCACCGGCGATTTCGCCATGCTGATGGACTATGCGGACCGGGCCCGCCGCATGCGGGTCAGGGCCAATACCGAGACCCCGATCGAGGCCCGCTCGGCGCGCGCCTTCGGGGCCGAGGGGATCGGGCTCTGCCGCACCGAGCATATGTTCTTCGAGGGCGACCGGGTACGTTCGATGCGCGAGATGATCCTCGCCTCCGACGAGACCGGCCGGCGCGCGGCGCTGGAAAAGCTGCTGCCAATCCAGCGCTCCGACTTCACCGAACTGTTCGAGATCATGGCCGGCCTGCCGGTGACGATCCGCCTGCTCGACCCGCCGCTGCACGAATTCCTCCCCCAGAGCGACGGCGAGATCGCCGAGACGGCCGCGATGCTGGGCGTCGACGAATCCGTCGTCCGCCAGCGCATCGCCGCCCTGCAGGAGTTCAATCCGATGCTCGGCCATCGCGGCTGCCGGCTGGCGATCTCCTATCCGGAGATCGTCGAGACCCAGGCGCGGGCGATCTTCGAGGCGGCCATCGAGGCGGGCGAGAAGGCCGGCGAGGCGGTGGTGCCGGAAATCATGGTGCCGCTGGTCAGCCTGCGCAAGGAACTCGACTTCGTGAAGGGGCGTATCGACAAGGTCGCGGCCCTGGTCATGGACGAGCGCGGCTGCGAGATCACCTATTCGGTCGGCACGATGATCGAGCTGCCCCGCGCCATCGTGCGCGCCGACACCATTGCGGAGATCGCCGACTTCTTCTCTTTCGGCACCAACGATCTGACCCAGACGGTCTACGGTATCTCGCGCGACGACGCCGGCAATTTCCTGTCGACCTATGTCCGCCAGGGCATCATCGAGCGCGATCCGTTCCAGACCATCGACGTCGAGGGCGTCGGCGAACTGATCGCGCTGGCCGTGGAGAAGGCGCGGCGCACCCGGCCGGACATCTCGCTGGGCGTCTGCGGCGAGCAGGGCGGCGATCCGGCCTCCATCGCCTTCTTCGAGCAGACCGGGCTCGACTACGTCTCCTGTTCGCCCTTCCGCGTGCCGATCGCGCGGCTCGCCGCGGCCCAGGCGACCATCCGCGACGAGCGCTCGCGGCGCGGCCGGGCCCGCCGCTAGACGCCGTAGTAGAAGTAGATCGCCACGCAGGTGACGAAGCCGACGATGACGTTCATCGGCACGCCGATCTTCACGAAATCGGTGAAGCGGTAGTTTCCGGCCGCATAGACCAGCGTGTTGGTCTGGTAGCCGATCGGCGTGGCGAAGGACGCCGAAGCGCTGAACATCACCGCCACCACCGCCGCGCGCGGGTCCATGCCCAGCGACGTCGCCAGGCTGATCGCCACCGGCGTGACGACGACGGCGACCGCGTTGTTGGTGACGATCTCGGTGAGGATGGACGAGATCGCGTAGATGATCAGCAGCACCAGGAAGGGCGAGGCGCCCTGCAGCAGCGGCTCGACCAGCTCGACCAGAAGCTCGACCGCGCCGGCGTTCTGCATGCCGAGGCCGATCGCCAGCATGGCGAAGATCAGGATCAGGATGTCGCCGTGGATCGAGCGCCAAGCCTCGTCGGCATCCAGCACCCGGACCAGCAGCAGCGTCGCGATGGCGACGAAGGCGAGGATCTGGATGCTGGCAATGCCCATGGCGGCGAGCACCACGACCGCCAGCAGCGCGCCGATGGCCAGCGGCGCCTTGCGTCGGCGATAAGGCCGCGCCTCGCTGAGATCGACGCCGATCAGGTCGTTGGATTCGGCGATGCGGGCGATCGCGTCGGGCCGGCCTTCCAGAAGCAGCCGGTCGGCCGGGCGCAGCTTGGTGTCGTGCAGCGAGGGGCCGGGCACGTGGCGATGGCGCTGCACGCCGAGAATGTGCACGCCCGAACCGGAGATATCGACGAGCTCGGAAATCTTGCGGCCGATGCCACGGCGATGCGGCGCGACGGTCGCCTCGACGACAACCCGTTCCTCATCGCCGGCCGCCGCGGCAGAGACCCGCGCGACGCGGAAATTCTCGTTGGAATGCAGGGTCAGCAATTCCTCGGGCGAGGCGAAGAGAATCACCCGATCGGCCTTCTGGATCACCACCTCGGCGATCCCCTTGCGAATGGTCTCCGAACCGCGCCGGATCGCCACCGGACGGATGCCCCGCGCCGAGAAGGACGCCGATTCGCTCAGGGTCTTGCCGATGGTGCTGGCGCCCTCGCGCACGACGATCTCGGTGAAATACATGTCGGCATCGGAGCCGCCGAGAACGTCTTCGGCGGAGGTGCGGTCGGGCAGCAGCCTGGGGCCGACGAACAGAAGGTAGAGGATGCCGGTGATCGCGGTCACGATGCCGATCGGGGTGATCTCGAAGATCGAGAAGGCTTCCAGCCCCTGACCGCGCGCGACGCCGTCGACCAGGAGGTTTGTCGAGGTGCCGATCAGCGAGCAGGTGCCGCCGAGAATGGTCATGAAGGACAGCGGGATCAGCAGCTTCGTCGAGCCGACGCCCATCTTTCGCGCCAGCTCGGTCATGATCGGGATGAAGACGATGACCACCGGCGTGTTGTTCATGAAGGCGGAGGCGACGAGGACGCCGATGCCCATGATCGCCAGGGTGATGCGCGGCCGCTTTTCGGCGCTGGTGACCAGCCAGCCGGCCGCCCCCTCGAGGGTGCCGGTGCGCACCAGCGCGCCGGACAGGACGAACATCGCGGCGATGGTGATCGGCGCCGGGTTCTGGAAGACCGAGGTGAACTCGTCGTCCTTGATGTAGCCGAGGACGAGGAAGGACACGGCCCCGCCCGTGGCGATGACCTCCGGCGGATAGAGTTCGAGCGCGAACGCCACGAAGACCAATGCGACGATCGCAAGGGCGATGAATGCGGAATAATCCGTCAGGAAGGCGTCCATGTAACCCATGCAATATTGGTTCAGGAACGCTGATCTGCAGGAGCCCGAGGCTTTTGCAAGGGGGGCGTATGATCAGTCCGACGATATACCGATCACGCGCTCATCCTGGCCTGCGCAAAGCCCGCCAATGATCGGCCCCGGCCCGCCCGAAACGCCGCGGCGCGACACCGCGGCCGCCGCCGGAGCGCCGGGTCAGGCCGTGCCTTCGGGCCTGACCGAGCCGAAGGGCAGGTCGTCGCGGATGCGGGTCAGGACGCCGACGAAGGCACGGGCAAATCCGCGCAGGCGCTCGTCCACCTCGTCGTCGTCCGGGACCCGGATCTCGGTGCCCTCGTCGTTGAGGACTGCGAAGGCGATGCGGTCGCGGTTCTGGCTTTCGACCCGCACCGCGGCGATGCGCGAGACATTGTCGAGCGTCCCGTCAGCCGGCATGTCGAACAGGAATTCCCCGCCGACGCTGCCGGCGGCCGCGCGCACGCAGTCGGCGAAGTCGATCTCGGTCAGGTCCTGCATGTCGAGCGCCAGCTCGAACTCCACGGCGCTGAAGCTGTCGCCGTCGACGTCCGGCACTGCGACGGTCTGTTCTGCAATCTGCATGGCACCACCACTCAATCCGTTCGTCCCTTGCCCCGATCGTCGGGCCGGGAAACGGCTGAACTATGGCAAGCGCTGCCTGCAGACGCTGGACATCCGGCTTGCCTTTACCGAGATTGGCGCGCGGGCCCATGTTTCGGTCCGGAGTCAGGGAGGACGGAATGCAGGGTTTGATGCAGCAGTGGCCGCTGCTTTGTTCGAAGGTGATCGACCACGCCGCGACCTATCATCCGCTACGCGAGGTGGTGAGCCGCTCGGTCGAAGGGCCGATGCATCGGACCAATTACCGCGAGGTGCGGGCCCGCGCCATGAAGCTGGCGCAGCGGCTCGACCGCGAGGGGATCAAGCTCGGCGACCGCGTCGCGACGCTGGCCTGGAACACCTGGCGCCATCTGGAATGCTGGTACGGCATCGTCGGCATCGGTGCGATCTACCACACGCTGAATCCGCGGCTGTTCCCCGAGCAGATCGCCTGGATCATGAACGATGCCGAAGACCGCATCATCTTCGCCGACGTCACCTTCATGCCGATCCTCGAGGCCATCGCGCCGAATGTGCCGAGCCTCGAGAAGATCGTCGTCCTGACCGACGCCGCGAACATGCCCGAGACCAAGCTCGCCAATGTCGTCGCCTATGAGGAGTGGCTCGCCGAGGCCGACGGCGACTTCGCCTGGAAGGAGTTCGACGAGAACACCGCCGCGGGCATGTGCTACACCTCCGGCACGACGGGCAATCCGAAGGGCGTTCTCTACTCCCATCGCTCCAACCTGCTGCATTCGATGATCGCCCAGCAGCCCGACGCCATGGGCCTGTCGTCGCGCGACCGGGTGCTGCCGATCGTGCCGCTGTTCCACGCCAATGGCTGGGGTCTCGCCTTCTCCTGCCCGATGGCCGGCGCCGCGATGATCATGCCGGGCGCCAAGATGGACGGCGCGTCGGTCTATGAGATCCTGACCACCGAGAAGGTGACCTTCAGCGCCGCCGTGCCGACGGTCTGGCTGATGCTGCTGCAGCATCTGGAGAAGGTCGGCGGCGAACTGCCGGACCTCAAGAAGGTCGTCATCGGCGGGTCGGCCTGTCCGCGCGCCGTGACCCAGAAGTTCCAGGAAGTCTACGGCGTGCAGGTCATCCACGCCTGGGGCATGACCGAGATGAGCCCGCTCGGCTCGCTCTGCACCATCAAGCCGGAATATCAGGACCTGACCGGCGACGCGCTGCTCGACATCGAGGAGAAGCAGGGGCATCCGCCCTTCGCCGTCGAGATGAAGGTCACCGACGACGAGAATGTCGAGCGGCCCTGGGACGGCAAGACCTTCGGCCGCCTCAAGGTGCGCGGCCCGGCGGTCGCCTCGTCGTACTACAAGGGCACCGGCGCGGAGGCCTTCGACGAGGACGGCTGGTTCGACACGGGCGACGTCGCCCATATGGACCAGCACGGCTACATGCAGATCACCGACCGCGCCAAGGACGTCATCAAGTCCGGCGGCGAATGGATCTCGACCATCGACCTGGAAAACCTCGCGGTCGGCCATCCGGACGTCGCCGAGGCCGCGGTGATCGGCCTCGCCCATCCCAAATGGGACGAGCGCCCGCTTATGGTCATCGTGCGCAAGGAAGGCCGCAGTGTCTCGCGGGAGGACATTCTCGCCTATCTGGAAGGCAAGATCGCCAAATGGTGGATGCCCGACGACGTCGCCTTCGTGGACGAGATCCCGCATACGGCGACCGGCAAGATCCAGAAGATGACGCTGCGCGACCAGTTCCGCGACTATCGCCTGCCGACCATCTGATCGGGTGAGAGCGGCCCGGGTGGTCTTTCTGCCGCCCGGGCTTTCCTCTATGTTCGCGGAACCCCTGCCAAGGTCCCGCCCATGAATTCGATCTACGGACGCCTGCCGGTTTCCGGCCACTACCTTCAGAAGCGGCTGCGCTTCGCGGGGCTCGCCCGCGGGCTCGCCGCCTTCGCCATCGCGCTGATGGTGGCGGCGGTGGTGTTCTATCGCCTCGGCTGGATCGTGCCCCAGGCGCTGATCGGCCTGCTGCTGCTGGTCGGCGGTCTTGCCGCGCTTGCCCTCGTGGTAGCCTGCTACGGCCTGCTGCGCGTCTGGTTCGCCGGCGTGCGCGGCGGGCACAAGGTGTTCGCGGGCTTCGTCCTGTCGCTGATCGCCCTGTCCCCCTTTGCCACTGGCGCCTATCTCGCCCGCGTCAATCCGCAGGCCAATGCTGCCTATACGGACGGCTTCGCCCCCGAGGCCACCGCCGCGCCGGCGCCGGCGACCGCCCCCGCATCGGCCTTCGCCGCGCCGACGGAGATGCCCAGCGTGGTGCCGGGCCGGCGTTATCTCGCCGACGCCCCGCGGGTCTACCAGGCCGCGCGCACCGTCCTGGCCGATCACGGCTGGACGGTGGGCGAGGTCATCGTCGGCGATCCGGCTCTGGCGGGAGCGGAGGCAGAGCGGCAATCCGACGATCTCGGCGTCAGCACCGGCGCGGTCCCGCTGCCGACGCCGCGGGCCGGCATCGACGCGATGGTCGCCGATGACGGGCTCGACCGGCCCGACAGCGACCAGTACCGCGTCGCCGCGGTGGCGCGCGACCGCCTGTTCGCCCTGCCGAGCGACGTGACGATCCGGCTGGTGCAGGAGGGTGGGGAGACCTTTGTCGACCTGCGCGCCGTCTCGCGCGCCACCGGGCTGGATCTCGGCCAGAACCGCCGCTTCATCGAGGCGTTCCTGGCCGATCTCGATCTCGCCATGTCGGGTCTGGAAACCATCGACGCCGGCTGAGCGGACCCCGGACGCGGCTCCGCCGTCTCAGGCGGCGGTGTAGGTCGTGGCCAGTGTCGGCGGCCCGTCGCAGGCCACGACGCCGCGCGCGACCAGGTCCTCCAGATGCGCCAGCACCGACAGGCCGGCCGCCCCGTGCAGGCGGATATCCACCGTCTTGTAGAGCGCCGCGACGATCTCAGGGATCGTCCGGTCGCCCTCGGCGAGGCGCTTGACGATGGCGGTCTCGCGCATGCGGCGATGGCCGATCAGCCCGCGCACGAAGGGCTTTGGCGCGGCGATGACGCCGCCATGACCGGGCAGATAGAGCCGGTCGTCGCGCGCGAGCAGGCGCTCGAGCGACGCCATGTAGTCGCGCATCGCCCCGTCGGGCGGCGCGACGATGGAGGTCGACCAGCCCATGACGTGATCGCCGGAGAAAAGCACGCCGTCCTCGCCGACGGCGAAGGCCAGATGATTGGCGCAATGGCCCGGCGTCGCGACGACGGCAACCGGCAGGCCGCCGAGCGTCAGCTGCTCGCCGTCGGACAGGATCCGGTCGAAGGCGAGGTCGGTGTCGCCGGCCGCTTCCAGCCGGTGGGCCTCGCCGTCGCGCAGCGGACGCGAGGCGCGGTGCGGTCCGCCGCCGACGATCGGCGCCCCGGTCGAGGCGGCCAGCCGCCGCACGAGACCGGTATGGTCGCGATGGGTGTGGGTCAGCAGGATCGCCTCGACCGGCCGGCCGGCGATCGCCGCGACGAGGGCGTCCAGATGGGCGTCGTCGTCCGGGCCGGGATCGACCACGAAGCAGCCCGTCCGCCCGGCGACGTAGCTGTTGGTGCCGGCAAAGGTGAAGGCGCTGGGATTGTTGGCCGTTACCCGACCGATATGGGCGGCGACCGGGACCAGCCGGCCATAGGCGGGATCGAAATCCGTCTGGAACTCAGGCATGTTGGCGCGATCGGGCCTTTCGCTTCTTGCCGCCCTTCCTCGCCGCCGGGGCAGGGCGATCGGCTTGCGCCGCCGCTTCGGCGATCTCGAACAGATCCGTCGTCAGGCGGCGCAGGGCGGGGTCGGTCCGCGTTTCGTGCGGCGAGTCGTACGCAACCAGCAGCCTGTCCTGCCCGTCGATCTCGATCGTGGCAAGGCCCTCGGCATGGTCGGAGCCGCGGATCACCGGCAGGTCGAGGATCCGCGCCAGGAGCCCGGCCTGATAGACCGGCCGGCCCGGATCGTAGTCGTCGATGACCACCACCGACTGCATCGCCTCCAGGTCCGTGGTCGCGCCGGTGAGGATCAGCAGCCGGTCGCCCCGCCATTCGAGGTCGCGGATCGCCTGTCCGTCGAGATCGACGGCCTGCAACTGGTAGCGTTGGCCGTTCTCCAGCTTGCGGGGCTTGAGGGCGCCGGAGCCGGTTTCCTTCATCTCAAGCCGCACGATCATCGCATGGCCGCCGATCACCGGCCCGCGCAGGCCGAGAAGCACCGTGTCGCCCTGCACCGCCAGGCCCTCGATGTCGAGGCCGTTCTCCTTGCAGGGATGGTCGACGAAGGGCCCGATCAGCGCATCCTTCGCCAGCATCTTGCGGATCGGCGTCCTGGACGATTTCGACATCTTCACCATCGCCGCGCGCCGGCCCGGCACGCCGTCCAGCGCATCGATGGCGGCGACCGGCTCGAACACCCCGTCGCCGCGGTCGATCAGCGGTACCCGGCCGAGGAAGCCGCGATTGGGGTCCCAGTCGATGTCCTCCATGTCCGCCAGGCCACCCTCTTCGGGATCGTCGCGCTTCAGCGAATGGGAGCCGCAGATCCACAGATAGCCGTCGGCGATCGCCAGGCCTTCGATGTCCATCTCCCCAGACGGCCCGTCGGGCAGGTCGAAGGCTTCGCCGAGCGGGAAATTCGTGTGCCCGGCGGCGTTCGTCCCGGCCTCGTCGAGCACCACGCGCTCGATCGTCGCGGTCTCGTCGCAGGTGCAGAAGATCGACCGGCCGATGACCGCCAGCGCCGAGACGTCCTCCCAGATCGGATCGTGGACATGGGCCAGCTCGTCGATCGCCCGAAATGTCAGATCGACGGTGCCGGACCGCGACCGGTCGAGGGCCATGGACTTGTCGATCGCGGTTGCCTCGGCGGCGGGCAGGCGGGGGCGCCGGTTCTTGGCCATGACAGCGTCTCGTCGTTGCGGATGCTCGAGGACATCGCGCGGGGAGCGCCGCAAGCAAGGGCGCAGGCGATCATCGCCTCGGGACGGCGGCTGGCCGACGCCCCTTCGGTCCCGGTCATCGCGCCGTGGACATGGCGCACCGGCCGCCATCGCAGCACGCGAAAACGGCTCTGATCGCTTGGCGACAATCCGGCGCGCCGCACCGCGTGCGAACCCCGTCACGGGTCGTTGCATGGACGCCGGCCAGAGGCTATAGGACCGCCATGCGCCTTGGGGCGTCGCCAAGTGGTAAGGCAGCGGCTTTTGGTGCCGCCATTCGCAGGTTCGAATCCTGCCGCCCCAGCCAAGAATCTCCATCCCGCTGAAATCGCTGATCTCGGGTCTCGGCTGGAGAGAATTCTCCCAACTGAAATGGCCCTCAGGCTCAAACCGGCTGCGGCTGCGCCGTAAGTCCAAGGCCGTACGAGCGCCGGCAAAACCGGCCGCTGGCGTCGCGGCCTCTTGCACGGCAGCGGGTGGGATGGTTTGAGGCGGCTCCTCCCTCGCTCCCACCTGGAATCCCCGCATGATCCGCCTTGAAAGCCTCGGCAAGCAAAACGGCAAGCAGATCGTCTTCATCGAGGCGTCGGCCGCATTACAGCGCGGCGAGAAGGTCGGCCTTGTCGGCCCGAACGGCGCGGGCAAGACGACGTTGTTTCGCATGATCACCGGCGAGGAACTGCCGGACGAAGGCCAGGTCTCGGTCGATCGTGGCGTGACCATCGGCTATTTCAGCCAGGATGTCGGCGACATGGCGGGCCGCAGCGCGGTGGTCGAGGTGATCGACGGGGTGGGACCGGTCAGCGCCCTGGCCGCCGAGATGGCGGAACTGGAAGCGGCCATGGCCGATCCGGACCGCGCCGACGAGATGGACGAGATCATCACCCGCTACGGAGAAGCGCAGGAGCGTTACGACGAACTCGACGGCTATGCGCTGGACGGGCGCGCCCGCGAGGTGCTGGACGGCCTCGGCTTCAGCCAGGCAATGATGGACGGCGATGTCGGCGAACTGTCCGGCGGGTGGAAGATGCGCGTGGCTCTCGCGAAGATCCTGCTCATGCGCCCCGACATCATGCTCCTCGACGAACCGTCGAACCATCTCGACATCGAAAGCCTGATCTGGCTCGAAACCTTCCTGAAGGGCTTCGACGGCGCTGTCCTGATGACCTCGCACGACCGCGAATTCATGAACCGCATCGTCAACAAGATCATCGAGATCGACGGCGGCGCGCTGAATTCCTATTCGGGCGACTACGAGTTCTATCGCCAGCAGCGCGCCATCGCCGAGGTGCAGCAGCAGGCGCAGTTCGAGCGCCAGCAGGCGATGCTGGCGAAGGAAGTGGCCTTCATCGAGCGCTTCAAGGCGCGTGCCAGCCATGCCGCGCAGGTGCAGAGCCGGGTCAAGAAGCTCGACAAGATCGAGCGCGTCGAGCCGCCCAAGCGCCAGCAGACGGTGCGCTTCGAGTTCCAGCCGGCACCGCGCTCGGGCGAGGACGTCGCAACCGTCAAGGGCGTCCACAAGAGCTACGGCGATCGCACCATTTATCAGGGCCTCGACTTCCAGGTGCGACGGCGCGAGCGCTGGTGCGTGATGGGCGTCAACGGTGCCGGCAAGTCGACGCTGCTCAAGCTGGTCGCCGGTGCCTCGGAGCCGGATACCGGCCACGTGACCCGGGGGCCGAGCGTCAAGACGGGCTATTTCGCCCAGCACGCGATGGAGCTGCTCGAAGGCGACCGTACCGTTCTGCAGACGCTGGAAGACAGCTTTCCGCAGGCGGGCCAGGCGCCCTTGCGTTCGCTGGCGGGCTGCTTCGGCTTCTATGGCGACGAGATCGAGAAGAAGTGCCGCGTCCTGTCAGGTGGCGAGAAGGCCCGGCTGGTCATGGCCAGGATGCTGTTCGACCCGCCGAACTTCCTTGTCCTGGACGAGCCCACCAACCATCTCGACATCGCCACCAAGCAGATGCTGGTCGAGGCGCTGTCGCGCTACGAAGGCGCGATGCTCTTCGTCAGCCACGACCGCCATTTCCTGGCGGCGCTCTCCAACCGCGTATTGGAGCTGACGCCGGAGGGGCCGCATCTCTATGGCGGCGGCTATGCCGAATATGTCGAGCGCACCGGCCAGGAGGCCCCGGGGCTGCGGAGCTGAGCCCAGCGGTGCCCTGAGACGCCTCCGGGGAGGATCGCGGACAAACGGCGCGCGCGGAGCAGGGTGTGGCGCCCCAACAGGTACGGGCGATCCGCTTTCAGCGGGTCCGCGATCGTGCAGGTTCGGTTTCGCGAGCGAGAGCGGCGGCGTCCCCGGGGCCGCTCCCGCTCTCGGGGTCGGTCAGACGACGACGACCACCTTGCCGATCGCCTTGCCGCTGGCGAGGTGCCGATAGGCGTCTTCGACCTCGGCAAGCTTGAACCGCCGCTCGTCCACCACCGGCTTCAGCGCGCCCTCGTCGCAGAGACGGGCCAGTTCGGCGAGGATCGCCCCATGGGCGCTCCGATCCTTGTCGTGCAGCATCGGGATCAGCATGAAGACGACATGCAGGGACGCGCCCTTGAGATGTGCGGGCGTCAGATCCAGCTCGGCCATTGCCAGCGTCGTCGCGACATGCCCGTTCAGCGCAACCGCCGCGAAGGAGTTCGTCAGATTGGCCCCGCCCACCGTGTCGAGGACGACGTCGAACCCGGCCCCGCCGGTATGGGCGGCGACGTAATCCGCGACCGCTTCGGTCCTGAAGTCGATCGGCTCCGCGCCAAGCTCCTTCACGACGGCAATCCGCTCGGCGCCGCTATCGGTCGCGTAGGCTTCTGCTCCGAAGGCTCTTGCGAGCTGCACGCCGACATGACCGACGCCGCCGGACCCGCCGTGCACCAGGACCTTCTGTCCCTTGGTGACGCCCGCACGGGTGAGACCCTCATAGGCCGTGATGCCGACGAGCGGCAGGGCCGCGGCCTCCCGCATGGACAGGGACTTCGGCTTGTGGGCGATCAGTCTGGCGTCGGCCGGCATATACTCCGCCAGCGCCCCCTGCAGGTCGGCAAGGCCGCCGGCGCAGCCATAGACCTCGTCCCCGACCGCGAAATCCGTGACCCCGGCGCCGACTTCCTCGATCGTACCGGCGAAATCCATGCCGAGGATCGCCGGAAGTGCGGGCGCGAAGCCCAGATCGGACCCCATGTTGCGGATCATCATGTCGATCGTATTGACGCTGGTCGCCGCGATGCGAACCACGACATGCCCTTCGGACGCCGACGGCCTGGCCTGCTCCCGGGGGCGAAATGCAGCGGTCGGCCCGTATTCTTCAAGGATCATCGTCTGCATGGTCATGCTCCATTGGCTGGTTTCCCAATGAAGCTACACCGCAGGATAATGCGATAAACGGCGGATTTCAGAGTTCAGTTTTCGTGTAAAGAATATAATCGTCCGCGTCCGCCGAGTGGCGACGGCCGCTATGCCTGCAGCCAGGGCGGGTTGCGGCCGATCCGGTCGACCAGGAAGTCGATCAGCACCCGCACCTTGGGCGAGAGGACATTCGACTTCGGATAGACCAGCCAAAGGACGGAGCCATCGTCGATTTCGTGGTCGGCCAGAACCCGGACCAGCGTGCCCTCCGCCAGTTCGCGGTGAATGCACCAGAGCGAATTCATCGAGATGCCCGCGCCAGCCAGCGTTGCGGCTTTCTGGCTCGCACCATCGTCGACGATCAGCCGGCAGTTCGTCGCCCCCGGGTCGAAGGTCTGGTCGGTCCCCTGCGGCCCGCGCAGCGGTCGGGGCAGGGCGTTGCGAAAGCCGATGAGACGATGGTCCCTGAGGTCCGAGGCCTTTGTCGGCGTCCCGTTCCGGGCGAGATAGGCCGGCGCGGCGACAAGGATGCGCGTATCGTCCGCCAGGCGACGCGCCTTCAGCGAGGAATCCGCCAGCGGGGCGCTGCGGAGCGCCAGGTCGAACGATCCCTCGATGAGATCGAAGGGCGCATCCGACAGCCGCAGATCGAGCTTCAGATGCGGATAGCTGTCGAGGAAGTCGGGGACCAGCGGTGCGATATATTCGACCGCGAAGGTCGACGAGGCGGCAAAGCGCAGCGTGCCCGTGATGGTCGGGTTGCCCCGCCCCAGCGCGGCAAGGCCCGCATCCTGCTGGGCGAGGATCTCGCGCGCAAAGGGCAGGAACTCCATCCCTTCGATCGACACCGACACCTTGCGCGTCGATCGGTGAAGCAGTTCCGCGCCGAGCGAATGCTCCAGCTTGGCGAGCCGGGTGCTGGCCGCCGCCGGCGTCATCCCGAGAGCGCGCCCCGCCGCGCTGATGTTCAGCCGCTCCGCAGCGAGGACGAACAGACGCAGATTGTCGGTATCCATCGATTATATCCGTATCGCAAATACTGAATAACAGTATGCGCGATTTACTCAGCTTTCGGAAATAGCGATCTTTCCTAGTGTCAGCACGGAGGCGGATGCTCCGGCGGGTTGCCGACATGCCCGGCAGTTCAGTGTGTAGATCCGCATCGGAATGCCGTCGCGCGCCGCATCCAGGACATGAACCGAGCCGCACCGGACAGGCGTCCGTCGTCCGCAATCCAGGAGATGAGACCATGACCGCTTATTCCGTACTCGAAGTGACGCCCACGAACGCAGACTGGGTCGAGGACTATCTGCCCACCGCGAACAAGGTGATCGCGCGCCACGGCGGCAGGTATCTCGCCCGCACGCAGTCGCACGAGCAGATCGAGGGGGAGCCGTATGACGTTGCGCTGCGGATCATCATCGAATGGCCGTCGGTCGCAGCGGCGAAAGCCTTCCAGAGTGATCCCGAATACACGCCGCATCTCCAGCAGCGCCTGGCGAACTCGCGAAGTGTTCACGCCGTCGTTGAGGGCAGGGACGATCTCGCCTGAGGCCGCCGAGGCGTTCGTCAACGATCCGGAGTACAGCCCGCATCTGAAGGCGCGGGCCGAGGGCTCGGTGAGCCATCATGTGCTGGTCGAGGGCAAGGACGCCCTGGCCAACTAAGCATCGGAGGGGGCGCCACCGTCGGCCTGACGGCGAGGCGGCGCCTTCTCTTGCTGCGGCGAGAGCCGAACATGGGTGAGAGAGCGAAAGCCTGGACATGCTGGACCGCGCCGCAAGTCGGAACTTTCCAACGATCAACCGCGCCTACAATGCGGTGTTCCGGCCGAACCGGCTCACCCTGGGGCTCGTCGTGCCCCTGGAAACCTACGCGACGCGGGCCGTGCCCTCGATGACGCGGCATCTGGAGCGGGTGCGGCTGGCCGACGAACTGGGCTTTGCGGCGCTGTGGCTGCGCGACGTGCCGTTCAACGTTCCGTCCTTCGGCGATGCAGGCCAGACCTACGATCCGTTCGTCTATCTCAGCCTTCTGGCCGGGATGACGCAGCGGATTGCTCTTGGCGTGGCCAGCGTGGTTTTGCCGCTGCGCCATCCCGCGCATGTCGCGAAGGCGGCGGCCAGCGTCGATGTGCTGTCGGGCGGTCGGCTCATTCTCGGTATCGCATCGGGCGACCGTCCCGACGAGTTTCCGGCCACCGGCACGTCTTTCGCCGACCGCGGCATGCGGTTTCGCGAAAGCTACGATTATATCCGGCACATGGGCGCCGACGCCCCGGCCTTCGACAGCCCGTTCGGCAGTCTGGACGGCGGCATCGACATGCTGCCCAAGCCGGTCGGCGGGCGGCTGCCGCTTCTCGTCACCGGCGGCAGTCAGCAGGATCCGGAATGGATCGCACGCCACGGTGACGGCTGGATGCTCTATCCGCGCGACGCGGCCACGCAGGCGCGGATCATCGGCGACTGGCGAACCCGGACGGACAATGCGGGCGGCGCCGCGAAACCGGCGATGGAGCCGCTCTATCTCGACCTGGAGGACGATCCCGACGCACCGCCCCAGCCGATCCATCTCGGCCTGCGACTGGGGATGCACCATCTGGCACGCTACCTGAAGGCGCGCGAGGCGATCGGCGTGAACCATGTCGCGCTGAACCTGCGCTTTAATCGTGCGGATACCGAAACCACCATGAAACGCCTGGCCGACGAGCTGTTGCCAGCCTTCTCGAACTGAGGATGTCCACCATGTCCAAGACCATTCTGATCACCGGTTCGACCGATGGTATCGGGCTGGAAACGGCAAAGAAGCTCGCCGCCGACGGCCATGCGATCCTCTTGCACGGCCGTAGCGCCGACAAACTGGCGGCGGCCGCGAACGCCATGCCCGACGGCGCGTCGGTCGAGACCTACATGGCCGATTTGTCCCGGCCGGACGCGGTGCGATCGCTGGCGAAGGCGGTCCGGGACCGGCACGACAGTCTTGACGTGCTGATCAACAATGCCGGCGTCTACGGGACGGCGGAGACGGTGACCGCCGAGGGGCTCGACATGCGCTTCGCGGTCAACACGATCGCCCCTTACGTGCTGACCCGCGAGCTCCTGCCGATCATGGGACGGGGATCGCGGATCGTGAATCTCTCCTCCGCGGCCCAGGCGCCCGTCGACCTTGAGGCACTGAAAGGCGGCAAGCGCCTGTCCGACGGCGCCGCCTATGCCCAGAGCAAGCTGGCGCTGACCATGTGGTCGCGATCGCTGGCCGACGAGCTGGGCGAGGACGGCCCGGTCGTCGTCGCCGTCAATCCGGGATCGCTGCTGGGCACCAAGATGGTCAAGGCCGCCTTCGGCACGAGCGGAAACGACGTCGGCATCGGCGTCGACATCCTCTCGCGCGCCGCCACGTCGGACGAGTTCGCCGGCGAATCCGGCCGATACTACGACAATGACGGCCGCCGCTTCGCCTTCCCCCATGCCGATGCACAGGACGCCGACAAGCGCGAAGCCCTCATGCGGACGATCGAGGGTCTCGTCTAGGAGAAGGATGGGCCGTGGATCTCCGGCCCGGGTAAGTGTTGCGTGAAATGCGGCATTCGGGGCTATAAGCTCTCTGCCCGACCTGCGACCGTTTCGCGACCGGCGGCCTTCGACCCCGATCCGGGCCGTGGCCGTCTTCGAACCACGAGCAGACCCGAACGCCATGATCATCCGCATGCGTTGGCCCCTGAACGGAAACATGAACCCGGTTTCGGGCAAGAGCCAGCGACGAGAGCACTGCACATGATGGACGAAACGCAGGCCTGGGATCGCCGCACCGGCATGGACCGGATCACCAGCTATCTCTACGGCGAGATCGTCTCGTTGCGCCTTCTGCCGGGCGCCAAGATTTCCGAAACCGAGATCGCCGCCCGCTTCGGCGTGTCCCGCCAGCCGGTCCGGGACGCGTTCAACCGGCTGGCCAATCTCGATCTCCTGCTGATCCGCCCGCAGCGATCGACCGAGGTGAAGCGCTTCTCGAACAAGGGCATCGAGAAGGCGCGTTTCGTCCGCGCCTCGGTGGAGTCCGAGGTGCTGCGGCGGGCCGCCCGATTCTGCGGGGACGAGGACGCGCGGCGGCTGGACCTCAGTCTCGAAGAGCAGCGCAGCGCCCTGAGCCGGTCGGACTCGCAAGGCTTCATCACGCTCGACTACGAGTTCCACAGAACGCTCTGCGAGATCGCCGGCGTCGACTACGCCTTCGACGTCATCGCGACGGAGAAAGCCAAGGTCGATCGGCTCTGCATGCTGTCGCTGTCCAAGGAAGACCGCATGCCGCAGCTCGTCGAGGATCACCAGCAGATCGCCGAGATGGTCAAGGCGCAGCGCCCCGAGGAGGCCGTCGCTGCGGGCATGCTGCATCTGACACGCCTCGATTCGACGATCGAACTGATCAAGCAGCAGCACGCCTCCTATTTCGACGACGCGGACTGAAGGCGTCGCTGGCGTGACGAACGTCGCGCGCCGCCGGTAGTTGGTTCCCGGGTGTCAGCCGCCGACCGGCCACGGCATCCCGAAGCTAATCGCATCATAGGCGGCGCGGTGACCGGCGGTCTTTGCCGCCTGACCGCTTGCGTGCCGCGGCCCCGCAGGTCGTTTGCGAACGGGCTTCCGCTTGTGTCCGGGCGGCCGGTCGATGTGGGGAGAAGCGGAGCCTTGGCTCTGCCACGCAGATGCGGCGCCCTTTCACGCTCCGATCATCCCTTTGGCCCCTGGCGCTGCGAACGCATCACCGTCGGCTGCAAACTTACGCTTCACAAACCGAACGTCGACTAGTATACAAGTTGGCGCAGGCCATCGCTGAGCATGGTCGATGACGTTTCGCGGACCGGCGTGGTGGAGGCCTGGCGGTCGCGAAATCCGAACCAAACAGGGAGGAAACATGACCGTGACCCAGACACTGCGCCGCCGCGCTGCCGCCGGAACCGCGCTGACCGCGCTGATGGCATTCGCCACGCTGGGCGGGGCCGCATCGGCCGCCGAACTGCGCGGCTGGAACATCCATGTGGAGGACTATCCGGTCTCGATCGCCATGGAGGCGTTTGCCGCGGAAGTGGCCGAGAAGACGGGCGGCGAGGTCACCTCCAAGATCTATCACAACGGCGTCCTGGGCGATCAGCCCGACGCGATCGAGCAGGTCCGGCTCGGCGTGATCGACTTCGGCGAGTTCAATCTCGGCCCCATGGGGCAGGCAGTTCCGGAAGCGAACGTCACGGCCCTGCCATTCATCTTCAAGAGCGTGCCGCAGATGTACGAGCTGATGAACGGCGAGGTCGGCGACGCCATCGGCGAGGGGATGAAGGCCAAGGGCATCGTGCCGCTCGGCTGGTACTCCGCGGGCGCCCGGTCCTTCTATAATTCGGTGAAGCCGATCAACGCACCGTCCGATGTCGAGGGCCTGAAGGTCCGGGTGATGAGCAACGATCTCTTCGTCAAGATGGTCGAGGCGATGGACGGCAACGCCACGCCCATGGCCTTCGCGGAGGTCTATCAGTCGATCAAGACCGGCGTCGTGGATGGGGCGGAGAACAACCCGCCCTCCTACGAATCCACGAACCATTACGAAGTCGCCAAATACTACTCGCTGACCGAGCATCTGATCATTCCCGAATGCCTGTGCATGAGCCTGAAGGCCTGGGACAAGCTGACGCCCGAGCAGCAGGAGATCGTCATGGCGGCCGGCCGCAGCAGCGCCGCCATGGAGCGCAAGCTCTGGGACGAGCGCGAGGCGGCCAGTCTGGAAACGGTGAAGGCGGGCGGCACCGAGGTGAACACCATCGCAGACAAGGATGCGTTCCAGGATGCGATGGCGCCGGTCTATGAGGCGTATCTTGCCGACAATCCGGGCATGACCGACCTCGTCAACATGATCCGCGAAGCGGACTGAGCTCCTTAAGGTCGAATATGCCGCTTCGTCTCCCTGCGGAGGCGGAGCGGCCGCCCTGCGGCCCGCATCGTCCGAGGCAGCCATGACGCCATCCTCATTCCCCGTTCTGACGCTCCGGCGCACGCTCGAGCACCTGCGCAAGGCCTGCATGATCGTCGCGACAGCCGCCCTGGCGCTGCTCATCGCGAGTTTCGGATGGCTCGTCTTCGGCCGCTATGTCCTGAACGTCACGCCGACATGGGTGGAGCAGCTGGCGCTTCTGCTCATCTGCTACATCGCGTTCCTGGGCGCAGCGGTCGGGGTCCAGGAAGACACCCATATCGGGGTCACGCTGTTTCGCGACATGCTGCCGCCGACGGCCCGCAAGATCGTGATGATCGCCATCGATGTCTGCCTGGCCGCCTTCGGCGCGACGATGCTCGTCGCCGGGATCACGCTGATGCAGTTCGGCTGGGACACGCTGCTTCCGATGCTGCGGATACCGGAGAGCTTCCGCACGCTGGCCATCACCTCCTGCGGCGGCCTCGTCATGCTGTTCTCCGGCGCCCGCGGACTTCTGCGGATCCTGTCCTTCCGGGACTGGAATCCCGAAGCCGAACTCAAGGATCTCTGAACGTGGGACTTGCCATTCTGCTCGGCGTCTTCGGCGCCGGAGTGATCATCGGCGCGCCGGTCGCCTTCGCCATGGGCATCGCGGCGGCCGCGGCCTTCTGGTACGAGGGTTTCCCGACGCTGATCACGTTCCAGCGGGCAACCGCCGGCGTCTCCGTCTTCTCGCTCCTGGCCATTCCCTTCTTCGTCTTCGCCGGCGAGATCATGCTGCATGGCGGGATCGCCAGCCGGCTGGTGAAGCTCGCCTCGGCGATCGTCGGCCATCTGCGCGGTGGCCTGGCCATGGTCAACATCTTCTCCTCGATGCTGTTCGGCGGCATCTCCGGCTCGGCCGTGGCGGATATCTCGGCCCTCGGTTCGCTGCTGATCCCGGTGATGAAGGAGCGCGGCTACCGGCCCGATTTCGCGGTCAACGTGACGGTGACGTCGTCTATCGCCGGGATCGTCATTCCGCCCAGCCACAACATGATCATCTTCGCCGTGGCGGCCGGCGGCGGCATCTCCGTCTCGGGCCTGTTTCTTGCCGGCGTCCTGCCGGGCATCCTGATGTGCGTTTGCCTTGCGGTGGCCGCCTACATCATCTCTGTGAAGCACAATTACCCGGCCGAGCCGTTTCCGGGCTGGGGCGTCGTCGGCCGGACGGCGGCCGATGCCATTCCCGGCTTCATGACGGCGGTCATCATCGTCGGCGGAACGCTCTCGGGCGTCTTCACGGTCACCGAATCCGGGGCCTTCGGCGCGATCTATGCGGTCCTCCTGACGGCCTTCTACTATCGCAGCCTGACGCTGAATTCCTTCCTCATCGCCCTCGCAAGTGCCGTTCGCACGACCGCCATGGTGATGATCCTGATCGCCTTCGCCAGCTCCTTCGCCTATCTCCTGGCGCTCTACCAGGTGCCGACCAAGCTCAGCATGCTGCTGGTCTCGATCTCCGACAACCCGATCATGATCCTCCTGATGATCAACGTGATCCTGCTGGTCCTCGGCATGATCATGGACATGGCCGCGCTGATCCTCATCTGCACGCCGATCTTCCTGCCGATCGCCAAGGGCCTCGGCATGGACCCGACCCAGTTCGGCATCATGATGCTGATCAATCTCGGCCTGGGGCTCTGCACGCCGCCGGTGGGAACCTGTCTGTTCGTCGGCTGCGCCGTCGGGCGGATCAAGCTGGAAGCGGCGATGCGGACGATATGGCCCTTCTACCTCGCCATTCTCGCCGCCCTGCTGCTGGTCACCTACGTGCCGGGCATCTCGCTCTGGCTTCCCTCGCTGCTCAACTGACGAGGCGCAGCTCCGGCGACAGACCTGTCGGCGCCGGGGTCTCGCGGTCGCGGGATGCGGGCGCGGATCACCCGTCAGTCGCCGACGCGAATGGCCTATGAGAAACCCCCGGTGTCCCGGGGCGCCCCGGCGTCCATCGGGTGCGACGAACACACCCGCTGCACGCAGCACGAACAGAAGGAAGATGAGATGATACTGAGTGGCAAGACAGCAATCGTGACCGGCGGCGGCCGCGACATCGGCAGCGCCTGCGCGATCCGACTGGCCCGGGAAGGGGCCAATGTCGTCATCAACTATTTCGCCAGCGCCGACCGCGCCCATGCCACGGTGGACGCGATCACGGCCGCCGGCGGTCAGGCGATCGCGGTGCAGGGCGACCTGAGCAAGCCGGACGGCGTCGACGCGCTGGTGGCCAAGGCGGTCGAGACCTACGGCACCGTGGACATTCTGGTGAACAACACCGGCGGCCTGATCGCCCGCAAGACCGTCGGCGAGATGCCGCTGGAGCATTGGCAGGCCGTCATGGACCTGAACGTCACCAGCACCTTCCTGATGACCAAGGCGGTTCTCGCCCACATGAGCAAGGGCGCCATCGTCAACATCGCGAGCCAGGCAGGCCGCGACGGCGGCGGACCGGGGGCGGTCGCCTACGCCACCTCCAAGGGCGCCATCATGGCGATGACCCGCGGTCTCGCCAAAGAACTCGGCCCGGACATTCGCGTCAATGCGCTGTGCCCCGGTATGATCGACACCGACTTCCACAACATCTTCACCAAGCCCGAAGTGCGCAAGAACGTCGAGGCGGCAACCCCGCTGAAGCGCCAGGGCCGGTCGGAAGACGTCGCCAACATGGTCTGCTTCCTCGCCAGCGACGAGGCCTCCTTCGTCACCGGCGCGAATGTCGACATCAACGGCGGCATGCTCTTCAGCTGAGTTGGCCGGAACCGGGGTCCGGGCCCGCGAGCAACCAGATTGCGCGCGACCGGACCCCGGACCCGCGGCATCGCGCCCAGCGGTGCCCGAGAATACGGGAAGGCAGGGCGGAAGCGGCGTTCCGGACGAACGACCGACAACCCGCATGCCTTCCCGCCCTTCGGCCCTATTCCGCCAGGTCGCGCATGACCTTGATGAGGTCGGATTTACCCTCGAAGCCGATGCCCGGAAGTTCGGGCATGACGATGTGGCTGTCCTCGACCGTGACGCCATCCGGGAAGCCGCCATAGGGCTGGAAGAGGTCCGGGTAGCTTTCATTGCCGCCGAGGCCGAGGCCGGCTGCGATGTTCAGCGACATCTGGTGGCCGCCATGCGGAATGCAGCGCGAGGGCGACCAGCCGAACTGGGCGAGGACCTCGAGCGTGCGTTGGTATTCGACGAGGCCGTAGGAGAGGGCGCAGTCGAACTGCAGCCAGTCGCGATCCGGCCGCATGCCGCCATAGCGCAGGAGATTGCGCGCATCCTGGTGTGAGAAGAGGTTCTCGCCGGTCGCCATCGGTCCCGGGTAGAACTCCGCCAGCGCCGCCTGCAGCGCATAGTCCAGCGGATCGCCGGCCTCCTCGTACCAGAACAGCGGATACTCCCGCAGCATCTTGGCGTAGGCGATGCCCGTCTCCAGGTCGAAGCGGCCATTGGCGTCGACGGCGAGGCGCGCCTGCGATCCGAGCTCTTCGAGGACGGATTCGATGCGGCCGCGATCCTCGTCCAGCGAGGCGCCGCCGATCTTCATTTTCACGACCGTGTAGCCGCGGTCGAGATAGCTGCGCATTTCCCTGCGCAGCGCCGAATTGTCCTTGCCGGGATAATAATAGCCGCCGGCGGCGTAGACGAAGACGCGCGGATCGGCCTCGCGGCCCTTCTCCTCGGCCAGCATGCGGAACAGCGGCTTGCCGGCGATCTTGGCGACCGCGTCCCAGACCGCCATGTCGACCGTGCCGACCGCGACGGACCGCTCGCCGTGCCCGCCGGGCTTCTCGTTCATCATCATGGTCGCCCAGATGCGGTGCGGATCGAGATTGGTCCCTGCGTCGTTCATCAGCGACGCGCCGTCGGCCTCGAGAATGCGATCGCGGAACCGCTCGCGGATCAGGCCACCCTGGCCGTAGCGGCCATTCGAGTTGAAGCCGTAGCCCACGACGCGGCGGCCATCGCGCACCACGTCGGTGACGACGGCGACGAGGCTCGTCGTCATCTTGGTGAAGTCGATATAGGCGTTGCGGATCGGCGAGGCGATCGGCTTGGTGACCTCGACGACGTCGACGATACGCATGGCAAAGCTCCGGTTCTGGCGTGTTCGGCTGGACCGTCGGTAGCGCTGGCCGCGGGCAAAGGCCAATGCTAGATCGGTCTGTGGTCATACCGATTGGGCATTGCCGATGGAGACGATCTGGCTCGAGGACTTTCTCGCCCTCGCATCCGAGCTGAACTTTTCACGCGCGGCGGAACGGCGGCACATCACGCAGCCGGCCTTCAGCCGCCGCATCCGGGCCCTCGAGACCTGGGTCGGCGCGCCGCTGTTCACCCGCACGACGCACAATGTCGCGATGACGGCGGCCGGCACCGTCTTCCAAGCGCAGGCGGCAATGCTGAGCCGGGATATCCAGCGGCTGCGGCAGGAAACACGGGCCGCGGCCGGCATCGACGCCGGTGTCCTGACCATCGCGGCGACGCACGCTCTGTCCTTCACCTTCTTCCCCCGCTGGATCCGGGGCAACGACGCGCTGTTCGGCCGCGGCAATCTCAATCTCGTCTCCGACAGCATGATGGCCTGCGAAGAGATCATGCTGCGGGGCGAGGCGTCGCTGATGCTTTGTCATCATCACCCGGCCATGCGCAGCCAGTTCGAGCCGGGCCAGTTCGACAGCATGGTCGTCGGATCGGACAGCCTCGTCCTCGTCAGCGCCCCGGATGGCGAGGGCAAGCCGCTCTGGTCGCTCGATGCCGGACGGCCGGCGCCTTACCTCGGCTACAGCGAGCCGTCCGGCCTCGGCAGGATCATTTCGGCCGTCTGGCGCAAGGAGCCTTCGGCCGGCCGGATCGAACAGGTATTCACGTCGCATCTGGCCGCGACGCTGCTGACGATGGCGCGGTCGGGGGAGGGGCTGGCGTGGCTGCCCATGACCCTTGCCGAAGACAGTCTGGAGGCGGGAACGCTGGTTCGCGTCGCGTCGGGCGCCATGCCGATCCCGATCGAGATCCGGCTCTACCGGCACAAGGGCCGGCAGGGGGCGACGATCGAAGCGGCCTGGGCGGCGCTGCCCTGATCGGGCCTGCCTGTCGCACCGGGCAGGCGAGAAATGGCGCAGCGGTCGCCGCCTTCCCGTAACGATCGCGTCGGCGCGGCAACGCACGGGTCGCCGCGCCGAAACGCTTGAGGTTCGCCGCTCTCAGATGTTGGAGGCGCGAATGGCCTCGCAGACCGCGTCCGTCACCTCCTGCGTGGTGGCCGTGCCGCCGACATCGGGGGTCTTGATGCCCTCGCCGGTGACCTTCTCGACGGCCTGCATCAGCCGGGCGGCGGCGGCGTTCTCGCCGAGATGGTCGAGCATCTGCGCACCGGTCCAGAAGGTCGCCACCGGATTGGCGATGCCCTTGCCGGTGATGTCGAAGGCCGAGCCGTGGATCGGCTCGAACATCGAGGGGAAGCGGCGCTCGGGATCGATGTTGGCGGTGGGGGCGACGCCGAGGCTGCCGGCCAGCGCGCCGGCGAGATCGGACAGGATGTCGGCGTGCAGATTGGTCGCAACGACCGTGTCGATGCTCTGGGGCTTCAGCGTCATGCGCACGGTCATCGCGTCGACCAGCATCTTGTCCCAGGTCACGTCCGGGAATTCCGTCGCGACCTCGGCGGCGATCTCGTCCCACATCACCATGCCGTGGCGCTGGGCATTCGACTTGGTGACCACGGTGAGCAGCTTGCGCGGCCGCGACTGGGCCAGCTTGAAGGCGTAGCGCATGATGCGGGTGACGCCGACCCGGGTGAAGATCGCCACCTCGGTGCCGACCTCTTCCGGCAGGCCCTTGTGGGCGCGGCCGCCATGGCCGGAATATTCGCCCTCGGAATTCTCGCGCACGATCACCCAGTCGAGATCGCCCGGGCCGACACCGGCGAGCGGCGAGCTGATGCCGGGCAGGATCTTGGTCGGCCGGACATTGGCGTACTGGTCGAAGCCCTGGCAGATCGGCAGGCGCAGGCCCCACAGGGTGATGTGGTCCGGCACGTCCGGCGCGCCGACCGCGCCGAAGAAGATCGCGTCGAAGGGCTTGAGCTGGTCGGTGCCGTCGGCCGGCATCATGACGCCGTGCTTGCGGTAGTACTCCGAGCCCCAGTCGAAGCTGGTGACGTCGATCTGGAAGCTGCCGTCGCGGCGCGCCAGCGCCTCGAGCGCCTGCAGCCCGGCGGCGATGACCTCCGGTCCGATGCCGTCGGCGGGAATCGCGGCGATGTTGTAGTGCTTCATGGGAGGATCCCTTTCGTCTGATGGATCGGGTCGCGGCGCTCGCTCGAGCCCGCGTCGGGTTGGGGTGTCACGCTGGCCGGCGTGGCGGCGCAGGTCTCCGGCCGGCGGCCGAAGCCGCCGTTCGCGAGATGCCGGCGCCGTGTTGCCAGCCCTTAGAAGAACAGTCCCTGTGGCATGCGGATCAGCAGGACGTTGGCCATCAACAGGTAGAAGCCGAGGACGATGGCCACCGAGACGGCGGCGTAGGTCGCCAGCGTCCGGCCGGTCGGGGTTTCCCATGACGCCGCCGCAATCAGCAGGGCGAAGCCGAGAAGTCCGGCGGCGGTGAAGCCGAGCAGCGGCATGGCGGCGATCCAGATGCCGATGGCGATCGTGGCGGCGATGCGGCGCCAGCCCACCGGCTCCCGCGCCGGTTTCAGCGCCGCGCCGTCGGCATCGACGCCGCCCTCTGCGACCGCGGGGGCCACCGGCCGGCGCATGTGCTGGACGATCAGCATCACCGACAGGACCGATAGGGCGACCGCGATGGTCGTCGGGAACACCGAGCCCATCGGGGTCATGTCGCCGGTGCCGATGACGGCGGCGACGCCGATCGCCGCGAACAGGCCCGCGAAGACCATGCTCGGAACGTCGCGCCAGACGGCCTGGACCGGTGCGGCGTCCTCCACGGCATCGACCGGTACCGTCTTCAGGGTGCGGCGCTTCGCCAGATACGAGGAGAGCAGCGGATAGAGCAGCGTCAGCGCGGCGCCGGCGATGATCGCGATGCTGATCGGGCGGCCGAAGAACATGCCGAGGACGGCCTGCTGGGCATTGCCGATGAGATAGCTCTGGACGAAGCCCTGTTCGGCGATCTGGCCGAGGACCAGGCCCAGCACGATCGGCGACGGGGTGAAGCCGAAGCGGTTGAGGATCCAGGCGAGGATGCCCAGGACAAACATGGTCTGGGTGTCGTGCAGGTTGCTGTGGATCGCGAAGCTGCCGATGATCGTCAGGAAGGCGACGGTCGGCACCAGCAGCGGCTTGGGGATCGCGATGATCGAGCGATAGGCGTATTTGCCGATCAGCAGGCCCGCCGGCAGCATCAGCACGGTGGCGATCAGCAGGCCGAAGATGAAGGTGTAGACGATGTTGCCTTGGGCGGTGAACAGCGTCGGGCCGATTTTGATGCCCTGGACGAGCAGCGCGCCGAGGATGATGGCGTCGGGCGGGGTGCCGGGAATGCCCAGCACCAGCGTCGGGATGAAGCCGCCGCCCACCGTGGCGTTGTTGGCCGATTCGGTGGCGATGACTCCGTCCGGCTCGCCTTGGCCGAAGCGCTCGGGATGTTTGGAGGCGCGCCGGGCTTCCGAATAGGAGACGAGGCCGGCGATCGAGCCGCCGGCGCCGGGCAGAATGCCGATCACCGTGCCGATGACCGAGCTGCGGACGACATTGAACTTGCGGGCCCAGCTGATCGACAGGGCTTCGCTGAGGCGAATGCCCTTCAGATCGTCCTCGACGGTGAGATGCTGGGCACGGGTCGCCACGAGGTCGATGACGACGGGCACGCAATAGAGGCCGATCAACGCCGAGGTGATGTCGATGCCGCCGAGGAGCACGTTGGTGCCCATGGTGTAGCGGATGTCGCCGCCGACCACGGCGACGCCGATCATCGACATCAGCAGGCCGAGGCAGGCGCCGATGAGGCCCTTGATGGTGTTGCCGACGGACAGCGCCGAGATCAGCGTCAGGCCGAAGATCGCCAGCCAGAAATACTCCGGCGGACCGAAGGCCAGCGCCACGCGGGCGAGGGGCGGCGACAGGAACAGCAGGAACAGGCCGCCGACGAGACCGCCGAAGACCGAAGCGAGGGTGGCGAGGGTGACGGCAAGGCCGCCGTCACCCTTCTTTGCCATGGGGTAGCCGTCGAAGGTCGTGGCGATCGCCGACGGCGTGCCCGGCGTGTTGACCAGGATGGCGGCGTAGGAGCCGCCATAGATCGCGCCGGTGTAGATGGCGCCCAGGGCGATCAGCCCCGAGGCGGGATCCATCGTGAAGGTGAAGGGGACGAGGACGGCCACCGCCATGGTCGCTGACAGGCCCGGAAGGGCGCCGATCATTGTGCCGAGCACCACGCCAACGAGGGCGAGGAGCAGATTGAGCGGCGTGAGTGCGTCGAGGAAGTACTCGAAGAGCTGCATGGGGTGGCCTGGCCCGATCCGTTACTTCTTGACGATGCCGAGCTGTTCGGCGCCGGCCGCATATTCCTCGGTCTTTTCGGCGACGAAGTCCTGCATCTTCTCGTAGGGGATGTCGGTCAGGACGAAGCCGCCATCTTCCATCTTCTTCACGAAATCCGGGTCGGCATTGACCTTGGAGACGGCGTCCGAGACGGCCTTGCGCATCTCCTCGGAGGTCGATTTCGGCACCGCGACGCCGCGATAGGCACCGCCGACCAGATCGATGCCGAGCTCGGTGAAGGTCGGCACGTCCGGGAAGACCGGCAGGCGCTCTTCGGAGGCGACGGCCAGCATGCGCAGGGCGTCGCCCTGATTGACGCCCGACGTGGCGTAGTTGAAGCCGGCCATGGTCTGGCTGCCGAGGACGGCGGTCACCGCCGGGCCGGTGCCGGAGAACGGAATATAGGTCGTGGTCAGGCCGGTCAGGCCATCAAAGCGGGCCTGGGCGAGGTTGTTGGACGAGTTCGAGCCCGAGCCGCTGAAGGTGACCATGCCCGGGTTTTCCTTGGCGTAGTCCATCAGGTCCTGGAGCGTCTGGAACTCGCTGTCCTTCGGCACGAAGATCGCGTCGGGCGTGTAGTGGAAGTAATTAACCGGGGTCAGGTCCTCGGTCTTGTAGCCGATGTCCTTCTCCATCGGCTGCAGCACCGTGTGCGGCAGGTTGATGCCCATGATGGTGTAGCCGTCGTCGGGCAGGCCGTTCAGCTGCGACCAGGCCTGGGCGCCGCCGGCGCCGGCCATGTACTGGATGATCAGCTGCTGGTCGAACATCTTCTCCCAGCTCGCCTGCTGGAAGCGCGCCGACACGTCGGATTCGCCGCCGGCATTGAAGGGGATGATGTAGTCGACCTGCTTGGTCGGATAGTCGCCGGCGGTCTGGGCGAAACTGGCCGTCGCCGTGCTGGCGAGCAGTGCGAGTGCGATCGCGGTGAACTTCATAAGAACCTCCCAATTCGAAATGGAGCACCGGCGCTCATCGCCTGCGCTCGTCGAAGCGTTGGCGCCGTCGGCGCGGCTTTATGCCCGCGACGCCAGCGATGGACTGTTGCGATGGAGCTGCGGGATTCGGGGCGGCGCCGTGCACCGCGTCCCTCTCTCCTCGACCCGCTCCTCCACCGGGCCGGCCCGGCAAGCCGGACCTGTCGATCGACGACCCTCCTGTCGCTTCGATCACGGCCACTGTAATTGATGATGGAGAAGGGATAATATCGAATATGGAAAATGATTATTGCACTGACGGACACAATCCATGGACAGTGACCTTGCCTTCTTCGCGCTTCTTGCCCGCAAGGCCAGCTTCTCGGAGACGGCGCTCGAGCTGAACCTGTCGACCTCGGGCGTCAGCAAGCGGCTCGCCAAGATCGAGAACCGGCTGGGCGTGCGGCTGATGAACCGGACCACGCGCCGGGTCAGCCTGACGAGCGAGGGCGAGACGTTCCTGAACGAGAGCGCCGCGATCCTCGAGGACATTGCGAGCCTGGAAAACCGTATCCGCTCGGCCGGCGAGAAGCCGCAGGGGCTCCTGAGGATCAACGCGACCTTCGGCTTCGGACGGGAGTTCATCGCGCCCATCGTGTCGCAATTCGCGCGGGAATATCCCGACATCTCGGCCCAGCTCGTCCTGACCGATGCGCCGATCAACCTGGTCGAGGAGGGCTACGATTTCGCGGTGCGCTTCGGCAGCCCGCCGAATTCGCGGCTGATCAGCCGCCGGCTGCATCGCAACCGGCGCTTCCTGTGCGCGGCGCCGAGCTATCTGGAGGAATACGGCCGCCCGCAGCGGCTGCACGATCTCACCGATCACGAATGCATCGTCCTGCGCCAGCACAACCAGATCTACGACGTCTGGCGCCTGCAGCGCGGGCAGCTGACCGAGTCGATCAAGGTGAAGGGGCGCCTGTCCAGCAATGACGGCGAGATCGCCCTGCAATGGGTGATCGACGGCCACGGCATCATGCTGCGGTCGGAATGGGACATCGTCCGGCTGATCCGGGAGGGCAAGCTGGAACTGGTGCTGCCGCGCTACGCCCAGGTCGACGCCGACATCTACGGCGTCTATCCCGAGCGCAACAACGTCTCGGCCAAGGTCCGCGCCTTCATGGAATTCACCCAGACCGCCTTGCAGAAAACCAGTAGCCTGCAATTCAACAGCTAGGGTTGGGCGCGCGATCAGACCGGAAGGCGATGATGCCTGCGACCTGAACGTCACCTCAGCGCTTTGTGAAGCGTGCCGACTTGCTTCGGCTTGGCGCGGTCTCCATTTCAAGGGTGACGCGCGGCGTTGGTGAGCGATGCCGCTGTCGAGCGATCCGCGGACGGTCGCGTCCGATCCGCGATCTTGAGGGACGACCGTGTCGTCTGCCGAAGCGACTGGGAGGCTGCCTTGTCTCGGACCCGTCTGAACCGCAGAACGATGCTGGCGGCTGGTGTCGCCTTCGGCGGTGCCCTCGCGACGAGTGGCATGTCCGGCCTGCTCGTTCCCGCGCGGGCACAGGGCCTTGCGCCGACCCCCTCCATGCGCGGCGGTTCGAACAATTATCGTCCCGGCGCGCCGGTCGTCGAACGGATCGGTAATGGCGGCTTCTGGATGTCGGGGCGCGTGCGCCAGGCCGGCGACGGTGCGCCGCTCGAAGGCATCCGTATCCAGATCTGGGCCCATACGACCGAGGCCTATGAGCGCGATCCGGAAAGCCATGGAGCGACGCTCACGGGTCCCGACGGCACGTTCCGGCTGGAAATGCCGCAGATCGTGCCCGCATTCGGCCAGGCGCACGGCCATCTGGCCTATGACGATCCCGAATTCGAGACGGTCTTCCTGCGGCCGGTCATGTCCAGCCCCAAGGATACGAGCCTCAGCGCCGATTTCGTCCTGCAGCCGGCCTGACTCCGTGACGCTGTCCATCCGGGCCGTTCTCGGCTGGTCGGCGCTGGCCGTCGCGGTTCTCGGTCCGGTCGCCATTGCGGCGACGAGCGAGTATCTCGCCTATCGCAGCGGGATCTATATTGCGGCCGGCTTCGCCGGGATCGTGGCGATGGCGCTGCTCCTTTTCCAGCCGCTTCTGGCGGCCGGCTATCTGCCCGGCATCGGCATGCGGGACGGGCGCCGCATTCACCGCTGGGTCGGCACGGCACTTGTTGCCGCGATCGTCGCCCATGTGGCCGGGCTCTGGCTGACGAGCCCGCCGGATGTCGTGGATGCGCTGCTCTTCACCTCGCCGACGCCGTTTTCGGACTGGGGCGTCATCGCCATGTGGGCGCTGTTCGCGGCGGCTCTGCTGGCCGCCCTGCGCCGGACGCTGCGCCTGCGACCGCCGGTCTGGCGGTTCGCCCATACGGCGCTGGCGAGCGTGGTCGTGGTCGGCAGCGTCGTCCATGCGCTGCTGATCGAGGGCACGATGGGCACGGTCTCGAAGGTCGCTCTCTGCGCCCTCGTCCTCGCCGCGACCGCCGGGGCCCTGTGGGATCTGCGGAGCTGGGCAGTGCTCAGGCGGTTCGGTCCGCTGAAATAGACCGTCTCGTCAGATCGGATCCTCCTTCCTCCGGCTCGCGCCGCCGGAGCCGACCAGCCCGAAGCGGGCGCCGTGGGGATCTTCGCAGACCAGCGCGAACGAACCGCCGGGGATTTCGTCGGGCCCCTGTATCGTCTTGCCGCCAGCCGATCCGAGGCGCTGTTGCGCGGCATCGATGTCCGGCACCATGAAGTAGTACTGCCAGCCGATGCGGCCGTTCGGCACCTCGCCCATGATGGCGCCGAGACGCGTCGTTCCGCATGACACGAAACGGTAGTCGCCAAGTTCCCCCATCGGCATCGCACCGTCCTGGCGCCAGCCAAACGCTGCGGCGTAGAAGTCGAGGGCAGCTTCCGGGTCTCGTGCCGAAAGTTCGTTCCACACGGCATGGCCGGGTGTTGCCTCCTCCGCCTGCCGGAAGGCCAGACTTTCCTCGGCGCTCTCTCCGCGCATGACATAGAGCGTCGCGCCCTGCGGGTCCGCGACCAGGGCCATGCGGCCGACGCCGTCGATCGTCATCGCCGGCATATGCGTTGCGCCGCCGGCCCTCTCGATGGCATCGACCGCGGCGTCGACGTCCGCAACGGCAAGATAACTCAACCATACTGGGCCGGCCGTCATCCCGTCCGGCTGCTTCAGAAGTCCCGCGACGGGCACGCCGTCCGGCGCCGAGATGATGCGGTAATCCATCCCTGGATGGTTCGAAGGCGCAATCGTCCAACCGACGACATGGGTATAGAAGTCCTGCGCCGCGTCCGGGTCGGGCGTCAGGAGCTCGTACCAGATCGGTGTTCCTGCGGGGTTGGCCATGCCCATCTCCTCCGTCTCCATAGGAAAGGCACGCCTTTCCAGGGTCCCATATGCCCTGTCCTCGCCGGCTAGGGCCGATGGCGTTGGTACATGCCGAGAGCGGTCGCGACGGACCCGTTCCGGCCGTGGCGATCAGTCCTGCTCCGGCGCCCCGAGCGGAAAGAATGGACGGTACGGGCGGGCCTCGTCGATGCAACGGGCAAAGGACGGTCGGGCCTTCAGGCGATTGCGGTAGGCGCGCACATGGGCGAAGCGCTCGGCGATCGGATGGGTCCAGTCGGCGTAGAAGAGTTGCGGAGCGGCGGCGCAGTCCGCGAGGCTGAAGCTGTCGCCGGCGACCCAGTCCCGATCCGCCATCCGCCTGTCGAGATACGCATAGGCGGCATCGAGAGACTGTCGTGCGATGCGAACGCCCTCGGGATCGCGCTTGCCGTCCGGACGCAACGCGTCGAGGACGATCGTCTGCTGCGGTGTCGCGACGTAATTGTCGAAGAACCGGTCCCAGAACCGGACCTTCAGCGCCGCGACCGGGTCGGCGGGGAGCAGGGCGACCGGGCCGGGGTGACGAAGCGCCAGATGCTCAATGATGATCGAGGCCTCGGCGACCGTGTCGCCGCCATCGACCAGGAGGGGAAACTTGCCGATCGACCACATCGCCCGCAGTTCGTCCATCGCTGCCGGATCGTCGGGGCCGAGGATGCGGCGTTCGAAGGCCGTGCCATTCTCGTAAAGGGCGATCAGCACCTTCTGGCAGTAGGACGAGAACGGATGGAAAAAGAGCGTCAGCATGGGCGGCCTCAATCGTCCAGCGCGAAGGAGCCCGTCGCCACGGCACCGGCCGGCGCGTAGACCGCGACGATCGCGCCGCCTTCCGAGACGCGGTGTTCCAGGAGGCGCCAGGCGCCGGGGTCTGCGCCGGGCAGGGCCCTTTTGCCGCGGCCGAGGATCAGCGGGAAGGTGATCAGGTAGAGCCGGTCGACGAGACCGGCCGACAGCAGCGCGGGGTACAGCGTGGTGGAGCCCTGGACGATCAGCTTCGGGCCCTCGGTGCGCTTGAGGGCCGCCACCGCATCGATGTCCGGCAGTGCATGGGAATTGGCCCAGGCAAGCGGCTCGCTCGACGAGGTGAGGACGTATTTCGCGGCGCGATTGAACTTGTCGGCAAAGGCGTCGCCGGTAATGCGGGGCCAGTGCGCGGCGAAGATGTCGTAGGTCCTTCGGCCGAGCAGCAGGTCGAACTCCCCGTCGAAGATTGTGTCGATGAAGCTCCCGACCGTCTCGCCGACATGGGGCACGATCCAGCCGCCGAGCGAGAAACCGTCGCTGCGGTCCTCGTCGGGACCGCCCGGTGCCTGGACGACGCCGTCCATCGACTGGAACAGGCCTGCCGTGATCTGACGCATCTCGACCCTCTTCCTCTCCCGTCTTCAACCGCACGCGATGCAAGGCGTCTCCCAGTCCGAGATCCTCAGGCTCAGGCCGCGCGTTCGTAGCGCGCCGCATTCTCCCGGAACGGGGCGAGCTGATCGGCGAGGGCCTTCTGGAAGGCCGGACGCGCCGTGTGGCGCGTGACATAGGCGTCGAGCGCTGGAAAATTCTGGAGAATGTCGGTGTGGCGCGGAATGCGCAGCACCGCCGTCATCATCAAATCGGCCACCGAGAAATCGCCGAGAAGCCCGTCGCGATCGCCGAGCGCTGCCTGAAGCTGCTCGAGACGTTTGTCGACGGACTTGATGGCGCCATCGCGCAATTTCGCTGCCGCATCGGCGTCGCCGGCAAAGAAGTCGAGATCGACAAGCGCTGCAATCGGCGGCTCGATCGTATTTAGGCTTGCGAAGACCCAGGAGAGGGCGAGATCGCGCTGATGGCGATCGGACGGCAGCAGCCTGTCGCTTGCCTCGGCGATCCGCCAGACAATGGCCCCGGATTCGAACATGGTCTGCCCATCGATCTCCATCGCCGGAACCTGGCCGAAGGGCTGGCGGGCGATATTGTCCGCGCCGCGCTGCGACCCCTGTTCGAGAATGATCGGCCTGTATGCCAGCCCGGCTTCTTCCAGCGCCCAGCGAACGCGCAGATCGCGCACCAGTCCCTGGGCGAAGGACGGCACCCAGTCATAGGCCGTCACACCGATGGTGGAATTCTGCATGGTCGCGTCCTCAAGCCTTGCCGGGTCGTGCACGACCCGGCGTCGCGTTGACCTGACGGTTGGTATCGGCACGGCGCTTCCCGATGGTCCACAGACCGGATCCAATCCACGGCGCCGTTTATCTGCTTGACTAAAATGTTGATATCAACATAAAGAGGTCATGTCAACGTTCAGCGATTCGCCGACACCGGTTCCATACGAGACCACGCTTCTGGTCCGGGATCATTGTCTTTGCCTGCGGGCGCAGCGCGCGGCGCGCGCCATGGCGCGGCGTTTCGACGAGGCGTTCCGCTCCATTGGCATCACCAGCGGCCAGTTCTCCCTGCTGATGTCGCTCAATCGCCCCAAGCCGCCGACGCTCGGTTCCGTCGCCGAGCTTCTGGCGATGGATCGCACCACCCTGACGGCGAACATCAAGCCCCTCGAGAAACGCGGCCTTCTGACGGTGACCCCGGATCCCGCCGACCGACGGGCGCGGCTGCTCTCGCTGACGCAGGAGGGGAGGGCCGTCCTCGCGGAGGCGGTGCCGCTCTGGCACGCGACCCAGGCGGCAGTCGAGGCCGCGGTCCCCGACCCGGATGCCGTGCGGGCAGGGCTGGATGCGCTTGCGTGACAGGGAATTCCGCCAGCGGCCGACCCGTCGCATGCGGTGCGTCGGCGGCATGCGGCTGTCGCGTAGGTGGACCTGCTCTGCCGAAAAATGAGGTCTTCGGGCATTCACGGTGGTTCGCGGCCGGCGGTCCCTTGGATGCTGCTCCCTCGCAGTCAGTCGCGGGGACTCCCCTAGGCACCAGGTTTCGGTGATTTCCCCGGTCTCGGAACCACAATCCGGTTGGGGGCCTGTTCTTGCACCGCCTGCCGAAGCAGTCCGACGGCGTCCAGCAGACGGCTCGAGAGGGCTGACGCAGTGAGGAACGCTGGGGGCGCTGACGAAAGCATGGCGTTGCACACTTGGCGCATCGGGCGAAATTCCATCCCTTGCCGGGGCGGACGGCGCCTGCGATCCCGGTCGCTTCAACCCGTGAAGGACCGTCATGCCGTCATTCCTGAAATCCTTCGGCCCGGCCGTGCCGCAGACGACACCCATGGAAGCCGTGCGGGCCGGAACCGGCGCCTTCATCGGGCTCGGATTGTGCGCCCTGCTGGTGCTGGCGCCGACTGTCGATCTGCAACTCGGTCTGTACCTGATCGCTCCGTTCGGTGCGAGTTCGGTCCTGCTCTTCGCGGTTCCGAACAGCCCGCTGGCGCAGCCGTGGTCGGCGATCGGCGGGAATACGATCGCCGCGCTGGTGGGCGTCGCGGTCTGCCTTCTCGTCGCCGATCCGGCCCTGCGCATCGCGCTCGCCGTCGGCCTGGCCATCACGGCGATGATCCTGTGCCGCGCCGTCCATCCACCGGCAGGCGCGGTCGCGATGACGGCGGCCATGAACCCCGAGGCCATCACCGAACTGGGGTTCCGCTTCGCCCTCGCGCCGGTCGCGATCGGCACGGTGCTCCTGGTTCTGATCGCCATCGTCTACGCGCGGATGACCGGCAGGCGCTATCCGTTCCGCCAGTTCGACGACCCGAACCCGCATGGAACGGTGGATCGCCAACCATTCGAGCGGCTCGGGCTGTCGAGCGCGGAGCTGACGAACATCCTGGAGCGATACCGGCAATCGTTCAATCTGGGGGTCGAGGATCTGGCGCGATTGATCGGCGCAGCGCAGATGCAGGCCGCGACCCACAGGATCGATCCGACCGTCGCTTCGGATTTCATGTCGCGCGACCTCGTCACGGTGGGGCCGGAAGCCTCGCTTGCAGAGATCACGGCGCTGTTCGCGCAACACCGATTCACCTCGCTCCCCGTCCAGACCGCGGATGGCCGGTTCCTCGGCGTGATCCTGCAGATCCACCTGATCGCCCTGAGAGGGAGCGATACGCGGTCGCTGCTCGGCAAAAAGAAGCGGCGCCTGCGGGCGGAAGACATCATGGATACCGCAAGCCCGCGCGCGGAACCCTCGACCCCGGTGGCCGCCTTCTTCCACCTGATGGCCGAAAGCCAGACCGATGCCGTGCCGGTGATCGAGGACGCGCGGATCGTCGGCGTCGTCACCCGCACCGATCTGATCGCCGCGCTCGCACACAGCATTCTGGCGCAAGATCCGGCCGGTCGTGCTCAGCCCGGGTGAGAGGCGACCGCGTCTGAGCGACAGGAAGGGGTGAGGCCGGTTCGACGGCGGGCCGCGTCTTTGGCTGATTTGCCTGAGCTCACCGCCCGGAGGTCACTGTCGGGCAGCGCCACAGGGCAGGCGACGCATGCGCCGCATGTGTCCCGCGCCCGGCCGCGATGGCGACCGGGCGTCGGATCAATGGCGTTCCTGGTCCTCGGCGGCTTCGTCCCATTCGGGGCCGATCAGGTTCTCGCCGGGATTGCCGACGCGGACGCTGTCGGTGGCGTAGGCCTGGAAGGCCGGGACCTGCGCCATGGGGAGGACGAGCCCGGCGACCACGCCGATCACGGCGGCGATCGCGATGCCGATGAGAATGGCCTTCAACGCGCGTCTCCCGTCGTCGGCGCTGCCGGCGCCGCGTTCCGCTGATATTGCAGGTCGAGCGCCGCCAGCGCGATCAGCGCCGGGGGCAGGTCGACGCCCGCGCGCCGCATCTCGCGGGTCGCGCCATGGCACCCGGCGATATCGTTGGCATCGGCCAACGCCTGGCCTTCGGCGAGGGTCATGTCCGGCTGCTTCTTGGTCGCTTCGGGCGTCTCGGGGATCGGCGCGCTGAGACCCGAGGTCTGCGGCGCGTTGTCGGCATTGCCGGCCTTTGGAGCCGGCGCATTGGCGTCGCTGGGGGCCTCGACGGCGGCGCCGGCCTGGTTGGAGGCTTCCTGCGCCGAGCCCGACTGGTTGCCGTCGGGCACGCCCGCGGCCTGCTGCTCGTTCTCGGCCGCCGCTTCGCCGCTGCTTGTCGCCTGCTGCTGCGGCTGGTCCGAGGCCGCACCACCGGCGGACTCCTTGTCCGTGCCGCTTTCGGCCGACGGCTGCGTGGCTGGAGCTTCACCGACCTGTGCCTGACCAGCCTGCGCCGCAGGGGCCTGGTCGGCGCTCGCCTGAGCGGCTGCCGGCTGGCCGGGCGCGGTCGCTGCATCCTCGGCTGGAGCCGGGGTCAGGAACGCCACCAGCTCGGTGCAGATATTGGCGGGGCCGGACGAGGCCGTATCCGTGCCGGTCGCGCCGGGCGCTGGTGTCGCGGTGCCGGCATTTGCCGCGGGATTTGCCGGAGCAGCGTCGGCGGCCGGATTCTGCTCCGCCGGCTGCGTGCCGTCAGGCGCGGGCGCCTGCTGGGCGTTCGCGGCCGGAGCCTCGTTTGCCGCCGGTGCCTGCGGCGCTCCGGTGGCGGGCTCTGACGTCGTCTGGGCGGCGGCCGCCGTGGCCAGCGCCGTGGTGGCGAAGAGTAGGATGAGACTGTGGCGCATGGTCTTCACTCCGCCGGATGGGTTTGCGGGATCGGCTGCGGTCCCTTGGCGGTCTTGGCCTGTTCTTCCTCGACCCAGAGGCTGTGATGGGCGCGGGCCCAGGCAAGATCGACCTTGCCGTTGCCCATGGCGTCGTAGGCGCCCTCCATGCCGAGCGAGCCGATATAGATATGGGCGATGATGATGGCGATCAGCACCATGCCGACCGTGGCATGGACATATTGCGCGATCTGCATGCCCTCGATGTTCAGCACCGAGAAGGGGAAGAGCATCAGGAGGCCGCTGATCGACAGGGCGAGGCCGCCCAGCGTCACCGACCAGAAGATCATCTTCTGACCGGCGTTGAAGCGGTGCGCCGGCGGATGCTTGTCGCCGACGAAGCCGCCGAATTCGCGAATCCAGCGAATGTCGGTGCGGCTCGGCAGATTGTCCTTGATCCACACGATGATCATGAAGACGAGGCCGACCATGAACGCCCAGGAGACGAAATTGTGGACGTATTTCGCCCAGTAGCTCCAGGTGGAGAAGGCGTCCGGCCCGATCAGCGGGAACAGCAACCGCTTGCCGAAGACGTAGTTGAGGCCGGTGATCGCCAGGAGGATGAAGGCGGTGGCGGTCATCCAGTGGTTCAGCCGCTCGAAAAAGCTGAAGCGCAGCAGCTTGCGGCCGACCTCCGGGCTGTCCTCGATCATGATCCGCCCGCGCGAGAAGTAGAAGGCGGCAAGCGCGAGGACCATGCCGATGATGGCGATGGCGCCGATCCACGGCAGCCAGCCTTCATGGAAGCTCTGGTAGTCGCGCCCCTCGGGCTGCTCGAGCACCGCCGCCTTGCTGTCCGGGATGCTGACCCGGCCGCTGATCTGGCCGCCCTGCAGCGCGTTGAGGAGCTGCTGCTCGGTCGGCGCCTCGGCGGTGGGGTTCTGGCCGCTGGGATCGGTTTGCGCGCCGTCGGTCGGCGCGACGTCGCTCTG
The DNA here is from genome assembly GCF_964217435.1 of Aurantimonas sp. Taxonomy (NCBI): domain Bacteria; kingdom Pseudomonadati; phylum Pseudomonadota; class Alphaproteobacteria; order Hyphomicrobiales; family Aurantimonadaceae; genus Aurantimonas; species Aurantimonas sp. Next base: position 241,176 of record NZ_CAXPJM010000055.1, on the reverse strand, counting down.
GGGCGCGAGATTGTCGTCGCCCTGCTGGGCGGCAACGGGCGTCGCCAGGAGGGCGAGCGCCAGACCGCCGGCGGTGAGGATGGTGCGAAGCGTGGTCATCGTCGCCATCTCAGGCCTCGATCGTTTCGCGATAGGCTGTCTGCCAGCCCCAGGCCCCGGTGCCGTAGCCGCGCTTGGCGACCCGCTCCTTGTAGATCGTCGCGATGATGTCGCTGTCGCCGGCCAGAAGCGCCTTGGTCGAGCACATCTCGGCGCACATGGGCAGCTTGCCCTCGGCGATGCGGTTCTTGCCGTATTTGGCGTATTCCGCCTCGGAGCTGTCGGCTTCCGGACCGCCGGCGCAATAGGTGCACTTGTCCATCTTGCCGCGCGAGCCGAAATTGCCGACGCGCGGATATTGCGGCGCGCCGAACGGGCAGGCGTAGAAGCAGTAGCCGCAGCCGATGCACAGATCCTTGGAATGCAGCACCACGCCGTCCTCGGTGGTGAAGAAGCAGTCCACCGGGCACACCGCCGCGCAGGGCGCGTCGGTGCAGTGCATGCAGGCCATCGACACCGAGCGCTCGCCCGGCTTGCCGTCGTTCAGCGTCACCACGCGACGCCGGTTGATGCCCCAGGGCACGTCGTGCTCGTTCTTGCACGCCGTCACGCAGGCATTGCACTCGATGCAGCGATCGGAGTCGCAGAGAAATTTAAGCCGCGCCATTGTCTGTCGCTCCCCTTATGCCGCCGCGATCTGGCACAGCACGACCTTGGTCTCCTGCATGCCGGTGACCGGGTCGAAACCGTAAGTCGTGATGGTGTTGACGGATTCGCCGAGCACGATCGGGTCGGTGCCCGCCGGATAGTGCTCGCGCCAGTCCTCGCCCTGGTAATGTCCGGAGAAGTGGAAGGGCATGAAGGCGACGCCGGGCGCCACGCGCTCGGTCACCAGCGCCTTCACCCGCGTCTTCGCGTCGTTCTCCGTGCCGTAGACCCAGACATATTGCCCGTCCTCGACACCGCGGGCGGTGGCGTCGGCCGGATTGATCTCGACGAACATCTCCTGCTGCAGCTCCGCCAGCCAGCGGTTGGAGCGGGTCTCTTCGCCGCCGCCCTCATATTCCACGAGCCGGCCCGAGGTGAGCAGGATCGGAAAGTTTCCGGCGACGTTCCGCTCGATCGCGGCCTGCTGCACGGAATAGCCGATATTCGGGATACGGAACTGCCGCTCGTCGGGCCGGGTCGGGTATTTCTCGACGAGGTCCGGACGTGGCGTATAGATCGGCTCGCGGTGCACCGGCACCGGGTCGGGCAGGTTCCAGGCGACCACCCGGGCCTTGCCGTTGCCGTAATGCATGACGCCATGATCCATGCAGACGCGCTGGATGCCGCCCGACAGATCGGTCGCCCAGCTCACCGCGTCGACCTTGTCGCCGCCGACCCGCTGGATCGTCGCCAGTTCCTCCGGCCGCAGATCGGCGTCCCAGCCGAGCTTGCGCAGGATGCCGTAATTGAACTCGGGATAGCCGTCGGTGAGCTGCGAGCCCTCCGAATAGGAATCCTCGGCCAGCAGCGTCTCGCCGTTCCGCTCGACGCCGAAGCGCGCGCGGAAGGTGCCGCCGCCTTCCCAGATGGGCACGTCGGTACGGTAGAGGATCGGCGAGCCCGGGTGCTTCATCTCCGGCGTGCCCCAGCACGGCCAGGGCAGGCCGTAATATTCGCCGCCGACTTCCGGCGTGTCGGCCGGGGCGCGCAGGCTGACCAGGTCGAACTTGTCCTGGTTGCGCATATGCGCCTTCAGCCGCTCCGGCGACTGGCCGCAATAGCCGGTGGAGAAGCCGCCGCGATTGATCTCGCGCAGGATGTCCTCGGCCGAGACCTTGCTGTTCTCCACGGCGATGTTCTTGAACATCCGGTCGGCGAAGCCGAGCTTGACCGCGAAGTCGTGGATCACCGCGTAGTCGTCGCGGGACTCGAAGGCCGGCTCGACGATCTGCTCGCCCCATTGCAGCGACCGGTTCGACGCGGTGCGCGAGCCGTCGGTCTCCAGCGAGGTAGCGATGGGCAGGAGATAGGTGCCGTTGCGGCGGCCCTTGATGGCGCCGAAGGTGGTGGCATGGGGGTCGGCGACCACCAGCAGTTCCAGCTTCTCCAGCGCCTGCAGCATTTCCGGCATGCGGGTGACGGTGTTGCCGCCATGGCCCATGACGAACATGCCGCGCAGCGGCGAGCGCTGGTCGATCTCCTCCGGCGGCATGCTGACTGCGTCGAACCACCGGGTCGAGGTGATGCCCGGCGTCTCCATGTTTTCCTTGCGGGTGCGCGGCTCGCGCCCGCCCTTGGCCGGGACCTCGTCGAAGCGGCTCTGCAGCCACTCATATTCGACTTCCCAGACCCGCGACCAATGCTTCCAGCCGCCCTCGGTCAGGCCGTAATAGAGCGGCAGCGAGGTGACATCGAGGCCGAGATCGGTCGCGCCCTGCACATTGGTGTGGCCGCGGAAGATGTTGGCGCCGGTGCCGGGCTTGCCGACATTGCCGGTGGCCAGGCACAGGGTGCAGTAGGCGCGCACATTGGCGGTGCCGACCGTGTGCTGGGTGGCGCCCATGCACCAGATCAGCGTCGAGGGCCGCTCCTGCGAGAACAGATAGGCGACGTGCTTCAGCTGCTCGCCGGACACGCCCGAGACCCGCTCGACCTCTTCCGGCGTCCACTTGGCGACTTCCTTGCGGACCTCGTCCATGCCGTAGACGCGGGTGCGGATGAACTCCTTGTCCTCCCAGCCATTCTCGAAGACGTGCCAGAGAATGCCCCAGATGACCGGAATGTCGGTGCCGGCGCGAAGGCGCAGATATTCGGTGCCATGGGCCGCGGTGCGGGTGAAGCGCGGATCGATGACGATCAGATTGGCGCGGTTCAGCTCCTTGCCGGCCAGGACGTGCTGCATCGCGACCGGATGCGCTTCCGCCGGATTGCCGCCCATGATGATCATGGTCTTGGCGTTGCGGATGTCGTTGTAGGAATTGGTCTGGGCGCCGTAGCCCCAGGTGTTGGCGACGCCGGCCACGGTGGTGGAGTGGCAGATGCGGGCCTGGTGGTCGACCGAGTTGGTGCCCCAGAAGGCGCCGAACTTGCGGAACAGATAGGCGCCTTCATTGGTGAACTTGGCCGAGCCGAGGAGATACATGGCGTCGGCGCCGGAATCCTCGCGGATCTCCAGCATCTTGTCGCCGATCTCGTCGATCGCCTGCTCCCAGGACAGCCGCTGCCACTGGCCGTCGACCAGCTTCAGCGGATATTTCAGCCGCCGGTCGCCATGCACGATCTCGCGGATCGCGGCGCCCTTGGCGCAGTGGGTGCCGCGGTTGATCGGGCTCGACCAGCTCGGCTCCTGGCCGGTCCAGACGCCGTTCTGCACCTCGGCGGTCACCGTGCAGCCCACCGAGCAGTGGGTGCAGATGTTCTTCTTGATCTCGATCGGCACGCCGGGCATCGGCGCGCTGACCGCCTCGGCCTTCTGCACAGCGCCGGGCATCATGGTGCCGAAAGCTGCGAGGCCGCCGACGGCGAGGCCCGACTGCTTCAGGAAGGCGCGGCGATCGAGTCCGGCAGGACGGGTCGACGAGACGGAAGAACAGAATTGGCCGGGCTGACCGGCCTTGCGTTTGGTGAGCATGTCCGCCTCACTTGTCCTGCAGCGTTTCGTAGCCGTTGGTCCGGTAGAACGCCTGAACGTCCGGGCTGCCGGGCTGATATTTCGGTTGGGTCTCGTCGGTCCCCGGATCGTAGGCCTCGGCCTCGTCGACGAAGGCCGGCGCCGTCACGGCCGCCGCGGTCGCCGCGCCAGCCGCACCCGTGGCCTTGCGAAGGAAGGCGCGTCGATTGAGATCAGGCTTGTCCGTCGCCATGGTCGTCTCCCATTTCCCTGCCGGCGCGCGGGCCGTGCGGTCGTTTCGCGGCACTGTCATGCGACCAGCGCCTGCGACTCGGTCTCGATTGTCATGAAGCTGCGGCCGACACGGCCGACACAGCGGTAGAAATCCGCCGACCGGGCCGTTTCGAGATCCGCGAAGAAGCGGCCCATCCACGGCTGCATGTGGCGGGCGAAAAAGTCACGGGCGGCGCCCTCGGGAGCCTCGAACCGCCCGTCGATCAGCCCGGCCATGGTCTCGCAAAGGACGCCGACATGGTCCTCGAGCTCGACGAGGGAGCGGGACCGTTCGATGCCCAGCCGCGCGAGATCCTGCCGCAGGCGGGCCAGCGGCTTCTCCCGCAGGAAGCCGGTCAGGTAATAGGAGCCGTAGGGCACCAGTTCGCCGCGGCCGACGCCGATGAAGAGGTCGAAATACTCGCGCTCCAGACGCGCCGGATCGGCCCGGCGGGCGGCCTCGGCCAGCGCCGCGTGGCTGCGCCCGAGCGGGGTCGCGTCGCCGCTGAGGCCGGCGACCAGCGCCAGCGTCTCGGGGCTCGGCTCGCGGGCCATGAGAACGGCGAGAAGGCCGTAATGCTGGACCCGGAACTGGTCGACCGGATCGAGCGCCGCGCGCAAGGGCGCCGTCGCCGTTGCGGCAACGTCGTGAGCGCTCTGTTCGGAAGGCCCGTCGGTCATCGTGGCGCTTTCATGGGTGTCCGGTTACCCGTTGATCTGGAACGAGAACCTAGATGGTTCCGGGGTTTGTGCAAGCCTCTTTTGAACCATTCCAGTTTCGTTGACGGCTATTCAAATCGGCAGCGCGCTGCCATGTCGCAGCGGCCGGTTTCGCGGAGCTTGCTGCGCTGTTTCCGCAGCGGTTTCGGGGATGTTTTCCGGCGTCCCCGGTAGGGTCGAACCCTGTGGGCCGGGCGCGGCGGAAACCGTCTCGTTCGGCAAAGGCTGCGTGGCGTCGGCCGCGGTCATGGGGGGCGGCGATTCGGCGGGGTCGGTTCGATCGGTCGCCACGGTCGGTTCCGCGGCCTCGGCGGGCGCAGCCTTCTCGCGGCCGAAGATGTCCTTGACCATCTGCTTGACGTCGGTCGTCGCCGACAAGGGGCCGGAGACCGGCACGCCGCCGGGCACGTTCCAGTCCCAGGCATAGTCCCTGGCGTCACCGACATAGTCGCGGATGGCGGGATCGAGCGACCAGAGCCGCCGCATGGCGCGATTGCGCAGGGAGGCCGGGACGCCCTTGCGCAGAAACGCCGTCATGTCCGACGCGGCGGTCAGATCCTCGGGGTCGGGCAGCGCCGCCAGTTCCTCGGCGGTGATCGGCGCATCGACCGCAGGCTGCGGCGCGTCGCCCGGCGCAGCCTGCTCAAGCGATACGCCAGCGGCCTCGGCGTCAGGGCCCGCATCCGTAACGGCGGCGGACGTTCGATCCGCGTCGGCGACTTCGCGCTTGCGCTGGGACCAGCGGGAGAGGAAATCACTGCTCAAACCGGTCGCCCTTGCCGTCCTGTTCGTGCGTTCAGATCTGCCGCAGGGAAAACTAGCCTGCGATCCGAGCGGGTCGAGGGTGTCGGCCGCATCAATGTCGGTGGCCGTCAAAGTCTGTCGGCGCCCGGTGATCCTCGGCAAGGCGCGGCTTCGGCCGGGCGGTGCCGGCATAGGGATCGATCCCCTCGTTCAGCACCGCCTCCACCCGGCAGTCCTCGCACATGCGGATCGCGTCGAGGCGGCGGGCATTCTCGCCGGCGAACATCCAGTGCTTGCCTTCCAGCTTGGCGATGATCCGCTCGATCGTGCTCTTCGTGCCGAAGGGCTTGGCGCAGCGGATGCAGCAGAAGGGCTCTTCCTCCTTGAGGATCTGCCGCGGCGCGTTCCAGGCAGCGAAATCGAGCGTCGGCTCCAGGGTGATCACCTGTTCCGGGCAGGTCGCTTCGCACAGGCCGCACTGGACGCAGGCGCCATGGGAGAAACTGAGCAGCGGCCGGTCCTCGCTGGCCGACAGCGCGCCGGTGGGGCAGGCGGTCACGCAGGCGTGACACAGCGTGCAGCCATCGGTCTGCACATGAACCTTGCCAAAGGGCGCGCCCTGCGGCAGCGCCACCTGCTCGACCGGTGCCGGCGCGACCCGATGCAGCATCCGCAGGCTCAGCTCCAGAAGCTCGCGCTTGCTGCCGGCCGGTGCGAAGCTGGCGGGCGCCGGTGCGGCGCGGCCGAGCGGCAGGGCCGCCAGTTCGGCGAGCATCTCGTCCGGCGTATCGGCATGGAGGATCCGGCAGGAATCCTCGCCATAGCCGAGCGCTGCCGCAAAGGCGCCGGCCAGATCGACGGTCCCGGCAAGGGTGGCAATGCCGTTCCGCGGCGCGCGGCGCGCCAGGATGCCGATGCCGGCTGCCCCATAGGCGAATGCCGCAGCGAGGCTTTCCAGCCCGATCTGCTTGATCTCGTTGACGGCCATCGGCAGCACATGGGCCGGCAGCGCCGATCCGGCGGCGTCGATGAGCGGCTGGCCGACATAGCCGTCATGGAAGAGGACGACCGGATCACGGCCGCCCGCGGACCGGTAGCTGGTCAGGAGCGTGCGCAGGCGGTCGAGCTGCATGTCCACCGTCGGCAGCGTGTAGGAGGCCGCGCCCGTCGGGCACACGGCGGCGCAATTGCCGCAGCCGGCACAGACATAGGCGTCGATCGTCACATGCTCGCCGGCCGGCGCGATCGCCTCCATGGCGCAGGCGTCGAGACAACGGGTGCAGCCGGTGATCGACGAGCGCGAATGGGCACAGAGCTCCTTGCGGAAGGCGATATATTGCGGCTTCTCGAATTCGCCGACGAGCTCGGACGCTTCGGCGATCGCCGCGTCGAGGCCGGCCGGGTCGGCGACATCGGCCCGCAGATAGCCGTCGCGCGCTTCATGGGCGGGAAACAGCGGCGGCCGGGCAGCGAGGTCGAGGATCACGTCGCAGCGCGACACGGCGCCGTCGCGCGGCAGCGCCATGCCGTCCGGCGGCATGTAGCCGTCCACGACGGCCTGATAGGCGCCGAAATGCCCCGTGGCGCCGGCGATGCGGCCGCGCGCCACCGGAAACGGCAGGCCATCGGGCACCGCCGTCAGGCCGCCATCGTCGAGGAGTACCGTCACGTCGAGGGACGTCGCCAGCCGCAGGCCCGCATCGATCGCGGCCGCGCCGTCGCCGCAGATCAGGATCGTGCCATCGCTGACGAGGGACAAGATCGGCGGCTGCGCCGGGGGCAGGGCGGCGAGCGCCGCCTCGGCTGTGTCGCGGGGGCCGGTATGGGCTGGCGTATCGGTCACGATGGACGCAATCCTTCGGGCGTGTACGGCATTTCAGGCAGCCGGTTGTCTCACCGTCCACCATTGGCGTAGAACGATTTTAAACTGGCGCAAGTCAATAGTATCACGTGGTTTTTTCATGTCGTCGCCATCGACCCTCGGGCTCGATCACCGCCCGTTTCGCGGCCTTGTCTCCCCATCTGGAACCCGCAAGGCGGGCGGCCACCGCCTTTGCGTCTTCCGCATCGGTCCCGATGCGCCGGTCCGCCTGCGGCGTTATCCCGCGTTGGGGCGTTCCCGTACGGCGGATCGTCATGAACGGGCGCGGCTGGACAGCGATGGGCCGATGCGCGATGGGGAGCGCCGGCTGCTCGCTGCGGCCATGACGCCGCCGTTACGGCGCGCGCCCGCAAAGGGGGCCCCATGGCTTTGAAACTGCCGCGCACGATCCGCATGGACCCGTCCGACGCCTTCGTCTTCACGGACGCGGCCGAACCCGGTGAATGGGCCGTCAGCGGCACCTTCCGCTTCTGGAACCGCGACGTCGCGGCGCTCGAGGGCAAGGAGCGCCAGGCGTTTCGCTCGGGGCTTCTGGGCGTTGCCAGCTTCGGCTGGTCGACCCTGGCGATCGTCAGCGAGGCCAGCGAGGCCGAGCGCGACGCGGTGGTGGAGGAACTGGCGCGCCATCTCGTGACCCATCTCGGCGCGCCGGATGTCGCCACCGCCCGGCCGGCGGCGCAGGAAGAGGTGGCCTTCGCCGCCTCGCTCTGCGACCACCCGGTAAACACCATGCTGGCGGTGCAGCGCAGCGTCGAGAATGGCGACATTCGCGAGCGTTTCCGCACCCTGCATCGGCGCGAGGGCGCCGTCGACCATTCCCGCGCCTTCGGCTTCGTCGAGATCGACGAGGACGACGACGCCTATGCCGAGCATATGGACATCCGCACCCTCGGCAAGACGCAGCCATGAACCCGGACGCTGGAGAGACGAGATGAGCGAGTTCTGGGTATCCTGCGGCCATCAGCTTCTCGACCGCAATGCGTTGGGCCATCTGCTGCTGACCGACGAATTCCTGAAGGCCTATTTCGCCCGGCCCGAACTGGTGCCGCCGCCCGAGGCCTGCGCCGCCGAGCTGGCCCTGCATGCCAGCCTCTTGGCCGATCCGCGCCGTCCGGTGAGCGAGGCGGAGATCGCCGGGCTCGACGATGCGGATGCACGCGAGAACTGGCAGGTGATGCTGGCCTTCCGCGACCGGCTCATGGCGGCGCCGACGCTGGAGGCGGCCTATCTGACGCTGGTGCGCGGCGACATGTCCGGCACGCCGCATCTGTTCGTGAACCAGCTCGCCCAGGTCGTCCTGCGCAATGCGCTGGATGGCTGCACGGACCCGTTCGTCCTGCGCTCGGCCGAGCTGTTCTTCCGGCCGCAGCGGGCAAGCGTCCATGACGGCGCCCTGCTTCTCGCCGATGCCGAGATCGTCGAGATGCAGGAGCAGGATCGCCATGCCTCGCCGCTTCTGGCGATGTTCGCTGAGCCGACGGTGAGCGAGCTCGACGTCCTCGATGCCGAGAATGCCGCCTCCTATTTCCACCGCGACGAAGCCTTCGAGCTGGTGCTGAGTTTCGCCTCCGGTCCGGCCGCGCGGGCGGGCCTTGCCGAGGCGATCGAGCGCTGGATCGCGCATCTCCTCGGGGTGCGGGTGAAGGTCGAGCCGGTCGCCCGGGTGGATGACGACGACTGGGCCTGGTTCGTCGGGCTCGACGCCGAGGCCAGCCGGATCGGCAACCAGGTCTGGCGCGGCGATACGGTGGCCCCCGCCGATCTGGAGAAGATCATCGGCATCTTCGCCCTGACCTTCGCCGATCCGGCCGAGGCGCTGCCGGCCATCGGCGCGCGGCCGGTCTGGCTGTTCCTTGCCAGGCCGAAGGACGGCGTCGTGCGGCTGAAGCCGCAGAACCTCATTGTCGGCCTGCCGCTGCGCTCGCCGGCGGAGGTGGCGTGAGCATGGATGCGCCGACCTTTCGCGTCGGGGTGGTGGTCGAGCGGCGGCCGTCGAAGAGCCCCTGGGTCGACCATGCCTGGCGCATCGTGGCGATCATTCCCGAGGCGATCGGCACCGAGCCCGGCCATGTGCTCGGCCACGACGGCGACGCGGTGCTGCTCTATGCCGGCGCGCGGTCGGTGGAATTCCACCGGGTCGAGACCGGCAATTACCGCGACAATCTGACCTCGGGCAGCCCCGGTCTCTGGGTGACCCTGGCCCTCGCCGACGAAGAGCCCGGGATCCGGCTCATCTCGGTGACCGCTGATCCGGCCGAGGGCGAATCCCTGACCGAGATCGGCGATCTGATGGTCGAGATCGCGCCGATGCCACCGGAGATCGCCGAACGTCTCGCCGCCTTCGTCGAAACCCACCATGTCGAACGCGTCTTCACCAAGCGCAAGCGCCAGTAACCCTCGGGTTGCGCACGATCATCCTCCGCGCCGTCGAACCTTATCCTTCGGCGGCTAAGCGTCCGGGAACCCGCGGGCCGGGAGGGGCATTGCTGCGCAAAGCGCAAGCCAGGGAGATCGGCATGGCAGGGAAAACCGGCATCATCGTCGCCATCGGCGTCGTGCTCTTCATCATCGTCGGGGTGATCGGTTTCTACGGATCCGAAGCCTCGAACGCGCCTGAGGGCGACATCGTGAATTACGAAGAACCCGAGGTCGAAGGCTGAACCGTCTGGACTGCACGGTCCGTTTGCAGCGTCACGGCTGCCTCACGCTCAAAAAATAGGCGTGCCCGGTGCGAGGCAGAAGCGCTTGACTCGGCCTCGCTCCCTGCTACGCTGACCTCACATACCGGCCTTGTTCGCCGGACGGCATTCGAGCCCCGCCCGCCCGTCGATTCCTGTCGACGGGCGGCGGGGCTTTTTTGTGGGATCGACGTGACGCAACGCATAGACATCGGCATTCTCTACTCGCGCTCCGGCAACTACCAGTTGCTGTCGGACGCCTGCCGCGCCGGCGCCCTGAGCGCCATCGCGGCGGTCAATCGCGACCCGGCGCTCGGCATCGAGTTCGTACCGGTCGAGCGCGATCCGGAGGGGCAGGTCGATCGCTATGCGCCGCTCTGCGAGGAAATCCTGCGCGACAGCGGCGCCCGCCATGTCATCGGGTGCATCACCTCCTGGAGCCGCAAGGAGGTCATCCCGGTGCTGGAGAAGACCGGCGGGACCCTCTGGTATGCCTGCCCTTACGAGGGCTTCGAAACGAACGACCACGTCGTCTACATGAATGCCTGCCCGAACCAGCATCTGGTGCCGCTGCTCGGTCATGTCGTGCCGCGCTTCGGCGCCGACGCCTTCCTGGTCGGCTCGAACTACATCTGGGGCTGGGAGACCAATCGCGTCGCCCGCGATCTGGTTGGCGATGCCGGCGGACGCGTCCTCGGCGAACGCTATCTGCCGCTTGGCGATACCGACGTGTCCCGGCTGATCGACGAGATCCGGGCGACACGGCCGAATTTCATCCTCAACCACCTGATCGGCCCGTCCTCCTATGCCTTCTTCGCGGCCTATGACGAGCTGGCGCGGGAAGATCCGCATTTCGCCGCCGCGTCCTGCCCGATCCTCTCCTGCAATCTGACGGAGATCGAACTGCCGGCGATCGGCGCCGCGGCAGAGGGCCATATCGCCGTCGGGCCGTATTTCCACGACAGGGCAAAGCCCTGGCCGAGCCAGGCCACGGACCCGGCCTTCACGTCGCGGCCCTCGTCCTTCTTCGCCGCCGCATACAGCGCCGTTCTCGTCCTTGCCGACCGGCTTGCTGCCGATGCGGGGGCGGCGCGCCGCATTCCCGACTTCACCGGCCGGCGGTTCGCCACGCCCTTCGGCGAAATCGCGATCGACCCGCAGACCCAGCATGCCAGCCTGCCGATCCGCATCGGTCGTGTGCGGGACGGCGGGTTCGACGTGGTGGAGGAGAGCGCGCAGCGGGTCGATCCCGACCCCTATCTCTCGCGCTACGATCCGGCGCGGATCTTCCCGCGTCCTTCGCTGCGAGCCGTCTCGTGACCCGCCGCAGTCGTATTCCCAATCTCGGCGGGGCCAAGGCCTTCGTGCTGCACCCACCGCATGCGACCACTGCCGCGCTGGTTCGCCAGCTGGCGGCGATCGGGCTCGATCCCGTCGAATGCTGGCCGGACCTGCCGGCCGACGCGCTGGCGGCCGACTTCATCTTCTTCGACGCCGATCTCGGCTATGACGCGCAGTTTCCGTGGACGCCGGGCGAGGCCCCGATGCCGATGATCGCCTTGATCGGCTCTGAGGCGCCCGGACGCATCGAATGGGCGTTGTCGCACGGCGCCCACTCCCACCTCGTCAAGCCGGTGGCCAATTCCGGCATCTATTCGGCGCTGCTGATCGCCCGGCAGGGCTTCGAGGCGCGCCGGAGCCTCGCCGACGAGGTTCGCGGCCTGAAGGGGCGGGTTGCCGAACGCCAGACGATCGTGCGCGCTGCCGTGGCGCTCAGCGCCGGCGGCGTCGGCGAGGAGAGGGCCTATGCCCAGCTGCGGGCGCTCGCCATGAGCTGGCAGACGACGATGGAAGAAGCGGCCCGCCGCGTCCTCGCACTCGAAGAGGGAGGTCGCGATGAGCGCAGAACTCGTCTCTGAGCCGACGGCGCCCGTGGTGGTCGCAAAGCCGGCCGGCGTCCTGGCGCAGTTGCTGCGCCGCCCGCTGGCGGTGATCGGCCTCGTGCTGATCGTCGTCACGGTCGTCGGCGCGATCGCCGCGCCCTGGCTGACCTCCTACGATCCGAACGACCAGCTCTTCGACGGGCTGACGCTGCAGGGCGCGCCGATGGCGCCGGGCGGCGCCTTCGTCCTCGGCACCGATCTGCTCGGCCGCGATCTCCTGACGCGCATGCTCTACGGTGCCCGCACATCCCTGATCATCGGCATCGTCGCCAATGGCGTCGCGCTGATCATCGGCACTCTGGTCGGCGTGACCGCCGGCTTCTTCCGCGGCTGGATCGGGGCGGTCCTGATGCGCTTCACCGACCTGATGATGGCGTTTCCGGCGCTGCTCTTGGCGATCTGCCTCGCCGCCGTGCTGTCGCCGAGCCTGTGGATCGTCGCGATGGTGATCGCGCTGGTCAATTGGGTGCAGACCGCGCGCATCGTCTTCGCCGAGACCAGCTCCCTGGCCGAGCGCGAGTTCATCGACGCCGAGCGCTCCATCGGCGCCTCGACGCCGCGCATCCTGTTCCGCCACATCCTGCCGCATCTGCTGCCGACGATCATCGTCTGGGGCACGCTCGGGATCTCGACCACGGTCCTGCTCGAGGCGACCCTGTCCTATCTCGGCGTCGGCGTGCAGCCCCCGACCCCGTCCTGGGGCAACATCATCTTCGAGAACCAGACCTATTTCCAGGCGGCGCCCTGGCTGGTGTTCTTCCCCGGCGCGGCCATCCTGGCGCTGGCGCTGGCCTTCAACCTCGTCGGCGATGCGATGCGCGATATCCTCGATCCTACCCAGCGGGGGCGGCTGTCATGATCGCCTATCTCGCCCGTCGGCTGATCCAGTCGGCCCTGATCCTGCTCGGCGTGTCGCTGATCACCTTCGCGCTGCTCTACCTGCTGCCGGCCGACCCGGTGCGCCAGATCGCCGGCCGCAGCGCCACGGCCCAGACCGTCGAGAACATCCGCCGCGAACTCGGCCTCGATCAGCCCTTCCTCGTCCAGTACGGCCGCTATCTGCTCGGCCTCGTGCAGCTGGATTTCGGGCGTTCCTATCTGCAGCGCTCGGAGGTTTCCGAGTTGATCGCGGCACGGCTGCCGGCCACGCTGCTGCTGATGCTCGGCGCCATCGTCTGCGAACTGGTGCTCGGCCTGACCATGGGGCTGGTGGCGGCGCTGAAGCGTGGCTCGGCAACCGACCAGACGCTGATGGTCGGCTCCTTCGTCGGCGTCTCGGCGCCGCAATTCGTCGTCGGCCTCCTGCTTCTCTACGTCTTCGCGGTGCGCCTCGACTGGTTCCCGATCGGTGGCTACGGCACCTTCTCGCATCTCGTCCTGCCCTCGGTCACGCTCGGTATCCTGGGGGCCGGCTGGTACTCGCGGATGATGCGGTCCTCGATGATCGATGTCCTGCGCCAGGACTACATCCGCACGGCGCGGGCCAAGGGCCTCGCCCGCTACACCGTGCTGTTCCGGCATGCCCTGCCCAATGCGATCCTGCCCGTGATCGCGATGATCGGCATCGACATCGGCCTGTTCATGAGCGGCATCGTCGTCGTGGAGAGCGTCTTCGGCTGGCCCGGGATCGGCCAGCTCGCCTGGCAGGCGATCCAGCGCGTCGACATCCCGATCATCATGGGCGTCACGCTGGTCTCGGCCTGCGCCATCGTGCTCGGCAATCTGCTCGCCGATCTCGTCTCTCCGTTCATCGATCCCCGGATCAAGCTCCAGTGACCCCTGAAGGAAAGGAAGACCGCATGAAAGCCTGGCTCACCACGACCGTCGCCGCATCGGCGCTCGGATTCATGCTGGCGGCAGCGCCGGCCATGGCGCAGGACGCCGCGACGGCGCCCGCCGCCGATGCCACCACGCCGGACCCTGACGCCAAGCAGGGCGGCAACATCGTCATCACCTACAAGGACGACGTCGCCACGCTCGATCCGGCGATCGGTTATGACTGGCAGAACTGGTCGATGATCAAGAGCCTGTTCGACGGGCTCATGGATTACGTGCCGGGCACCACCGAGCTGCGGCCGGGCCTTGCCGAAAGCTACGAGATTTCCGAGGACGGGCAGACCTTTACCTTCAAGCTCCGCTCGGGCGTCAAGTTCCACAATGGTCGCGAGATGACCGCCGAGGACGTCAAGTTCTCGCTCGACCGCGTGACCGCTCCCGCGACGCAGAGCCCCGGCGCCGGCTTCTTCGGCATGATCGACGGCTACGAGGCCGTGGCCGCCGGCGAGGCCGACAGCCTGTCCGGCGTCACGGTGGTCGATCCGACGACGGTCGAGATCAAGCTGTCGCGGCCCGATGCCACCTTCCTGCACGTGATGGCGCTGAACTTCGCCTCGGTCGTTCCCGAGGAAGCGGTGGCCGAGCACGGCGCCGATTTCGGCAAGAACCCCGTGGGCACCGGCGCCTTCAAGCTCGGCGAATGGGCGCTCGGGCAGCGCGTCGTGTTCACCCGGAACGAGGATTACTGGCGCGACGGCCTGCCCTATCTCGACCAGATCACCTTCGAGATCGGCCAGGAGCCGATCGTCGCGCTGCTGCGTCTGCAGAGCGGCGAGGTCGACATTCCCGGCGACGGTATCCCGCCGGCGAAGTTCCAGGAGGTCATGGCCGACCCCGAGCAGAAGGCCCGCGTCGTCGAGGGCGGCCAGCTGCAGACCGGCTACATCACGATGAACGTCGAGATCCCGCCCTTCGACCAGAAGGGTGTTCGCGAAGCGGTCAACATGGCGATCAACAAGGACCGCGTCGTCCAGATGATCAACAACCGGGCGCTGCCGGCCAACCAGCCGCTGCCGCCCTCGATGCCCGGCTATGACGAAAGCTACGAGGGCTACGCCTACGACGTGGACGCGGCGAAGGCCAAGCTCGCCGAGGCCGGCTTCCCGGACGGGTTCGACACCGAGCTCTTCGTCATGAACACCGACCCGAACCCGCGCATCGCCCAGGCGATCCAGCAGGATCTGTCGCAGATCGGCATTCGTGCCGAGATCCAGTCGCTGGCCCAGGCGAATGTCATCGCCGCCGGCGGCGAGAAGGACGCCGCGCCGATGATCTGGTCCGGCGGCATGGCCTGGATCGCCGACTTCCCGGATCCGTCCAACTTCTACGGCCCGATCCTGGGCTGCGCCGGCGCCGTGCCGGGCGGCTGGAACTGGTCGTGGTACTGCAACGAGGAGCTCGACAAACGGGCGACCGAGGCCGACTCGATCGTCGATCCGGCGCGCCAGGAAGAGCGGTCGCAGATGTGGTCGAAGATCTACACCGACATCATGGCCGACGCGCCGTGGGTGCCGGTCTTCAACGAACAGCGCTTCACCATGAAGTCGCCGCGCATGGGCGGTGCCGACAATCTCTATGTCGACCCGGTCCATATCCCGATCAACTACGACTACGTGTATGTGAACGATGTGCAGTAACTGCGACTACACGATCCACAGTCGCCACCATCATTTCGGCTGGGACAACACGTTCCAGCCGGCCCAGACGGTGGCCCCCGGCTCGACGATCGAATTCGAATGCCTCGATTCCTCCGGCGGTCAGTTGACCGCCGGATCCACCGTCGCCGATGTCGAGACGCTGGATTTCGGCAAGATCAACCCGGTGACCGGGCCGATCTTCGTCGAGGGTGCCGAGCCGGGCGATGCCCTGAAGATCACCATCGAGTCCTTCAAGCCCTCGGGCTTCGGCTGGACCGCCAACATTCCGGGCTTCGGCCTGCTGGCGGACGACTTCAAGGATCCGGCGCTCACCATCTGGAAATACGATCCGGCGACCCTCGAGCCAGCTCTGTTCGGCAAGGAGGGGAAGGTGCCGCTGAAGCCCTTCGCCGGAACGATCGGCTGCGCGCCGGCCGAGCCGGGCCTCCACTCGGTCGTGCCGCCCCGGCGCATGGGCGGCAATCTCGACATCCGGGATCTGTCGGCCGGCACGGTGCTCTACCTGCCGGTCGAGGTGGCCGGGGCGCTGTTCTCGGTCGGCGACACCCATGCGGCGCAGGGTGACGGCGAAGTCTGCGGCACGGCGATCGAAAGCCCGATGAACACGGTGCTGACGCTCGATCTGATCAAGGATGCGCGGCTGCAGATGCCGCGTTTCACCACCGCGGGACCGGTGACGCGGCATCTCGACGCCAAGGGCTACGAGGTGACGACCGGGATCGGGCCGGACCTCATGGCCGGGGCGAAGATGGCCGTCGCGCAGATGGTCGATCTTCTCTCGGCACGCTACCAGATGGATCCGGTCGACGCCTACATGCTGGTCTCGACCTGCGGGGATCTGCGGATTTCGGAGATCGTCGACATGCCGAACTGGGTCGTCTCCTTCTACTTTCCGCGCTGCGTCTTCGAATGAGGCAGCCTGTCGAGAACACCCGCGGCGGCGCGACGCCGCCGCGGGACGGTGCCATCCTGCGGGTCGAGGAACTGACCGTCGAGGTCGGCGGCGAGACCGGGCCGAGGCCCGTGGTCTCGGACTTTTCCTTCGAACTCGCCCGCGGCGAGACGCTCTGCATTGCCGGCGAATCCGGGTCCGGCAAGTCGATGACGTCGCTGGCGATCATGGGGCTGCTGCCGAAGCCGGGCGCGCGGATCGCTTCCGGCCGGATCCGGCTGGGCGACACCGACCTGGCGCAGCTGGGCGAGGGCGAGATGCGCCGGGTGCGCGGCAAGCGCGTCGCGATGATCTTCCAGGAGCCGATGACCTCGCTCAACCCGGTGCTGACCATCGGCCGGCAGTTGATCGAGGCGATCGAGGCCCATGAGAGTGTCGGTCGAAGCGAGGCGCGCCGCCGTGCCATTGCCGCCCTCGATGCCGTCCGCATTCCCGAGGCCGCCAGCCGCCTTGCCCAGCATCCGCACGAACTGTCCGGCGGCATGCGCCAGCGCGTGATGATCGCGATGGCGCTGGCCCTGCGCCCCGACGTGCTGATCGCCGACGAGCCGACGACGGCGCTCGACGTCACCGTGCAGGGGGAGGTGCTGGAGCTGCTGCGTGATCTGCAGCGCGATCTCGGCACGGCGATCATCCTGATCACACACGACATGGGCGTCGTCGCCGAGATGGCCGACCGCGTCGTGATCATGCGCCACGGCCGCATGGTCGAGACGGGGGCCGCGGCAACGATCTTCGCCGACCCGCAGGCGGCCTATACGCGCGAACTCCTGGCCGCCGTGCCGCGCATGGGCCAGGGCCGCGACCGTGCGGCCGCCCGCGTCGCGCCGCCCGTCGCCGAACCGTCCGCGGCTCCGGCGCCGCTGGTCGATGTCCGCGATCTCTCCGTGCGCTTCGACATCCATGGCGGGTTCTTCGGCCGGGTCGACCGGCGCGTCCATGCGGTGGAGGGGATCAGCTTCTCGGTCGGAGATCGCGAGACCTTGTCCCTCGTCGGGGAATCGGGCTGCGGCAAGTCGACGACCGCCAAGGCGCTGGCGGGGCTGGTGCCGTATTCGGGCGACATCGTCGTTGGCGGCCGCAATATGGCCGGTCTGACGCGCCGGGAGACCAAGGCCCTGCGCCGCGATGTCCAGATGATCTTCCAGGACCCGTTCGCCTCGCTCGATCCCCGCATGACGGTCGGGGACCTCGTCGCCGAGCCGATGCTCATCCACAATATCGCCGAGGGCCCCGAGCGGCATGACCGCACCGCCGGCCTGTTCGAGCGGGTGGGCCTGTCTGCGTCGGACATGCGCCGCTATCCGCACGAATTTTCCGGTGGCCAGCGCCAGCGCGTCTGTATCGCCCGCGCCCTGGCGCTGCGGCCGAAACTGATCGTCGCCGACGAAAGCGTCTCGGCGCTCGACGTGTCGGTGCAGGCGCGGGTGCTGGAATTGCTGCGGGAACTGCAGGACGAGTTCGGCATCGCCTATCTCTTCATTTCGCACGACATGGCCGTGGTGGAGAACATCTCCGATCGCGTGGCGGTGATGTATCTCGGCCAGATCGTCGAGATCGGCACCCGGGGCCAGGTGTTCGGCAATCCGCAGCATCCCTATACGCAGCGGTTGATCGAGGCGGTCCCGGTGCCGGATCCCGCCAAGCGGCGCCATGCCTTTCCGCGGCTGGACCACGATATCCCGAGCCCGGTGCGTCGCGTCGGCGACGAGCCGTCGCGGCTGATGCTGCAGGATTGCGGCGACGGGCATCTCGTCGCGGCCTGAGCCGCGGCGACATCGATCGGATCGCTGAAGCGGCTGCCCGACGCAGGGCGCGCGGTGGCGACCCGTCGTGTGGGCAGGGCGCCGCGCTACTGGCGCAGGACGTCGCCGAGGGTCTTGCCGGTGTTGAGGAGGTGGACGCGCCAGATCGCGGCGGCCCCGGCGCTGTCGCGGATGCGGAGTGCCGCCATCAGGGCCTCGTGTTCCTCGAAGGCCTGCAGCCAGCGGTCGGCGTCGAGAATGGCCATATAGCGGCCGCGCTGGGCTCGCAGCATGAGCCGTTCGTGGACGAATTGCAGTTCCTCGTTACCGCTCGCCGTCACCAGCATCTGGTGGATGGTCGAGTTCAGGTCGAAGTAGACGTCCTTGTCGTCGGCATGGAAGGCCGCGGTCATGGCCGCATGCACGGCCTCGATCTCGGCGATTTCCGCCTCGCTCATCCGCCGCGTCGCGAGCTCGGCGGCGAGGCTTTCGACGGCCGCGATGACCTCGAACAGCTTGATCGCCTCCTCGGCCGTATAGGAGGAGACCCTGGCCCCCCGGTTCACCTCGATCACCACCAGCCGTTCCTCGGCCAGCACCTTCAAGGCTTCCCGCAAGGGGGTCGGCGACACGCCGAGGCTGTCCGACAGGCTCGCCACCGGGACCTTCTCGCCCGGCATCAGCTCGCCATGGATGATCATCTGGCGAAGGGTCTCGGCGACTTCCTGGTGCAGCGAATGGCGGCGGATGCGCGCCTTGCGGGGCTTGTCGCCGAAGGCGCGGGCAGGACTGGCGGCGGCGCTGGGGTTCGGGCTCAACGGGGGACTTTCTCGACCGGCATGATCGGTTCTATGTAGGCGCATCGCTCTTTCGGAGAACTGTGCATGCTGTCAGCCAGCCCATCATTCCGCCCGTTGCGGCCCGTCCGGCCGGGAGTCGCACGTTGATGGCCGATGACACGACGCCCGTCGAGGCGCTGGCGACGGCCCTGATCACGGCCCGGCGTTCGCACGCCCCGATGCCGCGCGATGAGGCCGACCGTCTGGCCGGCATGATCGGCCCCGAGGGCGCCTATGGCGTCCAGCGGCTGGTCTGCGAGGCCTTCGGTCCGGCCGCCGCCTGGAAGACCGGGCGCAAGCGCGTCGCCGATCCGGTGATCGCGGCGCCGGTGCTCAAGGGTGGCCTGCGCGCCTCTGGTGCCAGCTTCTCGACCGGTGAACTCGGTGCCTGCGGCGTCGAGCTGGAGATCGGCTTTCGTCTCGATCGCCCCCTGCCGCCCTTCGACGCGGCCGATTTCGAGACCCTGGCCCGGGACTGCGTGACGCCGCTGGCGGTGATCGAGATCGTCGACGGCCGCATCGACAGGTTCATGGACGCCGCGCCGCTGGCCAAGCTGGCCGACAACCAGAGCAATGGCGGCCTCGTCTTCGGGACTGAGTCCGACGACGCGGCGCTCGATCTCACCGAGCCGGAGGTGCGCCTGACCTTCGACGGCCGCGACGTGGTGACCGGCCGGCAGAAGGTGCCGGGCGGCGACGCCTTCTCCGTCTTCCTGGCCTTTGCCCGGATGGTCGGCGATCATTGCGGCGGCCTGCAGCTGGGGCAGATCGTGACCACCGGAACCCTGTCCGGCCTGCCCTTCGTTGCGCCCGGCACGGCGATCGAAGGCTGGATTTCCGGCCTCGGCCCGGTGCGCACGGCCTTCGTCGACGCCGCTTCCGGCGACGGTCAGGATGCGGCGATGTCCGGCCAGCGATCGTCCCATGGACAGCGTTCCTCATAGGCGGCGGCGAGCGCCAGAAGCGTCGGTTCCGCGCCGCGATCGCCGATCAGCTGGACGCCGATCGGCAGGGTGCCGGGCGGGACCGGGCAGGGCAGGGCGATGGCCGGAAGCCCGGCGGCATTGACCCAGCCCGTATAGACGGCATGTCCACGCGGCCCGACCGTGTGGCCGTCGATCCTGTCCGGGAAGGGCGTGTCGGCCGCCCAGGGCATGGCGGCGCAGGACGGCATCAGGATCAGGTCGAAATCCGCAAAGCCTTCCGAGACCTGCCGCCGCAGGGCCGCCACCGTTTCGAGAATGGCCAGGAGGTCGCTTGCCGACCGTTCCGCGCCGCGGCGGGCCATGGCGACATATTTGGGGTTCACCTTGTCCGCGAAGTCGGGCTCGACGGCCAGAAGGCGCCTCAGGCCGATCTCGGCGATCGACGACCAGATCGCGGCGAGACCGGAGTTGTCGAAGGGCAGCTCGCTGCGCGTGACCCGATGACCCAGCGCGGCGAATGCGTCCGCCGCAGCGTGCAGGGCGGTCACGATCTCCAGGTCGCAGGGATTGGCGTCGATCCGTTCGACCGAAAGGATGCGGAGCGGGCGATCGGCGGCCGGCGCGTCTGGCGGACAGCGCGAGGCCGGGTCGGCGCGGTCGGGGCCGGAAAGGACGTTGTCGAGCAGCGCCGCGTCCCGCGCCGAGCGGGTGAAGGTGCCGACCACCTCGAAATCCAAGAGCACCTGCGGCAGCCCGTCGGCGCGGGGTACGTGGCCGATGCCGGGTTTGACGCCGAGGAGACCCGTATAGGCGGCCGGGCGCCGGGTCGATCCGCCGCCATCGGTGCCAATCGCCACCGGCACGAGCCCGGCGGCGACGGCCGCCACCGATCCGCCGCTGGAGCCGCCCGGCGTCAGCGCCGGCGCCCACGGATTGCGGGTGACGCCGAAGAGGTCGTTGGAGGTGTAGCCCTCGACGGCGAATTCCGGCGTGTTCGTCTTGCCGATGACGATCGCACCGGCTTCCCGGAGACGCCGGATCGGCAGCTCGTCCCGCGGCGCGATGGTGCCGGCATAGAGCCGGCTGCCGAAGGTGGCGGGCATGCCCTTCACCACGAGATTGTCCTTCACGGCGACCGGCACGCCGTCGAGGGGGCCGATGGGCGCACCGCTTCGCCAGCGCGCGGCCGAGGCGGCGGCCTCCTCCCGCGCCGTCGGCGACAGGCAGACGAAGGCGTTCAGCGACGGATCGATGCGGGCGATCCGGGCAAGGCACAGATCGACGATCGTCACCGGGTCGCTCGCGCCCTGCCGGTACTGTTCGACCAGCGCCGAGGCGTCGAGGCGCCAAGCCGTGGGTGCCGAGATGGTCATTGCGCTCAACCCGCCATGTTGCGCGGCAGCCAGAGGACGATGTCCGGCGCGAAGATGAGAAGGATGGTGAAGGCGATCATGATCAGCGCGTAGGGGAATGCGCCATAGACCACGTCCGTGAAGGGACCACCGTCCTTTCGCACGCCCTGCACGACATAGAGGTTCATGCCCACCGGCGGGGTGATCATGCCGAGCTCGCACATCAGAACGACGAAGATGCCGAACCAGATCGGATCGACGCCGACGGCGGTGACCACCGGCAGGGCGATCGGGATGGTGAGGACCTGCATCGACAGGACGTCCATGAACATGCCGAGGAAGAGGTAGAAGACGATCAGGATGAGCAGGAGCCCGGTCGCCGACAGCCCGAAGGAGGCGACCCACTGGGTCATGGCCTGGGCCGCGCCGCCAAGGGCCAGCGTGACGTTGAGCATGAAGGCTGCGGTGATGATCAGGAGGATCATGCCGGTGGTCTTGGCCGACTGGCGGAAGCAGATGTCGATCACCTGCCAGTTCAGCTGGCCCTCGCGCCAGATGAAGCCGATGGCCACGACGACGGCCAGCGCCGCCGATTCCGTCGGCGTGGCGATGCCGGCATAGATCGAGCCCATGACGACCAGGAAGATGATCAGCGGCGGGATCAGATGGCGGGCGAGGGCGAGGCGTTCGCGCAGGGGCAGCAGCGGCTCGCGCTCGACGGTGGAGCCGTGTTCCTCGATCAGGCTCTGGACGGCGATGAAGATCATGAAGCTGAGGGTCAGCAGGACGCCGGGCACGATGCCGGCGATGAACAGCTGGCCGATCGAGGTTTCGGCGAGCGAGCCGTAGACCAGGAGGTTGACGCTGGGCGGGATGAGGATGCCCAGCGTGCCGCCGGCGGCCAGCGAGCCCAGCGACCGGCTGGGCTTGTAGCCGCGCTTGTCGAGATTGGGCAGCGACACCGTGCCGATGGTCGCGGCGGTGGCGACGGACGAGCCGGAGGTCGCGGCGAACAGCGCGCAGGAGCCGATATTGGTGTGCAGCAGCCCGCCCGGCAGCCGGACGAACCAGACGGCGAGGGCGGTGTACATCCGGTCGGCGAGGCCGCCGCGCAGAAGCAGTTCGCCGAGCAGGATGAACAGCGGGATCGCGGTCAGGACGTTCTCGTTCTGCACGCCCCAGGCGACCGGCCCCATGGACTGGACCAGCGGCCAGCCGAACAGCAGCGTGCCGCCGACGACGCCTGTGACGACCATGATGACGGCCACGGGCACGCTGGCCAGGAGCAGGGCCAGCATGGCGACGAACCCGATGAGGACGGCGGAGACGGTCATGGGCGGGAATCCGGAACGGTCAGGGAAGGACGGGGCAGGCGGTCAGCGCGCATGGACATTGTCCAGCTCCTCCTTGATCTCGTCCTCCACCCCCTTCGGATCGAAGGCCTCCGACAAGGCGTCGAGGCGGCCCCGCAGGAGGAGGTAGGTGGCGTAGAGGGCGAGGCCGACGGCGACGAAGGCGAAGAGCACGTAGCCGGCGAACCAGCCGGCCTGCGGATAGATCATCGGCGTCGCCCAGGGCGTCGGCGCGACGCTGCCATAGGCGATGGTGTCGGCGATGACGAAGCGGCCGACATAGACGAGGAAGAGGCCGAACAGGGCGAGCGAGACGATCGACAGCCAGTCGAGGATGGACCGGATCGTTGCCGGCAGCCGGCGATGCAGGAAATCGATGCGCACATGCGCCCGGTCGACCAGGGCGACCGTGAAGGCCAGCGACGATCCGATGGCGAGGACGTAGCCCCCCAGTTCGTCGGCGCCTTCGAAGGAGAAGTTGAACAGCTTGCGGGCGACGGTCTCGGCCGCCACGAAGAAGGACAGCGCGACAAGCGACAGGCCGAAGACCCAGCTGGCGAATCTGGCGAAGTGATGCATGGAGCCGTCCCCGTTCGTGAGTGCAGCGGGTGAAATCGCTGCAGGGTGCCGGGCGGCCGACGGGCCGCCCGGTCTGTTGGCGAGGGGAGACTAGAAGCCGAGCGCCTTGCCCACGGTCTTCTGCCAGTCTTCCGAGCAGGTCGGGTTGACCTTGTCGCAGATCTCCTTCCAGCCCGGGAACGAGATGTCGCGCAGTGCGCTCTGCATCGTCGCCTTGTCTTCCTCGGAGACCGGGATCAGCTTGAGATCGTAGGACTTCACCGTCTCGCAGGGCTCCTCACCGACATTGCAGTTCACGGCGTCCTCGAAGATCTCTTCCGAATAGGCCCAGATTTCCGAGACGAGACCGTCGAAGGCCGCCTGCAGCTTCTCCTGGTCTTCCGGGGAGAACTTGTTCCAGGTGTCGAGGTTGATGCCGTAGCCCTGCACCGCGATCTGGAAGGCGATCGGCAGCATGTTGCTGGTTTCCTCGGGCCAGCCGGCGGTGTTGGCCGAGCTCGGGCCGGTGATCGCACAGTCGATCACGCCGCGGGCGAGCGACTGCTGCACTTCCGAGAAGCCGAGCGGCACCGGCGTTCCGCCGACCGAGGACACGAAATTGGCCAGGCTCTGGTCGTAGACGCGGACCTTGTTGCCGCTGAGATCGGACAGCTTGGCGATGTCGGGCTGGCAGAACAGCACCTGCGGCCCGAACGGCCAGACGCCGAGGAGCTTGGTGTTGAACTTCTCCTGCAGCTGCTTGTCGACGACTGGGCTGAAGGCGTCGACGGCCTTCTTGGCGGTGGCGTAGTCCGGGTTCTGGCCGACGAGGTCGAGGCCGAGAATGGTCGGCTCGTCGCGCGAGACCTGGGACATGCGCAGGGAGATGATGTCGAAGAGGCCGCTCTTGAGAAGCCGCAGCTGCTCGGTGTCCTTGACGCCGGTGACGTCGACCGGCGTGTAGGTGGCGCTGACGTCGAGGCCGGTCTTCTCCGCCATGTTCTCGAAGAAGGGGGCTTCGTAGTTCTTCTGGATGAGGCCGGTGGACGAGGGCTGGCCCATCACCTTCAGGCTGATGGTCTGCGACAGGGCGGGCGCCGCAAGGGCTGCCGTGCAGGCGGCGGCAAGAAGCAGGGTTTTGATCTTCATGTTGCACTCTCCGTTGATGCCGGCTGTCCGGCAGGGGATGTGTCAGGGCCCGAAGCGGACGGGACGCCTGTCGCGAAAGCCTGCGTTGGCCGCAGGTCTGTCATCTGGGAAAACTCCGGGAACAGCCGGCCCCAGCCGGTGATCCGTGCGGTGTCGAGGCCGACGAGGCGGGCCGTGGCAAAGGCGGTGATGGCAACCGAGTCGATGATCGGGATGCCGCATTCGCGCTCGAGCGCGGCGACGACCGGCGCGCCGCGAAAATTCGTGCAGACGATGGCGATCATCTGCGGCTTTGCCGCCGCCACGCCGCGCACGCAGTCGGCGATGGCCTCGGGCGTATATTCGCAGAACGAGAAATTGCCGCGGTCTCCCAGGTGCCGTTCGGCGACGACCGTGATGCCCTGACGGGCGTAATTGGCGACGATCCGCTCCTGAACCTCGCCGAGATACGGCGTCACCAGAGCGATGCGCGTGACGCCCGCCGCCCGGAACATCCGGTCATAGGCCAGCATGGTGGTCGTGGCGGCGATGCCGGTCGCCGCTTCGATCTCGCGGCACAGCTCGACGTCGCGCTCCAGTCCGAGCCAGGCCGACGAAGTGCCGTTCCAGGCGATGACGTCGACGCGGGCGTCGGCCAGAAGGCGCGCCGCATCGAGGACCGGGGCGAGGTCGAACTGGGCCTGCGAGCCCTGCGACATGGAAATCTCGGTGACCCTGAAGCGGCCGAAATGCACGCTCGCCTCGGCGCCGAAGGGGCGCAGGATCTCGGCCGTATAGGGTTCGAGAACGGTGTTGGAGGACGGCGTCAGCATCCCGATGCGAAGCGGTGCGCCTGCCTTCCGACTGTCTGGCCTTGCGGCCCCTGCATGCGTCAACTGGGTTCACCCTCGCCGCAACGTCTTTCAATGAGCAGCATTCAATTGTTAATTGAATTCAGTGTAAACCCCTGTCAGCGCTGAAATATACGCCAGTCACTGGCGCAAATTCTTGCAGACTGCCCAATTGAGGGGCGGCCGCGGAGGCCATTGCGCCGCCGTCTGGAGGCATGCCTTCGCCGCGGAGCCTGACGTAGCGTGAGGCTGTGGATGCCGCGGGAGGCCTGCAGGGCGAGGCAGAATCATCGCCGCCATACGGGCGTGCGGGCAACGCACGAGGCACCCGTGTGCCCATGGTCGGAGGCGTGGCCGCGCTGTGGAGGCGGCGGAACGCGGCGGCTAACGGAGGGCTGGCGCCCCATACGGAGCCGCCAGCCTCGCGCCTATTTTACCGCGGGCAGGCTGGCGGTCTCGTATTCATGGACGAGCGTGCGATCGAGGACCGGGTCGTGCATCTCCATCCGGAAGAACCGGGCCGGACGCACCCCGCCCGACAGGACGCCCAGCGTGCCGCACATCATCGCCGTGCCGGGTTCCAGCCGCCCGTCGCCGGCCGCGAAGGGGCACGCCGCGATCAGCTGGTCCAGCGGCCGGATCTTCGCCACGCCTCCATCCTGATAGGCCGTCCACTCCGCCGCCGGATCGTCGCGCACCAAGGACCGCAGGAGGATGTCGTCGAGATGGTCGCGAACCTCGCCATAGTCCCAGAGCGTCGTCGCCACCGGCTTGGCGCAGACCTGCTTGGACAGGGCCACCGAATGGCTTTCCAGTTCGCGGTCGGTGTGATCGGAGCCGAGACCCAGATACAGGCTTTCGCCGTCGTCGATCAGCAGCGGCTCGACCTCGCCCGACGAGGTGGCATCGACCACCTGGATCACCGTCTCGCTGGTGAGAAGCTGCGCGCTGATCCGGTAGAACAGCGGGACTTCGGACGGGGGCGGGACGCCGATGGCGGCGAGTTCGGCGATGTGGTGATCGACCGCAGCGCGGTCGCGGCCGGTCCAGCCGGCAATGACGGCCTGGCGGATGGTGATCGACAGCGGGCCGTGGCCGACGCGTTCGAAGCTGAGGGTTGAGGACAAGGAAACACCTGCAAAGCGGGTTGAGGAGGGGACGAGATGCAACGGTGAGGCCGTTGCAGGGGGAGTGCAACAGATCCCGCCGGTCGGGCCGGGCCGCGGGACGGCCCGGCGCTCCGCTTTCCCCTGCAAAGCCCGTGCCAGACAACGACCCAAAATGAACAGGTCGCGGTGATCGCCCATGCGCCGCCGGGGATTTGCGTCCGCTGCTATCGGAGCAATGCGCGCAGGGACGGCTTTTCCGCCAGCCGGGCCAGAAGAGCCGGGGTTTCCCGCGACGGCGGCGGCACCGCCTCCAGCGCGAGCGATTCCCGGTGCGGCGCGGTCGCGGTAAAGCGCCGGCGCGCATTGGCATGATGGAAGCGCCACAGCACTTCCGCTGCCAGTTCCTCGGGCATGGTGGCGGCTTCCAGCCCGGCGATCGATTCGGTCTCGCCGATCGTCGGCGAGAGGAACCGCCGCAGCGGCGTCACGTGGTCGACTGCCAGCGGCACATCGGCGACCAGCTCCAGCCCCGCCGGAATGGCATGGCTGACCATGGCGCCGGCATTGACGAGGCCGGCCCCCATGCCGCGAGCCCAGCCGGCAGGACGGTAGGCGGTGGCGACGAGCGCATCGTTGAAGAGCTTCTGGACCGTGACACCGGCGGCGTCCGCCTTGGCCTTGAGCGCCGCCCGGCCACCATTGGCGGCGACCCAGAGCGCCGCGACGCCGGCCGTCAGCGAACTGGCGAGGGTCGTGCCCTGCGCCGGTTCAACGAAGTTGTTCGCGCCATTGGCCCGGCTCTTCCGCGCGCCCCAGACGGCTTCGCCGAAGGCGCTGACCGTGACGGTATCGCCGGACGAGGTCTTCTCCCACGGCATGTACTGGTAATCGACCGCCGCGACCGCCGTGGTCAGACCCTGCGGCGCGAAGCGGGCCGGGAAGATGACCGCGCCGACGCAATTGCCGGCGGCGCAGACGACCACCATGCCGCGGCGCACCGCGGCCCGCAGCGCCACCTCGACGGATTCGATCGGGAACGGGCTGCCAAGCGCCATGATGATGACGTCGCAATCGGTGGCGATCGCGTGCTCGATCGCCGCCGGAATACGAGACTGTCGGATGTCGATGACCGAGCGGATCGCCCGGATGGGCAGGATCTTGGCGTCGGGTGCGGCCCCGGTGACGCTGTTCGGGCCGTTCGTTGTCGCGTCGGGATTGATCGTGCCGCGACTGGCCACGACGCTGGCGACGAGGGTGCCGTGGCCGGGATTGGACATCAGGCCGCTGGTCGAGAAGCGGTCGCGCGCATCGGCGCCGCCTTCCACCAGATTGAGATGCGGCTTGGTGGTGGTGATCACATCCGCAAGTTCGTCGTGGTCGCTGTAGCCGGTGTCGATCGAGGCCACGGTGACGCCGTCGCCGCGCGTCTTGTTCCACGCCGCGAGCACGCCGAGGCTGTAGGGGGCCCAGCCATGTTCCGCGGGACCCGGATCGTCGGTGGAACAGAAGCTGAAGATCGATTCCGTGGCGATCTCGCGCGCCACCATCGCCTCGCCGACGAGCGAGTCTATCAGTACGGGGCGAGCCGACGCGACCTCCGGCAGCTCCGCCAGGGCGCGCGCCGTTTCGAAGGCGATCGCCTCGTTGCCGCGCACGGCGAGATCGGGAAAGCTCAGGATGAAGAACCGGTGCCCCGTCTCTTCGCCTACGACGCCGGAGAAGGCCGGCCGCAGCGTGAAGGCGACATCGCCGAAGGCCGCTTGCAGCGCGGCGTCGAGGCCGTCCACCGCACCCGATTGCGCGACGATGGAAAACTCCGCCATTTCGTCATCGGCGGGTGCGCCGCGTTCGCGCCATTTGCCGAGAAGCGTCCGGATCTGCGTCATCACCATTCTCCCCTTCTGCGTTTCCTCACCGAAAAGCGTGCCGGCCGGCGCCGGCTGATCCGTCATGCGGGTAGCGACGGCAGCCGCGCCTTCCTGCCGGACGTGCCCGACGCCTGCGGGGCGCCCGTCCGCAGGAGGCCGGATCTGCACAATGGAACGGCGGATCATCCATCGGAGGGGACGATCGTTCGGAAATAGTCGAGGCGCCGGTCGAGAAGCAGGTGGCGGAGCGGCCGCGATTCCTCTGCACCGGGCGAGAC
Source organism: Aurantimonas sp. (assembly GCF_964217435.1). NCBI lineage: Bacteria > Pseudomonadati > Pseudomonadota > Alphaproteobacteria > Hyphomicrobiales > Aurantimonadaceae > Aurantimonas > Aurantimonas sp. Next base: position 212,847 of record NZ_CAXPJM010000055.1, on the reverse strand, counting down.
GGGAACATCCTCGATCCGCAGGTCTCTCTCGCGGGTCGCAAGCTGCGTGGCGGCGGAACGGAAGGCGAGAAACGGCTCCGATGCCCTCGTTTGTCGGGCGACGTCCGGGTGGCTGCGTTCGGCGGCAATCCGGCTGGCCCGCGACCAGAGCCGTGGCCAGGACGCGCCATAGCCGTCGAGGCAGCGATCGGCGGTCATCATGTCGTCGTTAAGGGTGAAGATCCGCGCCGTCTCCACCACCAGCTCGGGGCACCGGGAATGACGCCGAACGGGCAGGTCCTTCGGATGCGAGATGGTCGGCAGGATCGCCTTGCGAAACTGTTCGATCGTCAGCATCGGAGCGAGGAAATTGGCACTGGAGATGACCGGGGCCGTTTCGAAGATGTCGCGGTGGCCGAGGATCGCGGCGATGAAGAGCGCACCGAAGCCATGGCCGGACAGGTGATAGGAGATGTCGCCGGCCTCGTGCCGCTCGCGCTGGAACGCGAACATGTGGTGCAGAAGCTCGCCGGCTTCGCCGAGGCGCCATCCGCCATCTTCGGCATCGAAGCCGCGGATCGACTGCGCTGTGCTCTCTTGGATCTCCTCGATCAGGCGATAAGGAACGAGCGAGGCCTGGCCTTCGATCTCGTGATCCTTTTCCGGCGTCGTCGCCAGACCGGCCCGCTCGTTGAGCCTTTGGACGATCCGCGCGCAGGACGCATAGATTTCCGCCGACAGGACGTTTTCGAGCAGGATGAAGATCGGGTAGCAGCCGCGCTCCTTCAGCGACGCGGACATGTCGCGGATCAGGGTCGCCGTGGCGATCTCGCCGGCCTGCAGTTCCATGGCATGGATCAGCACATGCCGGTAGCGGCGCTTGCCGTCGCGGATGATGCGGACCGTCTCGAGCAGCGTCTGCCTGTCGGTGTGGTAGCTGCCGAAACGGTCCAGTCGTCCCTTGGCCAGCGGCACCACATGGCCGATGAGTTCGAGCCGCGAAGGTGCGGCATCGGCCGAGGTCGGCGCGCGCTCGAACCCGGTTCGCCCCATCAGCGCGAGCGCGTTGCGGGCGACGCTCGGCCGATCGTGCGAGCCACCGGCTGCCGAAAGCGGGGCGCCGAGCCGCAGGACCCACAGATCGACGATGTTCTCGGCCCAGTCCTCGTAGCTCCAGTGGGCGAGGCCATTGGCGCCCCAGCTTGAGCCCCAGGAATTCTGCAGAATGAAGCCATTCTGGTCGTAGCCGACGAGGACGAAGGCGTGCCGGCCCTTCTTCGCGATCCCCTGGCGCGCGCGGTAGGGGATCTGTCCGCCCGGCGCGGCCCAGCCGTCATGGATATCGGCGGAGGCAAGGACGAGACCGACATCGTTGAGTGCGACATGGAGGTCGGACAGTCGCGGGCGCACCCGGAAATACGACCCGAGCTGCATCTTGCGCGCACTCTCCAGGATCGCGCGCGTCATGTGCCAGTCGTAGCTTCCGTCGACGCTCTCGACCCCGCGCTCGACATTGATCGAGCACACGCCGTTGTAGAAGAACCCTTTCAGAACGCCGCGGACGGACGATCCCCGGTAATTCTCGCCGTCGAAATCGTCGTGATAGCGCGCCACGCTGTACAGCATCCGGGCGCTCGCCCAGGGGTGGTCGAGGGAGGCGTCGCCCTGTGCACCATCGGTGTCGAGGTCACGCGCCCGCAGATGGTCGACGATCGAGGCCAGCGCATGGCCCGTGCAGGAAGGGTCCATTCCCTGGTCGCGCACCCGCGTCGGTCGCCACCAGCCGTGGTCGCCGGGCTGCACGCTCGGCCGCAGCGGGATGAGCGGCGGGCTGTAGAGGAAGTCGCGACGGTCGCCCACATCCACCCGCACGTCGAGGATGCGCGCGGTGCCCGAAATATCAATCGTGCCCGATCCGGGGATGCCGGCGCTCATGGCCGTTCAACCGGCCACGATGTCCTGCAGCGACCCGAGCGGCTTCATCTCGTCGGCCACGATGGCGAGCGGTGAGGTGGCCGAGACGGCTTCGTCGAGGCGGCGCGTTCGCTCCTGCGGCGGCATGGCGAAGGTGTCGGCATCGCGCAGGACATGGAAGTCGAGGCCGGTGATCCGTTCGAGCGCGCCGACCGTCACCTGATGGGTTTCGAAGCCGGATCCGAAAACGATTTCCAGGTCGCTCTCGCTGACCAGATGATCCTGGAACAGCATGAACGCCTGCGCCTGCAGACATGTCTCGCTGCCGCGTCCGCGCCGCACCCTGCCGCGGGACACGACGAGCTTCCAGAACGCCATGGGCACCTTGATGCCGGACGGCTTGTGCACCGGATCGCAGCCGCCGAAGACGCAGCCGACGAAGACCGAGACCTTGGCGTCGCGCGCGTCGGTCTCGTCGAGAATGTGCTCCTCCAGCGCCAGCCAGATCTTCTGGTTCAGATTCTTGTGCTGGGGCGCGATGTTGGGAAAGAACATCGAGTCGCGATTGGCTTCCTCGGCTTCCGCCTTGTCGCCCCAGGTCGGATCGAGCCGCCGAATCAGATGCCCCCGGTCGAAGGGGTTCGACGCGTAGAGTTCCTCGCCGGCCTGGTCTGTCTCGGCAAGCCGCGGGTCGAGGTGGAACTTCGAGACGCGGCGGGGACGGCGGAGCGTGTCGCCATCGATATTGGCGGCGGCGAAGAAGGCCAGCCGACGCTTGCGGTTCATCACGACCGAGAAGTGTCGATAGGCGAGGACGGTTTCGCCGCTCTCGGTCTTGGCGACCTTCTGCTGCTGCAACGGGTTGAGCTGCGGCAGCGGCACGGCCAGCGGTCCGGTTCCCAGGAAATCCGGACGGTAGCCGTCGCGGCCCTCGAAGGTCCCGGCTTCGGCCTCGGCTTCGGAGACACCGCGTCGACCGGTGGGATCGGCCCTCGTCTGGAAGGCCGGCACGGCCACGCTGGTCTTGCGCAGCACGCGATGAATGGCGTCGGCCTTGGCCGCGTAATTGGCGGTCAGGGCGCTGCCGGCAAAGTGCAGGCCGATGGCAAGGCCGCTCTCGATGTCGAAGACGACCGAGCCGGAGTTTCCGCCGAGCGTCGTGCAATTGTGGGTGAAGACATCCGGCGCCTGCCCGAAATCCATGATGCGACCAGGGGCCAGACGCTTGACGTTGTAAATATCCCCAAAGATGCGCGCCATCGCGTCTCCAGGATTGCGTGGGTCGCGTGCGGGATAGCCGACGACTCCGATGAAACCCTCGTCGGCGCCGCCCGCGGACAGTTGCAGCGGGTCGCCCATTCCGGCGATCGCCGCGGCGTCGACGCGCAGCACCGCCATGTCGATCGCGCTGTCGCCCACATCTTCGATGTGCAGGATCGCGTTGACGAACAGCTCCATCTGCGCGGTGGAGAGATGCTCCTCGGCCAGATCGACCTTCGCCTCGATCCCGCGGGTGATCTCGAAGCCCCCGTTGCGGGCCTGCGCGAAGATGCTGGCGACGTGTCGATTGGTGATGAAGACGTCGGTATCAACCCGCCATGCGGTGCCGACCCATTTGTAGTCGGGATGGTTGACCAGGTCGACGCGTCCGGTGTTGGCGATAACGTGGTGGATCTTGTCGCGATAGGGAGAGAGGCGCGTCCGCCAGGTCTGGCTTTCCGGTTCAAGGTAATCGCCATTCTGGATGAGCAGGGACGGGTAGCCGTGGAGCATGACGATCGCCTCGGCCGCGATCGGTGCTTCGAGATTCGTCTTGCCCGCCTTCAGCCGCATCGCCGCCTCTTCGAAGCCGGGAGACGCCGCCGGCATCTCCTGCGATCCGGTGGGGTTGTGCAGATTGAGAACCCCCTCAAGGGCTTCCCTGTCTTCGAGCTGCGACTGGAACACGGTTTTCATGGCAAACTCGCTGAATATCCTGTCAGCGTCAGTCTACTCCCATCTTACGTAACGTCAAATAAGGCGCATCTCCTGATTGCATGGCAGCCGGCGCCCCGGCTCAGATGCCACTGGTCGTCAGGTGCCGACGGGCGCGTAGCGGCGCAGGGCCGTGGCGACGAGGCTGAGGGCGGTGATCGCGGAGGTCTTGGGATTGTCCGGCGAGGCGCGGTTCTCGAACCGCAGGAGGGCGTCGCCGGCCGCGCCGGTGATCGCGATCTCGTGGGTGTTGCGGGTGACCCCGGGGTCGGCGACGACCCGCACCCGCGTGCGCTCGAAACCGGCGGCCAGCGCGATCGTCAACCCGGCATTGAGGTTTTTGGGATAGAGCTTCGCCGCTTCCGGCGCGCTGCCCTCGAACAGCGTGACCGGCTCGGTGCGGGCGGTCTCGGCGAGGTCCAGCGCCGTGAGCTCGCCAGCCCAGGCGGCGGGCGGCTTGCGGGAGGTGTAGGTCACGGCGATGTCGCCGGTCAGGGCGGCAGCGGCGATGTAGTCGAGCCCGCCAACGGCGCCGGCCGGGATGATCAGCCGCGCCCCGCTGTGCGCGCATGTCGCGCGGATGCGCGCGGCCATCTCCGGCGACTGCAGGGCGCCGACGGAGGCGGGGACGACGTCGATGCCGCTGTCGAGGCAGTGCGGGACCATCTCGGCGAAGGCCTCCGCCGAGGCGGCTTCGATGATCGCGTCGGGCTTCCAGGTGATCAGGGCGTCGAGATCGGCCGCGAAGGCCACGTGCTCCGGAATGCCGTCCGACGGGGGCCGGCGGGTCAGGACCATGACCCGGCAATCCGCGTCGGCGGCGAGCAGCGCCGCGCAGGAACGGCCGGCGGCGCCGTAGCCGATGAGGCCGATGCGCCGCATGTCCGGGGCTGCCATTCTCAACCCCTGTCGACCGTGCCGCGGGCATCCTTCAGCCCGCGCAGCGCGATGATCGACTGGTCGCGCCAGGCGACCTTCTCCTGCAGCTTGTCCAGCGGGATCTTGTTGCGGGCATAGGTCTCGAGCGCGTCGATGGATTTGTCCGTCACCACGTCGGCGAAGCCCAGCTCATTGGCCATCTCGTTGAACAGGAAACCGAAATTTTCCAGATACTGGCGAATGCCGCCCTTGGCGTTGAGGTCGACGCCCTCGAAGGGGCCGAGAAACGCCCAGCGCAGGCCGAAGCCCTGGCTGATGATCTTGTCGATGTCCTCGGGCGAGATCAGATCCTCGTTGAGGCAGCGGAACATCTCGACGACCAGCGCCGCCTGCATGCGGTTGAGAACGAAGCTCGGGATCTCGCGCTTGATATGCACCGGCGTCTGGCCGCAGGCCTCCATGAAGCGGAAGGTCGCGTCGGTCACGTCGGCCCGGGTGAAGGGCGCCGGGCAGATTTCGGTCACCGGCAGGAGATGCGGCGGGGTCGCCGGGTGAACGACGATGCAGCGCTCGCGGCAGGCGAGATCCGAGGCGAATTTCGACACCGGGAAGCTCGACGTGGTGGTGGCGAGGATCGCGTCCGGGCCGGCCAGGCGGTCGAGCTCGGCGAAGATCGCCACCTTGGCGTCGAGCTTCTCGACGATGCATTCGTGGACGAAATCGGCATCGGCCACGGCGTCGGCGAGATTGTCGTGGATCGTGATGCGGGCGGTCACCTGAGCAACCGTCTCGCCGGGCCGCAGCAGCGCGTCGGAAATGGCGATCGCGTCGGCCAGCCGGCCGGGCAGGGCCGCCCGGCCCTCGGCGCTGTGGTCGTAGATCGCGACCTGCAGGCCGCTGCGCGCATAGACGATCGCCCAGGATGCGCCGATGATGCCGGCACCGGCGATGGCGACTTTTTCAATGCTCATGGTGACGTCCGATCATCGTCGCGATGCGGGGCGCGCATCGCAGAGGGCAGGGAATGGCGGCGCCCGGCGGCGCCGCAGGTGTTCAGAATTCGGGAACCCAGCGGCGCGTCTGCTCGCTCTCGTCCTCGTAGCGTCCCTCGAAGATCGGCGAGGCGATGGTGGCGCGCACATGCAGGATGTCGTCGCCGACATTGCGGAAGCCATGCCGGGCCCCGGCCGGAATCAGCACCGACTGGTTGGCCGTCACGACCACGGTCTCGCCGCCCACGTGGATCTCCGCGGTGCCGCCCATGACCTCGAGGATCTCCTCGACCGCATGATGATGCGTCGGCGCGCCGAGGCCCTTTTCGCACCATTGCTCGAAGACGCAGATCTGGTGGGCGCCGGTCGCGGCGGACACCCGCATCTGGGTCATGACGCCGTCGCGCCATTTCTCGAGGACGCCGTCATTGTGGTCTTTGATCAGCATGACATTCCTGCCTTCGTGTGTCGGGTCGTGCGAGCCGGATGCTCCGCACCGTCACGCGGGTTGGCGCGGCCATCGCCCTCCCGTTCTGCCATTCTGCACGCAAGAAAACGATGCCGCGTCCGAAAGCCGGGCAGGACGCTGGGCGCGTGCCGGGTCATCGAAGGCCGGCGGCCCAGTCCCCGACGGCAGTCACGAAGGCGTCGGTGCGGGACACCGGGAAGAAATGGCCGCCCTCGGGCAGAAGGGTCAGGGGGGCTGCGGGCAGTGCCGTCGCCAGATCGCGCTGCAGGAAGGCCGGCACGATCATGTCGTCGGCGGCGCCGATGATCATCGCGGGCATCGTCAGTTGCGACACCGATGCGCTGCCGTCGAAGGCGAGCAATGCCTCGATCCGCTCGGCGACGATCTGCCGGGCCGTTTCGCTTGTGGGGGCCTTCGCCACCGCCCGCTCATAGGCCGACCAGTTGGCCTCCAGCCATTCCGGCGCATAGGAGATCAGCGTCGCCGTGGCGGTGTAGGCGACGGGGTCGTTGCGCAACAGGTCGAGGCGGGTCCGGAACAGGGCCGTCATGTAGCGGCTGGGCCGCAGCCATGTGGCGCTGAGCCCGAGGCCGGTTACCCGCTCCGGTGCCCGTGCCGCCAGGCTCTGGGCGATGCAGCCGCCGGTCGAGTGGCCGACGATGGTCGCAGCCTCGATCCCGGCGGCGTCGAGCACCGCCTGAACGTCATCGGCCAGTTGTGCGATGTCCGTTGCGGCCGTGCCCCGCGTCGAGGCGCCGATGCCGCGCTGGTCGAAGGTGAGGATCTCGAATCGGTCGCGCAGTCTTGCTGCGACCGGCGCCCAGAATCCGGCCGTGCCACCGAGCCCGCTGACGAGGACGAGCGGCGCGCCGGCGCCCTCGCGGCTGGCCTTGAGGACGGCGCCATCGGCGGTGGAAACGGGAAAGTCGGTCATTGCAGCGGCGAGACGTCTGTGGCGACGAGGATCCGCGTGTACTGGCGCTCGATGAGGCAGCAGGCGGCGAAGGCGCCTAGCTTGCCCGGCCGAATATGGCAGTCGCGTTCTTCACAGATCATCGGGAAGGGTCCGTCGTTGGCGTCTGGCGGCTCGACCGTAGACGATTCTGGGCGTCCGGACAGCGCGGGACGAGAAGATGCACAGGGGGTCACCGACGAGAGGCTGGCAGCCGCGTCACTGGGAGGGCCGGGAGTTGCTCCGCCGCGTGCTCAGCGCCCGCTTGCGAGCGACGTTTTGAGCACCGCGATCACCTTGTCTTCCATCTGCGCGACGTTGATGCGCATCATGTCGGGGGCGGTTCGGGCGACGCTGAAGACATTGCCGGGGGCCAGCAGCACTCCGTCCCGCAGGGCGTGCCGCGCAAGTTCGGTGGCGTCCGCTCCGTCCGGCAGCCGGCACCACAGCGCAAAGCCGCCGCGGGGGAGAGTCCAGGGTGTGATACCGAGGACGCCGAGCGCCGCGATCGTCTGCTTCTGCCGCCGGGCAAGGCGGGCCCGCAGCGCGCTCATATGCTTGCGATAGCTGCCATCGCTGAGCGCGGCATGGACGATCCCGGCGGCGACCGGACTGGCACTGCCGAAATGCGTCGCGACCTGAAGGTCCACCAGCCCGTCGATCCAGTCGGGCCGCGCCGCGATATAGCCGCATCGCACCGAGGCCGAGAGGGTCTTGGAGAAGCTGCCGATCCGGACCACCCGGTCGAGCCCGTCCAGCGCGGCGAGACGCGGCGAGGGCTCGGGTTCGAAATCGGCGAAGATGTCGTCCTCGACGATGATCATGTCCTCAGCCGCCGCAAGAGTCAGGATCCGGTGGGCGATCTGCGGCGAGAGCGTCGCGCCGGTCGGGTTGTGGATCGCCGAATTGGTGACATAGAGCCTCGGGCGATGGGCCGCGACCACGGCCGCGAAGGCCGCCGGATCCGGCCCGCTTGGTGTCTGCGGCACGCTGACGATCCGCACGCGATGGGCGCGCATTAGCGCCTGGAAATTGAAGTAGCAGGGATCGTCGAGAAGTACGGTGTTGCCCGGCTGCAGGAAGAACCGGCACAGAAGGTCGAGCGCCTGGGTGCCCGATCCGGTGAGCAGGATCTGCTCGGCCCCGGCCGCGATGCCCTCCGCCGCGAATTGCCGGACCAGATGCTGGCGCAGCGGCAGCGAACCGCGGGTGCCGCCATAGTCCGACAGGACGGCGTCGTCGGCCCGGGCGAGCCTGCGCAAGGCGCGCCGCACCGCTTCGTTCGGCATCCAGTCCGCCGGCAGCCAGCCGCAACCGGGGCGCAACGTGTCGGGGTGGGCGTCCAGCGACTGGCGCGAAACCCACAGCGGGTCGATGTCGCGTTCGGCCCGCGGCGCGATCTCGGCCAGCGCCAGGGGCGGCGCCGCGCCGGCCGCCGCATAGAAGCCGGAGCCCGGCCGCGACCGGATCAGCCCCTCGGCGGCCAGCCGGTCATAGGCCTCGACGACGGTCGAGGGCGAGACGCCCATGGTGCGGGCGAAGGCGCGCACCGATGGCAGCTTCTCGCCGGCCACCAGGCTGCGGCTCGCCAGGCGCCGCCGGATCTCGTCCATCAGCGCCGCGGTGCGGGTCGTTCCGGGCCCAGCCGCGTGTGGGGAAACGCCCAAGTGTGCGGCCTCCGGTACCCATACAGTTCGGCGAAATTGTAGGGGATTGTCGCTACCGGCGCCAGACCGTGCGGGCCTAGAAGGAGCGATGCGACGGGGCGGAGCTTTTTCATGGATCGAACGACAGCGGGCTGGGGCAGCGGGCTCCTCGGCGTCATCATCTTCAGCGGCTCGCTGCCGGCGACGCGCGTTGCCGTCGGCGGGTTCACGCCCTTGTTCCTGACCTCGACCCGGGCGGCCATCGCCGCCATCCTCGCCACGCTGTTGCTGCTCCTGCTCCGCCAGAGGCGGCCCGCCATCGGCGATGTCGCGCCGCTGGTCATCGTCGCCGCGGGCGTGGTGGTCGGCTTTCCGCTGCTGACGGCGCTGGCGCTCCAGCATGTAACGGCGGCCCATTCGATCGTCTTCATCGGCCTGCTGCCGCTGATGACCGCGATCTTCGCGGTGCTGCGCGGCGGCGAGCGGCCGCGGCCGGCCTTCTGGCTGTTCTCGGTGGCCGGGGCTGCGGTGGTGGCGGGCTTTGCCCTCGCACAGGACGGTGCGGCCTCGCTGGCGGGAGATCTCCTGATGATCGCGGCGATCGTTCTGTGCGGGCTCGGCTATGCCGAGGGCGCCGCGCTGTCCCGCCGCCTCGGCGGCTGGCAGGTGATCTCCTGGGCCCTCGTCTTCGCCCTTCCGGTGATGGCGGCGATTGCCGCTCTCACATGGCCGGCGAGTTTCGCGGACATCGCCGCACCGGCCTGGGCGGGTCTTGCCTATGTGTCGGTCTTCTCGATGCTGGTCGGCTTCGTCTTCTGGTATCGCGGCCTGGCGCTCGGCGGGGTCGCCGGCGTCGGGCAATTGCAGTTGCTGCAGCCCTTCTTCGGCCTGGCGCTGGCCGGCCTGCTCCTGGGCGAACCGGTGGCCTGGACGATGATCGGGGCTTCGGCCCTGGTGGTCGCGTGCGTTGCCGGCGCCCGTCGCTTCGCCTGATCAGAGGGTGAAAGCGCGCTCGAAGGCGTCGAGGGCGGCGTCGGGATCGCCGCTGGCAAAGGCCTCCATCGTCACCGGTCCGCGATAGCCCATGGCGGCGAGGGCACGCGCGATACGGTCATAGGCGATCTCGCCGGTGCCGGGCTCCATGCGGCCGGGCACGTCGGCCACCTGGATTTCGCCGATATAGGGCAGGGCGCTGCGGCAGAGTTCGACCAGATTCCCCTCGCCGATCTGGGCATGATAGAGGTCGAGGTTCAGCCGCAGGCCCGGCCGGTCGATGGCCGCGACCAGCGCCAGCGTGTCCTGCGCCCGGGCAAAGGGAACGCCGGGGTGATCGACCGGCAGGTTGAGATTTTCCAGCGTGAAGACGACGTCCATCTCGTCGGCGAGGTCGGCGATCCTCGCCAGCGTGTCGCGGGCTTTCAGCCACATGGCCCCGGTCATCGTCTCGCTGGGCACCACCGGCAGGCCGCCATCGCCGAGCCCCGTGCCGTGCAAATTGAGGCGCGCGACGCCGAGCCGCTTGCCGACATGGGCGGTCTCGCGGGCGGTGGCGAGGAGTTCGGCCGCGCCCTCGTCGTCGGCAAGGCGGCCGCGCAGATAGCCGTTCATGATCGAGAAGGACGCGCCCGAACGCTCCAGCATGGCCAGATCATGGTCCGGCCAGTTCCACAGGCCGACGGCGAGGCCGCGTTCGGTCAGGCGCTGCAGCCGCCATTCCATCGGCCGGTCCCGCCAGATCATTTCGGCGCAGGCGGCCAGTTGAAACGGTCCACGGGTCATGTCGCGATCCTGTCCTGCCGCGTCGCGGTCAATGGCCGGTCATCGCCGCGGTGATGACGACGCGGCGGTTTTCGGCAAAGGAGATGTTGGCGGCTTCCGCCAGGGCGAGGGCGTTGACGCCATCATCGACGGTGGCCGCCAGCGGCGCGCCGTCGACGACGCTGTCGACGAAGCGCGACCATTCGATCGCATAGGCGCGCATGTAGCGTTCGAGGAAGAAATAGACCGGCTTGGCCGACACGACGCCGGCCGTGGTGGACTTGGCGACGGTGTTCTCGGCGACGTTCTGCGCCTCGAGCATGCCGTCCGAGCCGAGCATTTCCACCCGCTGATCGTAGCCATAGACGGCTCGGCGCGAATTGCGGATCGTCGCGATGCGGCCGTCCGCATAGCCGAGCACCACAACGGCCGTGTCGATGTCGCCGGCCGCGCCGATCGCCTTGTCGACGAGGCAGGAGCCCGTCGCCGTCACCGTCTCGGGCATGCCGAACAGCCAGGCACACATGTCGAAATCGTGGATCATCATGTCCCGGAAGAGGCCGCCGGAGACCTTGATGTAGGAAACGGGCGGCGGCGCCGGATCGTAGGAGGTCACCGCCAGCAACTCGCCCTTGCCGATCTCGCCGGCGACGAAGGCGTCGCGCAGGGCCGAGAAGTTCGGATCGAACCGCCGGTTGAAGCCCATCATCACCGGCCGGCCAGCGGCGGCGACGGCCTTCTTGACCCGGAGCGCGCGTTGCAGATCGAGGTCGATCGGTTTTTCGCAGAACACCGACTTGCCGGCCGCGATGCCTCTCTCGATCAGGTCCGCATGGGTATTGGTGGAGGAGGCGACGAGGATGGCGTCGATGCTGGCGTCGGCGAGGATGTCGTCGGCCTGCCGCGCGGCGATGCCGTACTCGGCCGCCAGTGCGTCGGCGGCATCGCTCATCACGTCGGTGACGGCGACGAGTTCGCAGCGTCGATCCATGCGGATCGAGGCGGCATGTACCTTGCCGATGCGGCCGGCGCCGAAGAGTGCGACTTTCATGGCAATGTCCTCAGGAGGTCTGGAGCGTGACGCGCTGGCCGGTCCGGCTGGCGTCGTCGATGGCGTGGATGACGGCCTCGTAGGCGAGGGCGTCGGTGAAGTTCGGCTGGGCCGGCGGGCCGCCGGCTATGGCGCGCAGCATGCTGGCCGCCTCGATCGTCTTGAGGTCGCCGAAGCCGAGCTGGTGTCCGGGCGCCGGGCAGAAGGCGCCGTAGGGCGCGTGCGCGGGACCGGTGAGGATGGTGCGGAAGCCCTGGCGAGCGGCCGGGCCCTCGTTCACGTAGAGCTGCAATTCGTTCAGCCGCTCCTGGCTGAAGAGGAGCGTGCCGCGCGTGCCGTGCACCTCCCAGTCGAGGCGGTTCTTGCGGCCCCAGGCGACGCGCGATGTGCAGAGCGTCCCTTGCGCCCCGCTGGCGAAGCGCAGGATGGCCGAGGCCGTGTCCTCGTTCTCGACGGCGGCGTCGCCGGAGCCGTCGAGCATGGGCCGCGTCGCATGGACGATCTGGGTGTCGGCGATCAGGCTCGCGATCGGCCCCATCAGCGCGACAGCCATGGAGACGAGATGGCAGCCGAGATCGCCCAGCGCGCCGAGGCCGGCATCGGCCCGCCGGGCGCGCCATGTCCAGGCGAGATCGCCATCGGCCTGGTAATCCTCGTCCACCCAGCCGCGGAAATGGACCGGCTTGCCGATGACGCCTTCGGCGATCAGCCGGCAGGCATGGGTGAAGGCGGGGTTGTGGACATAATTGTAGCCGACGAGCGTGGTGACCCCGGCTGCGTCGGCGGCCTTTGCCATGGCCTGTGCGTCGGCCAGCGTCAGCGCCAGCGGCTTTTCGCAATGGACGGCCTTGCCCGCCGCGATCGCCGCGAGGGCCATGTCGCGGTGCAGGGCATTGGGCGTGGTGATCGAGACGAGATCGACCGCCGGGTCGGCAATGACGGCCCGCCAGTCCGACGTCGCCGCCGCGAAGCCGAACTGATCGGCGAACGCCCTTGCGCGTGCGGGCTCGGCGTCGCACAGGCATGCCATGCGGACCGCCGGCACGTCGCCGAACACCGCGCGTGCCGCCCCATAGGCCAGCGCATGGGCCTTCCCCATGAAGCCGGTCCCGATGAGACCAAGACCCACCACCATCGACTCCTCCCGCCGATTGGAATATAAATTCCATAAAGGGATGCGCTCGCAGCGGGCGGGAGTCAAGTCAGGAGAGCGAGATGAACAGTTCTGCCGAGGGGGTGCCCCGGGCGCCGGCCACTGTCGCCGAATTGCTCGCCAGCCTCGACAGGATCGACGGCACGCTGCCCAAGCGGCTGAAGCAATGCGCCATCTGCCTGCGCGCCAATCTCGATCGCGTCGCCGTCTCCACGGTCGCCGATATGGCGCAACTGGCCGAGGTCCCGCCTTCGGCCTTCATGCGCTTCTGCCAGACCCTCGGCCTCTCCGGCTATTCCGAGATGCAGGCGCTGTTTCGGGCCGAATACGCGCAGATGCGACCGGACTACACCGAACGCCTGACGCGGCTGCGGGCGGAGGGCGCATCGGGCGCCGGGCGCCTGGCCGCGGATTTTGCCGAGGCCGGCATCAAATCCCTGATGGACATGTCGAAAGAGCTGGATGCCCAGCAATTGCAGGCGGTAGCGGAGCGGCTGGCCGGGGCCCGCACGATCCATCTGGTGGGCCTGCGGCGCGCCTTCGCGGTGGTGGTCTATCTCGCCTATCTCCTCGACAAGATGGGCGTGGCCTCGATGCTGCACCACACCACCGGGCAGATCGAGAGCGACCATGCGATCGGGCCGGACGATGCGCTGTTCGCGGTGACCTTCGCGCCGTTTTCGCAGGAGACCCTGACGCTCGCCAAGCGGGTCTCGGAGCGCGGCATCCCGGTTCTGGCGATGAGCGACACCACGACCTGCCCGCTCGCCGATGTTGCGGAAAACCTCCTGATTGCACGGGAGGTGGAGGTCGGCGGCTTCCGTGCGCCCAATGCCGGGTTGGCGCTCGTCACGGCGCTGGCCGTGGCCATTGGCGGATTACGTAAGGAAAAGGCTTGACTCCGACCGCCGCGAGGGCCTTAATAGAATAATTGTTCCAAAAAGCGCTCGGGAGTGAGGGCCGGTGGAACGACCTGAACCCGGTTTCGGCCGGTTCCAAATGCGGGAGAACCCGCATGTGCTCAACGGGAGGATCCATGAACAATTTCCTGAAATCGACCATCGCGGCCGCGGCCATCGCCTTCACCGGCCCGGCCTTCGCCCAGCAGATCATCGTGGTCTCGCACGGCCAGGCCAACGACCCGTTCTGGTCGGTGGTCAAGAACGGCGTCGACCAGGCCGCCAAGGATAGCGGCGCCGAGGTCGACTACCGGGCGCCCGAGACCTTCGACATGGTGCAGATGAGCCAGCTCATCGACGCCGCGGTCAATCAGGAGCCGGACGGGCTGGTGGTGTCGATCCCCGACGCCGACGCGCTAGGACCCTCGATCGAGCGGGCCGTGCAGGCCGGCATCCCGGTCATCTCCATGAATTCGGGCTCCGACGCCTCCAAGGGGCTCGGCGCGCTGCTGCATGTCGGGCAGGACGAGTTCACCGCCGGCAAGGCGGCCGGCGAGCAGCTCGCCAAGGATGGCGGCAAGGTCGCGATCTGCGTCAATCAGGAAGTCGGCAACGTCTCCCTCGACCAGCGCTGCGAGGGCTTTGCCGAGGGCTTCGGCGGGCAGGTCGAGGTCGTCCCGACCCAGAACGATCCGGCCGAAGTCCAGTCGAAGATCCAGGCTGCGCTGACCTCGAACCCGGATATCGACACCGTGCTGGGGCTGGGCGCCTCGCTCGTCGGCGAGCCGGCCCTGAAGGCCGTCGAGGCCGTCGGCCGGACCGGCGACGTCAAGATCGCGACCTTCGATCTGTCGGCGACCTTCCTGGAGGCTGTCGCCGAGGGCAAGGCCACCTTCGCCATCGACCAGCAGCAGTTCCTGCAGGGCTACCTGCCGGAGACCTTCCTGGCGCTCAACTCGAAATACGGTCTGGTCCCGGGCGGCAACGTGCCGTCGGGTCCGAACCTCGTCACGCAGGACAAGGCCGGCCAGGTCGTCGAACTGTCGGCGCAGGGCATCCGCTAGGCCTCAGGGTCCGATCACGACGCCGGGACTGCGGTGAACCCGCAGCCCCGGTGAGGGAAGGGGTCTTGGGACCGCTTCCCGACCTTGCCGGCCGATCCGCCGTCCAAGGTGCCTGCGCGCACGCCGCGCCATGCCCGGCGGTCCGTCCGCACGGCAGCCCGCATCCGGCGGAACGACGACCCGAAGCATCTTCGACCCGGCATGCCGGCCTCGCGGCCACGGCGAAGCCTTGTCCAGAAGGAGGAGAAACGATGTCTGACACACCCCAGGTGGTCGCCGACGAGCGCCTCAAGCGGGAGAGTTTCGGGGCCCGGCTGATGAAGCGGCCGGAGCTCGGCGCCATCGCCGGTCTGGTCGTCGTCACGGTGTTCTTCATGGTCACCGCCGACAGCTCCATGTTCACCCTGTCGGGGATCATGAATTTCATGACCCCGGCCGCCCAGCTCGGCATCCTGGCGATCGGCGCGGCGATGCTGATGATCGGCGGCGAGTTCGACCTGTCGATCGGCTCCATGGTCGCCTTTGCCGGCCTGATCTTCGCGGCCTGCACGGTGACGCTCGGCCTGCCGCTGATCCTGGCGATCCCGATCACCTTCATGGTCGCGGCCGCGATCGGCTCGGTCAACGGCACCATCGTCCTGAAGACCGGGCTGCCCTCCTTCATCGTGACCCTGGCCTTCCTGTTCATCCTGCGCGGCGCCTCGCTGGTCGGCCTGAAGATCGCCACCGGCGGCTCGACGCAGCTGCGCGGCGTCCGCGACTCGGTGGAAAGCGACTGGCTGATGCCGATCTTTTCCGGCGACGCCTTCACCGGCCTGTTCGCCTGGATGGCCGAGACCGGGATCATCGACACCTTCAACAACGGCACGCCCAAGGTGCCGGGCATTCCGGTCGAGATCCTCTGGTTCGTCGGCCTGGCGCTGCTGGCGACCTATGTCCTCACCCGCACGCCGCAGGGCAACTGGATCTTTGCCGCCGGCGGCGACAAGGTCGCGGCCTCCAATTCCGGCGTTCCGGTGCGCAAGGTGAAGATCTCGCTGTTCATGTTCGCCGCCTGCTGCGGTGCCCTCGTCGCCATCATCACGGTGATGGACGCCGGCTCCACCGACGCCCGCCGCGGCTTCATGAAGGAGTTCGAGGCGATCATCGCGGCGGTCATCGGCGGCTGCCTCCTGACCGGCGGCTACGGCTCGGCGATCGGCGCCTTCTTCGGCGCGATCATCTTCGGCATGGTCACCATCGGCCTGACCTACACGAGCTTCGACCAGGACTGGTTCCAGATCTTCCTGGGCGGCATGCTGCTCGTGGCGGTGCTCTTCAACAACTACATCCGCAAGCAAGTGACCGGGGAGCGCTGACATGACCAAGCCCATCGTTCACATGGAAAACATCGAGAAGCACTTCGGCAACATCATCGCCCTGGCCGGCGTCAGCTTCGACGTCCTGCCCGGCGAGTGCCACTGCCTTCTCGGCGACAACGGCGCCGGCAAGTCGACCTTCATCAAGACCATGTCCGGGGTCCACAAGCCGACCAAGGGCGAGATCTACTTCGAAGGCCAGCCGATGTCCTTCGACAGCCCGCGCGACGCCATGGAGGCCGGCATCGCGACGGTCTTCCAGGATCTCGCCATGATCCCGCTGATGTCGGTGACCCGCAACTTCTTCATGGGCCGCGAGCCCACCAAGGGAAGCTGGCTGTTCAAGCGCATGGACATCGAGACGGCCAATGCGGTGACCATCGAGGAGATGCGCAAGATGGGCATCGCTCTGCGCGGTCCCGATCAGGCCGTCGGCACCCTGTCGGGCGGCGAGCGCCAGACGGTGGCGATCTCCCGCGCGGTGTATTTCGGCGCCAAGGTGCTGATCCTCGACGAGCCGACCTCGGCGCTTGGCGTGCGCCAGACCTCCAACGTCCTGGCGACCATCGAGAAGGTCCGCGACCAGGGCATCGGCGTCGTCTTCATCACCCACAATGTCCGCCACGCCATGGCGGTGGGCGACCGCTTCACCGTCCTCAACCGCGGCCGCACGCTGGGTACCGCGCCGCGCGGCGAGATCACCGCCAACGAGCTGCAGGACCTGATGGCCGGCGGCCAGGAACTGGCAACCCTGCAGGGCTCGCTCGGAGGAACCGTGTGATGGCGGCGAAGGATCTCGATCTCATCACCATTGGCCGGTCCTCCGTCGACCTCTATGGCGCACAGGTGGGCGGCCGGCTCGAGGACATGCGCAGCTTCGAGAAATATGTTGGTGGCTCGCCCACCAACATGGCCACCGGCACGGCCCGTTTGGGCCTGCGCTCGGCGCTGATCACCCGCGTCGGCGACGAGCATATGGGCCGGTTCCTGCGCGAGGAACTGCAGCGCGAGGGCGTCGACACGACGGGCGTCGTCACCGACCCCGACCGGCTGACGGCACTGGTCATCCTCGGCATTCGCGACGACGAGCAGTTTCCGCTGATCTTCTATCGCGAGAACTGCGCCGACATGGCGCTGTGCGAGGACGACATCGACGAGGCGCTCATCGCCAGGGCGCGGGCCGTCGTCGTCACCGGCACCCATCTCAGCAATCCGCGCACCGAGGCGGCGGTGCTGAAGGCGCTGGAGCTTGCCCGCGCCAATGGCGCCCGCACCGCGCTCGACATCGACTATCGCCCCAATCTGTGGGGCCTTGCCGGCCACGGCGCCGGCGAGGAACGCTTCATCGCCTCCGCGGCGGTCACGGCGAAGCTGCAATCCACCCTGCATCTCTTCGACCTGATCGTCGGCACGGAGGAAGAGTTTCACATTGCCGGCGGCACCACGGACACCATCGCGGCGCTGCGGGCGGTCCGCGTGGTCACCGGCGCGACGCTGGTCTGCAAGCGCGGCGCGGCTGGCGCGGTCGCCTTCGAGGGCCCGATCCGCAACAGTCTCGACGAGGGGCAGGCCGGGCCCGGCTTCCCCATCGAGGTGTTCAACGTGCTGGGCGCCGGCGACGGCTTCATCTCCGGCCTCCTGAAAGGCTGGCTCGACGGCGAGTCCTGGCCGACGGCCCTGACCTACGCCAATGCCTGCGGCGCCTTCGCCGTGTCGCGCCATGGCTGCACGCCGGCCTATCCGAGCTGGCAGGAACTGCAGTTCTTCCTGAAGCGCGGCGTCCTGAAGGAGAAGGAAGCGCTGCGCAAGGATGCGGAGCTGGAGCAGATCCACTGGTCGACGACCCGCAAGACCGATTGGTCCACCATGCGCGTCTTCGCCTTCGATCACCGCATGCAGTTCGAGGAACTGGAGGGGGCGACGCCCGACCGGATCGGCGCCTTCAAGCAGCTCTGCCTCGACGCGGCGCTGCGGGTCCAGGACGGTGCGCCCGGCCACGGCATTCTGTGCGACGGCCGGCTGGGGCGGCAGGCGCTCTACCGCGCCGCCGGTCGCGGCCTGTGGATCGGCCGGCCGGTCGAATGGCCGGGATCGCGGCCCTTGTCGTTGGAGCCGGAAATCGGCTCGGATTTCGGCGGCCTGTCGGAATGGCCGAGCGAGCACGTGGTGAAATGCCTGTGCTTCTGCCATCCCAACGACGCCCCCCATCTGTGGCGCGCCCAGGAGGAGACCATCCTGCGCCTCTACAACACCTGCCGGCGCAACCGGCTGGAATTCCTGCTGGAGATCATTCCCTCCAAGGTCGGGCCGGTGGACGACGACACCGCGGCGACGGTGATCCGGCGGTTCTACGATCTCGGCGTCTATCCCGACTGGTGGAAGCTGGAGCCGATGACCAGCGAGGCCGGCTGGCAGAAGGCCTGCGCGGCGATCCGGGACAACGATCCCAATGTGCGCGGCATCGTCGTCCTGGGTCTCGAAGCCTCCGAGGCGGCGCTCATCGAGAGCTTCTCCGTCGCCGCACGCTTCGACCTGGTGAAGGGCTTTGCCGTCGGCCGGACGATCTTCGCCGACGCGGCGAAGGCCTACATGACCGGCGACATCACGCCCGAGGCGGCGGTGCGCCAGATGGCGGAACGATACAGCAGGCTGTGCGCCCTGTGGGACGACGCACGCCGGGCAGGGGAGAAAGCGGCATGACGACGATCCGTCTGACAGCGGCGCAGGCTCTGGTGAAATATCTCACCGCCCAGATGACCGAGGACGGCGAGCCGTTCATCGCCGGGGTGTGGGCGATCTTCGGCCACGGCAACGTCGCCGGGCTCGGCGAGGCGCTGCATGCCGAAAAGGACCAGATCCGGACGCTGCGCGGCCACAACGAGCAGACGATGTGCCATGCGGCCATCGCCTATGCCAAGCAGCTGCAGCGCCGGCGGACCATGGCGGTGACCTCCTCCATCGGGCCGGGCGCCACCAACATGGTGACCGCCGCGGCGCTCGCCCATGTGAACCGGCTGCCGCTGCTGCTCCTGCCCGGAGACGTCTTCGCCAATCGCGGCCCCGATCCGGTGCTGCAGCAGGTCGAGGATTTCGGCGACGGCACCGTGACGGTGAATGACTGCTTCCGGCCGGTGACCCGCTATTTCGACCGCATCATGCGGCCCGAACAGCTTCTGACCGCCTTGCCGCGGGCCTTCCGGGTGATGACCGATCCGGCCGAATGCGGCCCGGTGTGCCTCGCCTTCTGCCAGGACGTGCAGGCCGAGGCCTACGACTATCCGGCTGCCTTCTTCGAGCCGCGGGTCTGGCGGACCCGCCGGCCGCACCCCGACCCGGTCGAGCTGGAACGTGTCGCGGAACTCCTGCGCCGCGCCGAAAAGCCGGTGATCGTCGCCGGCGGCGGCGTGCATTACGCCGGTGCCTGCGACGCCCTGGAAGCCTTCGCGCGCCGGCACCGGATTCCGGTGGTCGAGAGCCAGGCCGGCAAGTCGGCGCTCGCCTGGGACCACGATCTCAATTTCGGCCCGGTCGGCGTGACCGGGGCGGCGTCGGCCAACGCGATCTGCGCCGAGGCCGATCTGGTCCTCGGCGTCGGCACGCGCTTCCAGGATTTCACCACCGGCTCGTGGAACCTCTTCCGCAATCCCGGGCGCCGGCTCGTCAGCCTGAACGTTGCGGCCTATGACGCCATGAAGCACGGCGCCGAACCGCTGTGCTGCGATGCGCTGGTCGGGCTGGAAGCGCTCGGCGCAGCGTTGGGCGACCATGCATTCGTCGCGCCCGATGCGGCCCTGAAACGCGACTGGTTCGCCGCCGTCGATCCGCTGACCGCGGCGCCGAACGACAGCAATGCCCTGCCGACCGACCAGCAGGTGATCGGCGCGGTGCAGCGGGCCAGCGGCATCGATACCGTCGTCATGTGCGCCGCCGGCACCATGCCCGGCGAACTCCACACGCTGTGGAAGGCGCCGCGCCCTGGCGCCTACCACATGGAATACGGCTTCTCCTGCATGGGCTACGAGATCGCCGGGGCCATGGGCATCAAGATGGCCGAGCCCGATCGCGACGTGATCTGCATGATCGGCGACGGCAGCTACATGATGGCCAATTCCGAGCTCGCCACGGCGGCGATGCTGGGGATCAAGTTCACTGTCGTCGTCACCGACAATCGCGGCTATGGCTGCATCAACCGGCTGCAGATGAGCACCGGCGGGGCCGAGTTCAACAATCTCCTCGAACACGCCCATCACGTGAACCCGTCGCGGATCGACTTCGCCGCCCACGCCGCCTCGATGGGCGCCACCGCCTCCCATGTCACCTCCATCGCCGAGCTGGAAGTCGCACTGGCGGCGGCGGGCGAGGCAGACGGTCCGGTGGTGCTGGTGATCGACACCGACCCCTATCCGAGCACCGGGCCGGGCGGCCATTGGTGGGACGTGGCGGTGCCGGAGGTCTCGGCCCGCCCGGCGGTGGAAGCCGCCCGCAAGGCCTATGAAGCGCAATTGCGGATGCGCGCCGGCGGCTGACCGGCCGCCGCCCCGTTTGCCCTCGATCCCCTGACCGGAAAACTGCCCATGATCCGCTTCGGCACGAACCCCATCGCCTGGTCGAACGACGACGACCAGAGCCTCGGCGCCCATATCCCGCTCGACCAGTGCCTCGGTGAGGCCGCCGCGATCGGCTTCGACGGCATCGAGAACGGCCACAAATTTCCCTGGGACCCGGCCGACTTGCGGGCGGTCCTTCAGCCGCACGGCCTCGCCTTCGTCTCGGCCTGGTATTCGCTCAATCTCCTCGTCCATTCGGCTGAGCAGGAGATCGCGCTGATCCAGCCGCATCTCGACCGGCTGAAGGCGATGGGCTGCACCGTCTGCATCGCCTGCGAGACCTCCAACGCGATCCACGGCAATGACGCCGTCGGGCTCGCGGCCTCGCCGGTGCTGAATCCGGATCAATGGGCGGAGTTCGGCGCGCGGGTGGAGACGGTCGCGGCCCATTGCGCCGCCGAGGGCGTGCCGCTGGTCTATCATCACCACATGGGCACGGTCGTCGAAACGCCGGCCGAGCTCGACCTGTTCATGGCGCATACCGGGCCGGCGACCAAGCTGCTGTTCGATGCCGGGCATTTTTATTTCGGCGGCAACGGGGTCGATCCGGCGCCCTATCTCGCCCGGCATGTCGATCGCGTGGCGCATTTCCACGCCAAGAACGTGCGGCCGGCCGTGATGGCGGATGTGCGCCGCGACGGCCTGTCGTTTCTGGAGGGCGTGCGCCGCGGTGTCTTCACCGTGCCGGGTGACGCGGAGGGCGGGGTCGATTTCGGCCCCTGCCTCGCGGTCCTGGCGGAGCATGGCTACGACGGCTGGATCGTCATCGAGGCCGAGCAGGACCCGGAGGTCCGCAATCCGGTCGAATATCAGAGCCTCGGCCTGAAGACCCTGAAGACGCTGGCCGCCGAAACCGGCCTTGCCGCGGACTGACCAGGCGGACCCGGTTCGCGGGGCGTGCCCTGCGGACGATCAACAGCATTGCGGAGGATCACGATGCCCGACCTTCTTCGTCGCCCGAACGGCCGACATGGCCTGGTTCACGACATCACCCCGGCCGATGCCGGCTGGTCCTATGTCGGCTTCGCGCTGCATCGGCTGGAAGCCGGCGAGATGGCATCGGCGGAGACCGGCGACGAGGAAGCCATCCTCGTTCTCCTGGAGGGCAAGGGCGAGGTCAGTGCCGGCGACCAGGAGTTCGGCGAACTCGGCGCGCGCATGTCGGTCTTCGAGCTGGTGCCGCCCCACGCGGTCTATGTGCCGAACGGCTCGCGCTGGCAGGTCACGGCGACGACGCCGCTGACGCTGGCGGTCTGCCGCGCCCCGGGCAAGGGTGGCCATGCCGCGCGGGTGATCGGCCCGCAGGGCATCCCGACCATCGTCAAGGGCAAGGGGGCCAACACCCGCAAGGTGCACGCCATCGCCATGGAAGAACGCGACGTCGCCGACAGCCTGCTGGTGACCGAGGTCTACACGCCGGCGGGCAACTGGTCGTCCTATCCGCCGCACCGGCATGACGAGGACGATTTTCCGCGCATGACCTATCTGGAAGAGACCTATTACCACCGGCTCGATCCGCCGCAGGGCTTCGGCTTCCAGCGGGTCTTCACCGACGACGGCAGCCTCGACGAGACCATGACCGTCCATGACGGCGACGTCGTCCTCGTGCCGAAGGGGCACCATCCCTGCGGCGCGCCCCATGGCTACAAGATGTACTATCTCAACGTCATGGCCGGCCCCCGCCGCCAGTGGCGGTTCGAGAACCACCCCGACCACGACTGGATCGCCCAGCGCGACGCGGAGTGAACCGCCCGCCGGCAATGGCGAAGGAAGCGGGAATCGACGGCGCCGCAGGGCTCAGCTCGCGCGCTCGACCCGCCGTGCCGGGGCGAGGAGATCGGCTTCGCGGCCCAAAGGGGCGATGATCTGGACGCCGGTGGACAGCCCGCCGCGAAAGCCGGCCGGCAGCGCGAGGACGGGGCAGCCGGAGAGGGTGGCGGGCGCCACGCATTCCATCCAGCGGTGATAGCTGTCCATCGCCCGGCCATCGATGGCCTGCGGCCAGCGTTCGCCGATCGGGAACGGCCAGACCTGCGCGGCCGGAAGGGCCAGGAGGTCGAAGCGGGCGAAGAGGTCGACGAGGCGCAGATGCCAGGCGGTCCGCAACTCGCGGGCGGCCTCGACGGCCAGGGCCGACAGACGCAGGCCGTTCTCGATCTCCCAGACCATTTCCGGTTTCAATAGATCGCGCGTCGCCGGATCGGCATGGAGCGGGCCATAGCGGGCCGCGACCGCCACATGGCGCTGAATGACGAAGCTCTGCCACAGGCGCTCGGCGTCGAAGCCCAAAGCCGCCGCCTCGACTACGGCGCCCGGAATGCGCTCAAGCGCCGCGCGATTGGTGTCGAGAATGCCCGGCTCCATGGCGAGATGGCCGTCGAAATTTCCCAGCCAGCCGATCCGTACAGGCGCGTCCTCGTCGCGCGTCGAAGCATCGAGGTCGGGAAGCCCTCCCGACAGCGGCTGGCGCGGATCGGCGCCCGCCTGGACGGCGAGCAACAAGGCGAGATCGTCAGCGGTGCGCGCCATCGGCCCGTCGGTGGCGAGCGCCGCCTCGAAGACATTGCCGGCCGGCAGGCTCGGTACCCGGCCGAAGGAGGGGCGCAGGCCGTAGACATTGTTGAAGGCGGCGGGATTGCGAAGCGAGCCGCCCATGTCCGAACCGTCGGCCAGCGGCAGCATGCGCGTCGCGATGGCGACGGCCGCACCGCCGCTGGAGCCGCCGGCGCTGCGCTTCGGCGCAAAGGCGTTGCCGGTCGCGCCGAAGACTTCGTTGAAGGTGTGGGAGCCGAGGCCGAATTCCGGCGTGTTGGTCTTGCCGACGATGATCGCACCGGCCGCCCGGATGCGCGCCGTCGAGAGGCCGTCGCAATCGGGCACGTGGTCGCGGTAGATCGGCGAGCCGAAGGTGGTGGTCAGCCCCTTTGTCGGCGACAGATCCTTGATGGCGATGGGCAGGCCGTGCAGCGGTCCGGTTTCCGCGCCGCTGGCCAGCGCCTGGTCGGCGGCCGCCGCGTCGGCGAGCACCGCATCCCGCGGACGCCGGGAGATGATGGCGTTGTAGGTCGGGTTGAGCGCGTCGATCCGGTCGAGGAAGGCGGTGACGACCTCCACCGAGGACAGGCGCCCGGCACGCATTGCGGCCATCAACGCCGTCGCGTCCATGGCGCAGATTCCGGACACCGCCTCCGGCGCGCGCAGATGGCCCGGCCGGTCGAAGGGCGAAAGCGTCTCGCCGTCCGCCTGTTGATGTGCCCCGCCGGATGTCACCGGCGCAGGCCTCCCGCGGGGCGTCGCATCAGGCGCCGAGTTCGGCCAGAAGGCCGCCCAGAAGCCGGCCGCGCGACACCAGGCTCGACACCTCGATATGCTCGTTCAGCGTATGGACGTCGGCGCCGACCACGCCGAGGCCGTCCAGCGTCGGCAGGCCCATGGCGCCGGTGAAATTGCCGTCCGAGCCGCCGCCCTCGCTGGCATGGGCAAGGTCGAAGCCCAGCTCGTTGCCGATCCGCCGGACGCGTTCGTAGAGCTCCATCGTGCCTTCGCTGGCTTCCCAGACCGGGCGCACGACGCTCTTCTCGACGAAGAAGCCGGTGCCGTCGGCCTCGCGCCTGTCGAAGGCGAGGATGTTCTCGGTGCCCCGGTCGAGGTCTTCCTGGCGCTTGGCCATGGAGAGGCACTCGGCCCGCGCGACGGTCGGCACGCAATTGACCCACTGGCCGCCATGCATGACGGAGACCGAGAAGGTGCAGTCCTCGTCCGTCATGTCTTCGATGGCGATGAGCTGCCGCGCCATCATCTTCACCGCCGACTGGCCGGCCTTCAGCGCCGCGCCGGCATGACTCGGGCGCCCCATGGCGGTCAGGTGGTAGCGGGCGATGGCGTAGCGGCCGGTGACCACCGTGTTGCGGGCCCAGGCCGGCTCCGGCACCAGGATGTAGCGGTGCTTGGCGGCCTCGGCCTCGATCAGCGCGCGGGTGCCGGGCGTGCCGATCTCCTCGTCGGAGGTCAGCAGGACATGCACCGGCAACGGCGTCTCGACGCCCATCTCGGCCAGCGCCTTGACGGCGCTGATGGCGATGTAGTTGCCGCCCTTCATGTCGCAGATGCCGGGGCCCCAGCAGATGTCGCCCTCGCGCCGGAACGGCAGCTTCTCCAGCGTGCCGAGCGGATGCACCGTGTCGAGATGGCCGATGATCAGGATGCCGGGTTCGCCGGCCCTGGGATGCGGAAACGCGCCGCGCACGCAATTGCCGAGCCCCTCGGGGCCGGGAATGGTCTCCACCTCGAAGCCCATGGCCTGCATGTCCTCGGCGGCCAGCGCCATCATCCGGTCGACCGACGGCTTGTCATAGGTCGGGCTCTCGCATTCGACCCAGCGCCTCAGGCCGCTCAGCATCTGTTCCGCATCCAGCGGGATCTTGGTCACGTCCATCGTCACTCTCGCTTTCCTGAGGTCTCGAACCGGCCGGTCAGGCCGCCAGCCGCTTCTCGACGATGCGCGCCAGAAGGCTGGAGCCGATCGGCAGGATGCCGTCGTCGAGGATGAAGCCGGGATTGTGCAGCGGCATGGTGCCGCCATGGCCGACCCAGCAATAGGAGCCGGGGACCGCGTGCAGCATGTCGGCGAAATCCTCGCTGCCCATGGTCGGTCGCGGATCGGTGAAGACCTTGTCTTCGCCGACGATCTCGACGGCGACTTCGCGCAGCGCCTCGGTCTCGGCCTCGTGGTTCTCCAGCACCGAGAAGACGTCGCGGATGTCGACCACGATCTCGCAGTCGTAGCTCGCCGCGAAACCGGCGGCGATCTCCCGGATGCGGCTGGCGACGAGCTCGCCGACATCGTCGTGGAAGTAGCGGATCGTGCCACCGAGATCGGCCTCTTCGGGGATGACGTTGTAGGCCGAGCCCGCGGCGAACTTGGTGATCGACAGCACCGCCGGCTTCAGCGGATTGACGTTGCGGCTGACGATCGACTGCAGGCTCTGGCCGAGCGTCATGGCGATGACGATCGGGTCCTTGGAATTGTGCGGCATGGCGGCATGGCTGCCGCGCGCCTTGATCTGGATGTCGAAGAACTTGGCGCCGGCCATCGCCTTGCCCGGGAAGACGGCGACCTCGCCCAGCTCCAGATCGGGCATGTTGTGCAGGCCGTAGATCTCGTCGCAGGGGAAGCGCTCGAACAGGCGGTCGGCGATCATCGCGCGGGCGCCGCCCAGCCCTTCCTCGGCGGGCTGGAAGACGAACATCGCGGTGCCCTTGAAGCCGCGATTTGCGGCGAGATAGCGCGCCGCGCCGAGCAGCATGGTGGTGTGGCCGTCATGGCCGCAGCCATGGAAGCGGCCGGGATTGGTCGAGCGGTAGGGAAGGTTGGTGAACTCCTCCATTGGCAGGGCGTCCATGTCGGCGCGCAGGCCGATCGTCCGGCCGTCGCCGCCGGTGCCCCTGAGGATGCCGACGACGCCGGTGCCGCCGATGCCCTCGTGGATCTCGTCGACGCCGTAGCTCTTCAGCGCCGCGGCGACGATGGCGGCGGTGCGCTTTTCCTCGAAGCCGATCTCCGGATGGGCGTGCAAATCGTGGCGGATCGCCGTCAGGTCTTCGGCAAAACTCTTGATCTCGGGAATGATGGTCATGGTCGGGTTTCCTCGTTTCGCGGGCGCGGCAAGGCGGCCGCAGGCACTACGACGGATGGGATTCGGCGGGATCGAACACCGGGCCGGTGGGCGACAGGTCGATGCCGGGCCGCAGCCGGCGGAAGGGCAGGTCGGCCGGCGACAGGGGCATGGGCCCCGGCGCCGTGCAGGTCAGGATCGTCTCGGCGATCGGCGCGAAATCGGCGCGGAAATGCACCGAACTCTTGTTGACGAGGATCGCCTCCTTCTCCGGTTCGATCCCGACGAAGCGATACATCTCGCGGTCGGCCATCTGCGCCTTGGCCGAGGCGACGACGACGCGCACGCCGCCGATCTTCAGACAGGCGGAGGGGCCGAGCCGCATGCGCGCGCCGCCATAGAAGGCGCCGGAGGCGATCAGGTCGCCGTCGGACAGGGCGGTGACCTCGAAGGTGCCGGTAAAGGGCGTGTCGCCGGCAACGCCGTCGGCGCCGCTGAGGGTGATCTCGGTCGTCGCCCCGACGCCCGCCGCATGGGCGGCGGCCGCTGCCTTCGGATCGAAGATCACCCCGATCGCGGCGCGCTGCGCGTCGGCTTCGACCAGCGCCTTCAGCATGCCGGTGGTGTTGGAATCGCCGCCGGCGCCGGGATTGTCCTGGGTGTCGGCAATGACGACCGGATGCGTGGCGCTTGCCGCGATCCGCATCGCCTCGCGCACCCCGTCCAGCGGCGCAAACGACTTGCCAGCATAGGCGGAACGGGCTGCGACGACCCTGGCGGCCAGGGCGTTTGCGGCGGCATCGGCCGCCGCCTGATCGGCGCCATAGGCGAGGACGGACGGGCCGCAATCGGGAAAGTCGGCGGCCGGGAAGCCGCAGAGATAGGAGACGCTGGCGACCCCGCCCGTCTCCATCTCCGGCAGGGCGCCATAGAGCGTGGCGTTCGGCTCCATGGTGGTCGATTGCCAGGCGATGGGGATCAGGAAGGGGATCTGCCGGAACGCTTTGGCGTGGCGCCGGCCGGCGAGCAGCGGGACCAGATGTTCGGCGGTGCGGCGTCCGGTCTCGGCCATGTCGACATGGGGATAGGTGCGGTAGGCGACGAAGAGATCGGCCTCGGCGACCATCTGCGGCGTGACGTTGCCGTGCAGGTCGAGACTGGCGACCAGCGGCACGTCGGGGCCGATGACCCGGCGCACCCGCGCCAGCAGTTCGCCTTCGCCATCGTCGAGATGGGTGCAGACCATGGCGCCGTGGAGATCGAGATAGACCGCGTCGAGCGGCAGTGCGGCCTCGATCGCCGCGACGATGCGGGCGGCGATCGCCTCATAGGCGTCTTCGGTGACATGGGCGGACGGCACCGCTGCGCACCACAGCGTCGGCACGAGGTGCCAGCCGCGTCGCTCGGCTTCGGTGACGAAGCCGCAGATGCCCATGTTGACGTCGCGCGTCGCCGCGATCATCCCCGGGCCCTCCGCCAGCGCCGGCCAGCCACCACCATGCTCGAAGGCGGCGTAGTCCGCTCTGGTCGGCGCGAACGTATTGGTCTCGTGCATGAACCCGCCGACCGCGATGCGCGGGGCGGGCGTTCCTGTGCTGTCGTCTGTCATGCCGGCACGGTCGTGTCCCTGAAGCCCGCGGCGCCGGGCAGCGGGCGGAAATTCGGAAAGTCCCAGTAGCGGCCGGGCGCCGCGTCGATCAGTTCGCGCGTATAGGCCTCGCGCGGATTGCCCAGCACCTCGGCGGTCGGGCCGTATTCCACCACGCGGCCGCGCTGCATCACCACCACCTCGTCGCAGATCTGCGCGGCGACACGCAGGTCGTGGGTGATGAACAGGAGGGCAACGCCGAGCCGCGCCTGGATGTCGTCGAGAAGGTCGAGGACCTGCGCCTGCACCGACACGTCGAGGGCCGACACCGCCTCGTCGGCGACGAGGACGTCCGGCTCCATGGCGAGCGCCCGGGCGATGGCGATGCGCTGGCGCTGGCCGCCGGAGAACTGGTGCGGATGGCGGTCGATGGCGTCCTTGGGAAGGCCGACGAGTTCCAGCAGCGTCTTGGCCTGCTCGCGCGCCTCGCCGGGCGGGGTGCCGTAGTTGATCGGCCCCTCGGTGATGCTGTCGCCCACCGTCAGCCGCGGATTGAGCGAGCGGTTGGGGTCCTGGAAGATCATCTGGATGCGCTTGCGCCACGGCCGCAGAGCCCGGCGTGACAGGCCCGAAATGTCGGAGCCGCGCAGACGGATGCTGCCGGCGGTGGGCTCGATCAGCCGCATGACGCAGCGCGCCACGGTGGACTTGCCGGAGCCGCTCTCGCCGACGATGCCGAGGGTCCGGCCGCGCCCGAGGATCAGGTTGACGTCCTTGGCCGCGACGGTGCCCTCGCGTTTGCGGAACAGCGAGCCCTGGCTGTAGGTCATGCCGAGTTCGCTGGTCTCCAGCACGATCTCGCGGGAGGCCGCGGGGCGGGCGTCGCGCGGGCGCAGCGCCGGCACGGCGGTCAGGAGGTTGCGGGTATAGGGCTTGGTCGGGGCGGTGAGGATCGCCTCGATCGGCCCGGATTCGACGATCTCGCCGGCCCGCATGACGTAGACCCGGTCGGCGATGTCGGCGACGACGCCCATGTCGTGGGTGATGAACAGGACCGAGGTGCCGAGGCGTTCCTGGATCTCGCGGATCAGCTTCAGGATCTGCTTCTGGGTGGTCACGTCGAGGGCCGTCGTCGGCTCGTCGGCGATCAGCAGCTTCGGTTCGAGGACGAGCGCCATGGCGATCATCACCCGCTGGCGCTGGCCGCCCGAGAGCTGGTGCGGATAGGAGCGGCACATGCGCTCCACATCCGGCAGATGAACGAGCGAGAGGATGTCGCGGATGCGGGTGCGGCGATCGGCGGTGCTCATGCTGGCATGGGCGCTCAGCACTTCCTCGAGCTGGCTCTCGACGGTCATCACCGGGTTGAGCGCGGTCATCGGCTCCTGGAAGATCATTGACATGCGGGTGGCGCGCAGCTGGCGCAGCCGCGCCGGGCTGGCGGTCAGCACATCCTCGCCCTCGACGAGGATACGGCCCGAGCGGGCGGTGAGCGCCCCCTTCGGCAACAGCCCCATCGTGGCCAGCGACGTCACCGACTTGCCGGAGCCGCTTTCGCCGACGAGGCAGACGGTCTCGCCGGCGCCGACGCGCAGCGAGATACCGTCGAGGATCGGGGCCGGCTTGCGGCCGCGTGTGGTGACGACGAGATCCTCGACGACGAGGACGTCGCCGGTGCTCGCGGCGGCGGGGTGGGCGTGGTCGCTCATCAGGCCTCCCTCTTCTTGCCGAGGCGCGGGTCCATGACGTCGCGGGCGGTGTCGCCGAGAATGTTGATCGACAGGATGGCGAGCGACAGGAACAGGCCCGGCCAGAAGATCAGCGACGGCTTGAGCTGGAAGTAGAGCCGGCCTTCCGACATGATGTTGCCCCAGGACGGCGTCTCGGTGCCGATGCCGGCGCCCAGGAACGACAGGATCGCCTCGGTCAGGATCGCCGAGGCGCAGACATAGGTGCCCTGGACGATCAGCGGCGCGATGGTGTTGGGCGTCAGGTGCCGCCACATGATCTTCGGCAGGCTGGAGCCGACCGCGATGGCGGCCTCGACATAGGGCTCCTCGCGCGCCGACAGGACGACCGAGCGCACCAGCCGCACGACGCGCGGGATCTCCGGAATGGTGATGGCGATGAGCACGGTCCAGAGGCTGGAGCCGGCCAGCGACACGATGGCGATGGCGAGGAGCACGCTGGGGATCGCCATCAGCCCGTCCATGATCCGCATCAGGATGGCGTCGAGCCAGCGGAAGAAGCCCGAGATCAGGCCGAGCGGCAGGCCGATCAGCACCGCCACTAGGGCCGCGCCGATGCCGACGATCAGCGAGACGCGAGCGCCGTAGAGGGTGCGCGAGAAGACGTCGCGGCCGTAGGCGTCGGTGCCGAAGGGATGGGTGGCGCTGGCGCCCGCCAGCCGCTCCATCGGGTTCATGGCGATCGGGTCGAAGGGCGCGATGACCGGCGCCAAAAGCGCGCCGATGACGATGACCGCCAGGCAGATCGCGGCGAGGGTCGGCGCGAAGCGCAGATCCGCCAGTTCGATCCGCGGCAGGAATCGGCGCTTGATGACCGGCTCGGCAATCGGGGGCAGGGTGTCTCTCCTCGCCATCAGTATCGGATCCTCGGGTCCATGAACGCGTAGGAGATGTCGATCAGGAGGTTGATCACCACGTAGATGCCGCTGGTCAGGAGGATCAGCGCCTGGATCACCGGGTAGTCGCGGGCAAGGATGGCATCGACGGTGAGCCGCCCGAGGCCCGGAATGTTGAAGACGCTTTCGGTGACGACGACGCCGGAGATCATCAGCGCGAAACCGGTGCCGACGACGGTGAGGATCGGCACGGCGGCGTTGCGCAGGGCATGGCGGAACAGGACGATCCGCTCCGACAGGCCCTTGGCCCGGGCGGTGCGCACATAATCCTCGTCGAGAACGTCCAGCATCGCGGCGCGGGTCATGCGGGCAATCAGCGCGATGTAGATCGTCGCCAGGGTGAAGGCCGGCAGGAAGATGCGCGCCAGGAACGGCCCGACGCCGTCGAAGATGCTCTTGAAGCCCTGGACCGGGAGAAGTTTCAGGTCGATGGCGAAGATCTGGATGAAGATGTAGCCGGTGACGAAGACCGGGATCGAGAAGCCCAGCACCGAGATCGCCATGATGACGTTGTCGGTGAGCGTGCCGTGGCGCCAGGCGGCGAGGACGCCCATCGGGATCGACAGGAGAAGCGTGATCGCCATGGTCACGAGGGCGAGGCTGAGGGTCGGCTCCAGTCGCTGGCCGATCAGGGTCAGGACCGGCGTGCGCGAGATCAGCGAGCGGCCGAAATCGCCGCTCAGGAGCTGGCCGCTCCAGGTGATGAACTGGGTCACCAGCGGCTCGTTGAGGCCGAGGCTCTGGCGGATCTGGGCGAGCTGTTCGGGGGTCGCCATGTCGCCGGCGATGATCGCGGCCGGGTCGCCGGGCGTCAGCCGCAACAAGAGGAAGACGAACAGCGCCACGACGATCAGCACCGGCACGGAGGCCAGGACGCGGCGGAAGATGTAGGCGAGCATGGGTCGAGCCTCGCGGCGCAGGACGCTGCAGAAGGGAACGGGTGACGCCGCGCCGTCAGCGACGCGGCGTCACGGGCATGGCGTCAGTCGGTCTTCTGGACGTTCCAGAACACCGGAACCGGCATCTTCATGACATCGGTCAGCTTGTTGGAAATCGTCGTCGGGATCCGGTACTCGCCGACCGGGATGTAGTTGACGACGTCATAGGCGTGGGCCTGGATGTCCTCGGCGATCTTCTTGCGCTCGGGCTCGTCGCCGGCCTTGGCGAAGGCGACGCGCAGTTCCTCCAGCTTCGGATCGTCCGGCCAGCCGAACCAGGCCGCTTCCTTGCCACCGCCGTTCAGCATCGGGTTGTTGAGCGGGCTCCACACCTCCGGGATGATCCAGTTGGTGAAGAACATGTTCCAGCCGCCATCCGCAGGCGCGGCCTGGCTGGCGCGCCGGGTCACGAGGGTCTGCCAGTCCATCGGCTGCATGTCGACGGTGAAGCCGGCCTGGCGCAGGAGCTGGGCGGCGACCACCGGCTGCGGGCCGACGGAGCCGACATCGGTCGGCTGCATCAGGACGACTGGCGTGCCGTCATAGCCGGCCTCGTCGAGCATCTTCTTGGCGACCTCGGGCTGCGGACCCTTCATGATCAGCTCGTCGCCGGCCTCGGTCGCGAAGGGCGTGTTGCAGCCATACATCGAGCCGCAGGTGTCCTGGTATTCCGGATTGCCGACCAGCGCGGCAAGGATCGGCTCCTGGCCGAGCGCCGCCATGGCGGCACGCCGGATCTCGACATTGTCGAAGGGCGGGTAGAGCCAGTTGAGCCGGCCCATGGTCTGGTAGCCGTAATCGGCGAGGGTCATCACCGTCAGCTCGGGATTGCCCTGCAGCAGCGGCAGGAGATCGGTCGGCGTCTGCTCGATATAGTCGATCTCGCCGCCATTGATGGCGTTCACCGCGGTCTGCGCGTCCGGCATGACCACCCAGGTCACGCGGTCGACATTCACCACCTTGCCGCCGGCGGTCCAGCTCGGCGCCTCGTCGCGCGGCACATAGTCGGGGTTCTTGTCGTAGACGGCGCGCACGCCAGGTTCGAACTCGGCCTCGACGAAGGTGAACGGACCGGAACCGGTATAGTCGGTGATCGCCTCGCCTGAGGGCGTCTTAGCGACGCGTTCCGGCATGATGAAGGACGGCAGGCCCGACGGCTTGGCGATCAGTTCGAGAACGTAGGAGAACGGCTCGGACAGGGTCAGGACGGCCGTCTTGTCGTCCTTGGCCTCGAGGCTGGCGACATATTTGAACATCATCTGGGCGCCGCCGTCGCGCTCGCCCCAGCGCTTCAGCGAGGCGACGACGTCGGCCGCCGTCACCGGTTCCCCGTCATGCCATTTCAGGCCGTCGCGCAGGGTGAAAGTGTAGGTGAGCTTGTCGTCGGAGATCTCCCAACTGGCCATCTGCGGCTGCGGCTTCAGGCTCTCGTCCATGCCCAGAAGCGTGTCGTAGATCATGTAGCCGTGGTTGCGCGTGATGTGCGCGGTGGTGATCACGGGATCGAGGACGCGGATGCCCGAATGCATCACGGCGCGGATTTCCTGGGCGGCGGCGGGGCCGCCGGCGAGGCCCGTCATGGCGACGACGGAGGCGAGCAGGGCGGATCGGATCATCCGGGTTGGTCGGAAGGTGGAAGCGGCAGAGAAGAAGGACATCAATGCGTCTCCGAAGGGTAGGGCTCGGGGGTCGGGACATCTCCGCCCGTTATCGCATGCCGATAACCGTTTGCGGATTGTGGTATCGTAGGAACACGGCTACGATTCAGTCAACACTCCGAATTGATCAAATAGTGTGCAGCGCAGCATGGCGGCAGACCGGGAAGTTCAGAAGGACGGCCACTTCGTTGCCTCGCTCGGCAAGGCGATGACCCTTCTGGAGGCCTTTGCGCCCGAGCGTTCGCGCATGGGCCTGACCGAATTGTCCGAGGCGACCGGGCTTGACCGCAGCAGCGTTCAGCGTCTGGTCACCACCTTCACCCGTCTGGGCTATCTCGACAAGGACCCGACCACCCGGCGCTACAGTCCGTCGATCCGGATGACCGAGCTCGCCAACGCCTATTTCTGGTCGCAGGAGCTTGTCCACACGGCGATGCCCAAGCTGATCGACCTGCATCAGTCGCTGGGCGAAACCATCAATTTCTCGCGCATCGACGGCCCCGACATCGTCTACATCGTCCGCCTGCCCAGCGCCCGCACGAGCTTCGGCGCCTCCATCGTCGGGCGCCGGGTGCCGGCACTGAACACGTCGAGCGGCCGGGTGATGCTGTCGCGCCTCGGCGCCGAGACCCGCCGCCGCTGCGTCGAGGAATGGCCGATGCGGCGGTTCACGCCTGCGACGGTGATGGACCGCGGCGCCGTCGGCGCCCTCGTCGAGGCGGCGGCCGAGACCGGCTACTCCATCGCCGAGAACGAGGTGCAGATGAACGAGCTCGGCGTTGCCGTGGCCGTCGGCCGCGATCCGCAGACCGGCGGGGCGATCCATTGCTCGGTCAGCGGCACCGCCTGGACCCGCGAACGGCTGGAGGCCGAGATCATCCCGCCCTTGCTCGACGCCGCCAACGGCGTCGGCTGACCGGCGCCCGCTGCCGAACGGTCGCGGCCGGAACACCGCGGCCGTCCCGTCCGTCCCATGCACCCACTCACCCGTATCCGGGGACGTCCATGACCAATTTCTCCCGCTCCCAGATCGTCAGCAAGCCGGCCCGGATGTCGCAGACCGGCATCGTCGCGGCCCAGCATCGCCGGGTCGCCGAACTCGGCGCAGAGATCCTGGCGGCCGGCGGCGATGCCCTCGACGCGGCGACCGCCGTCTCCTTCGGCATGGGGGTGCTGGAGCCGTGGATGAGCGGCCCGGCCGGCGGCGGTGCGATGATGGTGTGGCGCGCCGACGAGGCGAAACCCTATGCGGTCTATTACGGCATGCGCGCCCCGGCCGGGCTCGACCCGGCGGCGTTTCCGCTGGCCGGGGAGGGCCGGGCGAGTGACCTCTTTCCCTGGAAGCGGGTGGTCGGCGACCGCAATATCGAGGGCGCGACGGCGGTGGCGGTGCCGGGTGTCGTCGACGGCATCGGCATCGCCCATGCCCGCTGGGGGCGCATGCCCTGGCACGATCTCGTCCAGCCGGCGGCGGCGATGGCCCGCGAGGGGCTGAAAATCGACTGGTACGCCGGGCTGATGATCGCTTCGGCGGCGCGGTCGCTGGCGCGTGATCCGGATGCCGCGGCGCTGTTCCTGGAGGATGGCGTCTGGCCGCCGGTCGGCGGCTGGACGGCGCTGACCGACATCCGCCTGGCCATGGGCCGGATGGCCGACACGCTGGATGCGATCGCCCGCAACGGGCCGCGCGAGATGCACGAGGGCGACGTGGCCCGCGAACTCGCCCGCGACGTCGCCGACAAGGGCGGATCGCTGGCCTATGCGGATCTCGCCGCCTATCGCGCAGAAATCCAGACGCCGCTCTCCTTCGCGGCGCCGGGCGGCCGGCTGCATGCGACGCCCGAGCTGACGGCGGGGCCGACGCTGGCCGATGCCTTTGCGCGCTACGCGGCGGGATCCTTCGCCGGGCCCGGCGACGAACTGGCGGCGACGGCGGATGCGCTGTCCGGGGCCTATGCGGATCGCCTGGCCCGGATGGGCGACCACGACAGCCGGGCCGCGCCCGGCTCGACGACGCATTTCTCCATCGTCGACCGGCACGGCAACATGGTGGCGATGACCCAGACGCTGCTGTCGGTCTTCGGGTCGCGGGTGGTTTCGCCCTCGACCGGACTGCTTCTGAACAACGGCATCATGTGGTTCGATCCCGAACAGGGCGGGCCGAACGCGCTCGCCGGCGGCAAGCGCTGCCTGATGAATGTCTGCCCGATCCTCGGCGAAAGCGGAGACACGCGGTTTGCCCTCGGCGCCTCGGGCGGACGCAAGATCCTGCCGGCCGTGTTCCAGCTTGCCCGCCACATGCTGACCGGAGGCGACCTCGACGCCGCCTTCCACGCGCCGCGCATCGACGTGTCGGGCGGCGACATGGTGATCGCCGACGAGGCGATCCCGGACGCCGATCTCGCGGCGCTGCGGCGAACCCACCGGGTCGAGACCGTGCCGCGGACGGTCTTTCCCTATGCCTTCGCCTGTCCCACCGGCGTGGCGCGACAGGGGGCGACCAACTGGGGCGCCACCGAGATCGTCTCGCCCTGGGGCGACGCGGTCGCCGAAGAGGACGTGGCGGCCACGGCGTAACGCCGGGCGCCGCGCGGGCCGGAGCGCCGCTTCGGCCGATGGCGCTACAGGAGCGGGCTGACCAACCGGGCGAGATTTTCCAGCAGCCGTGTGCCGCGCGGGCGTGCCCGCCAGTCCTCGAGCGTCAGCGGGTCGCTGTGCGCGATGTAGTGGCGCTGGGCGGCGTCCAGACGCCTGCTGGCTTCCTCGCCATGCAGGATAAGGCTGATCTCGGCATTCAGCATGAAGGAGCGCACGTCGGTGTTGCTGGAGCCGATGACGCCCACCCGCCCGTCGATCGAGACGTTCTTGGCGTGCAGCAGATGGTCGCGATAGCGGAAGAGGCGAACGCCGGCCGCCAGAAGCTCGTCGTAATAGGATCGCTGGGCGAGGCTGACGAGCCGCTGGTCTACGACCTGCGAGACGATCAGATTGATCTCCACGCCGCGGGTGACGCCGTTCTTAAGGGCGGTCAGCAGCGCCTCGTCGGGAATGAGGTAGGGCGACACGATCGCGACCCGGCGTTCGGCACCGTGGACGAGTTCAATCAGCAGCCTTTCATAGCCCGGAACGCCGAAATCCGGCCCGCTCGGCATTGCCTGCAGGACGGCATCGCCGGCAGCAGCTGCGACGGGCAGGGGGGAGAGCCGCGTCTCGGTCTCCAGATACCAGTCGCCGGCAAAGACCGCCTCCAGCGCGGCGGTGGCGGGGCCTTGCACCCGGCCGACCAGTTCATCGTTGCGGATACCCGGCTTGAAGTCGCGGTCGACGATGTTCTGCGAGCCGACAAAGGCGATCTCGCCGTCGACCAGGCAGAGCTTGCGGTGATTGCGAAGATCGCTGCGCGTGCGCCGCAGCGCCGCGAAGCGCACCGGCAGGGCGAGCCGGGCGTCGACGCCGCGGGCGTTCAGCATCGGCAGGCTGCGCCCGGCCCAGGGCCGCGACCCGAGCGCGTCGATCAGCACCCGGACGGCTACACCACGGGCGAGGGCCCGACCCAGCGCGTCGGCGATCTTCGTGCCGGTCCGGTCGTCGGCGAAGATATAGGTGAGGAGGTGGACCTGCGTGCGGGCGCCGTCGATGGCCGCCACCATGGCGTCGATCGTCGCGTCGTAATCGGTGAAGAGGTCGACCCGGTTGCCGTCACAAGCCGGAAAGCCGCCGAGCGCCTCGGCAAGCCGCGACAGCCGGTCCGGGGCGTGGGCGGGGACAGGCAGGTCGCGCGCCACCTGGGCGCGTTCCGGCGCCGTCGCGGCAAAGCGCGCGGTGCGCCAGGCCGGAAAACTGGCCCGGCCGATCAGGCGGTAGAGGATCAGGGCCGGGATCGGCAGGAACAGGACCAGGAGCAGCCAGCTGCGCGCCGATTCCGGCGGCCGTCGCAGGGGAATGACCACGATCATCACCAGGCGGACGGCCCATTCGCACAGGAGATAGGTGAGCGTGAGGCTCGGAAGGTCGAACATGCCCGCGCCTATGCGGACCGGCGCGCCGGCCCGGGCGGCCGTGCCTGGCAATCTCTCGTCATCACGCCGACCTCCCCATGCCGTCCCCCGACGCCGAACCGGAGCGGTGAGGCTGGCGGTCTGGCGTCGGAGACAGACGGCCGGAGCCGGCCCGTTCTGTCAATGGCCCTCGCGGCGGGGGCCCCGCGGGAGGTGCTCAGGCCGCCTGTTCGAGCTCGCTCGTGCAGCGCAGGATCTCCGCCTTGATCGCCCCTTCCAGCGCTTCCAGGCCGGTGATCAGCCGTTCCAGCTGGGTCGTGTCGACGGGCGCCTGGCCGGCGGCCAGCTTGGCGCATTCGAAATGCGCGCTGCGATAGCCCTGCACCAGCCGCTCGATCTCGTCGGCCCAGAAGTCGAAGCTCGCCGTGTCCCGGCCGAGCGTGCGCCAGAAATAGGCGATGACATGCTCATAGGCATATTTGCGGATCACCAGGATCGGCAGTTCGGCGACGGCCTCCGGCAGATCCGCCAGCGGCCGCGTCGCGCGGGCGCCGGCATGGGCGGCGAGCACGCGTCTGAGCCCGGTCGCGAAGGGGTTCACGTCGAGCCGGATCACCGACCGGAAGAAGGCCGCCAGCGCCGCCGGTTCGGGTGGACGGCTATCGCGATGGTCGATCAGGAAGCCGCCCGAGACATGCGGGCTGGCCATGGCGGCGGCCAGCCGGTCGGCCGCGATCGGCCCTTCCCATCGAAAATCGACATCCCGCATGAGCAGCTTGCCCGGCTCGTCATGGGGCGCCAGCAGCGCGTAATGGGGGAAGGGATCGCGGTCGAACGGGTTCTCGCGCTCCGGCAGGCGGTGGAGGTCGACCATCACCATCGTGTCGATGCCATTGACCGGGTACTCCGCGGCGGTGAGCAGCGTGTCGGCATCCGCGACCGGCGTGATCGTGGCGCCGTAGAGCGAGGCGAACCAGTCGCGGAAATCGCCATGGGTCATGCCGGCCGCGTGGTAGCGGATCCGCATCCGGTCATCGAGAGCGAAGGGCGAATCCGGGATGGCCGCGTAGAAGGGGCGGTGGTCGATCCCGTCGCGGCGCTTCAGCCCGTCGCAGAGACAGCTCACATAGCAATGAACCTTGATGTCCATGGGCATTTCGCCATGCACGCCGGCCGCCGCCCGGGCCTCGGCGCGCCCGGCCGCCGGATCGATCGCCGGCCGCGGTCGCGGCGCGAGATCCGTGCCGGCCTGGTCGGGGCCGAACTGGGCGAGGAGATCGCCGATGGTGATCAGCCGGGCGCTGTCGAGCGCGGTCTTCGGCACCTCGAAACCGTGGCCGGTTTCCAGCCGCACCAGAAGCTCCATCAGGATGACGGAATCGATCCCCAGATCCTCGCGCAGCCGGGCGGCAAGGGCGAAGCGTTCCATGCCGGGATGCCGGATCTCCTCGGCGAGGACCATGCGGACGGTGTCGAGAAGGGAAGGTGCTGCTGGCTGGTCCATGATGATCTCTAGAGTCGGTCTTCGGTGTAGAGGCTGCGGATCTCGCGGCGGCTGATCTTGCCGGTGCCGCCGCGCGGGATCGCGGCGGCGCGGCGCATCTCGCGCGGGCGCTGGTGGCCGGCGAGCTGCGCGCCGCACCATTGCGCGATGGCAGCCTCGGTGACGTCGCCCGCGCCGGTGTAGACGAGCGCGACGCGCCCGCCGGAAAACGCGTCGTCCAGGCCGAACACCACGGCGTCGTCGATGCCCGGCATGGCCATGACCACGTCCTCGACCTCGCGCGGATAGACGTTGAGGCCCGAGACGATGATCGTGTCGTCGAGACGCGCGTCGAAGACGAGAACGCCGTCGTCGCGCAGATGGCCGAGATCGCGGGTGCCGACGGTGCCCCAGGGCGTGTCGACGATGATCTCCGCCGGTTCCGCCGCGGTGCCTGCCTGCACCCGGTGATGGGGCAGCGGCCGGCCCATCTCGTTCGCCGCGACGAGATCCTCGCTGACGGCGACGACGCCGGCTTCCGAGCAGCCATATTGCTGGAACAGCGTGCCGGTTTTCGCGCGGATCGCCTCGAACCAGGGCGCCGGCAACAGCGTGCCGGAGGTCATCGCCGCATGCATGGTCTCGCCCGGCTTCAGGAAGCGGGCCGCCACGTTGAGGAAGGCGGGCGCGGCGTAGAGGAGGGGGCGCTCCATCTCGGCCATGCGGGACAGGACGTATTTCGGATTGTCCGGCGACAGCACCAGCGGGGTCACGCCGCGCGCGACACCGGCCAGGAGGCCGCAGATCAGGCCATAGGAATGGCTGATCGGGCAGGCCACCACCGGCACCTTGTCGTGAGCGCCCTCGAAGAAGCCGACATAGGATTCGATCTCGGCCTCGATGTCCTCGAAGGTCCGGGCGATGATCTTCGCCTCGCCCGTCGTGCCGGAGCTCGTCTGGATCAGGCGATGGCCGAATTCGCGCTGGCGGGCGTCGGGCTCCAGCGCCTCGACCGGCGCACGGCCGAAGGTCAGCGTGTCACAGCAGGCGCTGAGCGCGATGCGCCGGGCCGCCGTTGCTGGCGTCGCCGGGTGCAGCGGCATGACGCTGCCACCCTCCTGCCGGATCAGCAGGAACGCCGCCATCAGTTCGGCCGGATCGGTCAGGCAGACGGCGTGGGTGCCGTGCAACGAACTGCCCAGCCGGCCGTCGCGCTGCATCTGCGCGGCAAGCGCGAGCAGCGCGGCGAAATCGTAATCGCGGTCATCGAAACGGATCATGCCAGGGCCTTCCAGGGCTTGCGGGCAAGGGAATTGGGCACGACCAGCGGGCCTTCGGCGGCGTGTCCGAGCTTGGCGGAGAGCAGCCGGTCGGTGACCACCGTCGGTGCATGCAGCCCGAGCTGGTCGGCCCGGTGCTCCAGCTTCAGGGCCTTGGCGTGGTTGGTGACGAGGCACAGGATCTGGTCGAAGAAGGCCTTCTGGGTGTGGCCGTAGCGTCGCTCCATCAGGAAGGCGAAATCGGCGAGCGAGAAGACCAGCACGGCGTCGGTGAACAGCCAGCGCAGCTCCTCCACGTCCTGCATCCAGTAGAAGCGGTTGGGCGTGCGGTCGGCGAACAGCGGGTCGATCGCCGCGAAATCGGGCAGGGGCGGTGCGCCGCGCAGGAAGTCCGGCACCCATTCCAGATTGTCGGAGAAGTCGCGCAGGGCGATCCGCACCGGCCATCCGTCGCGATGGATCAGCACCAGGTTCTGGCCATGCGCCTCGGATGCCAGGCCGTAGGCCAGAAGCAGGTGAACCAGCGGTCGTACGACCACCTCGATGAGCTGCGTGACGAAGCCGGCGCAGCCGTAGCGACGAATCCACGGCGCAACGAACGGGTCGCCATCGGCCTCGACCGCGAAGAGGGCGTTGAGCGGCACCGCCTCTTCGCCGGGCGTCAGCCTGGCGGCCGGGTTGTCGCGCCAGATCGCGCCGGTGTGTTCGGCTTCGGTGCCGTTCCGGTCGAAGACGACCGCCCGGGTTTCCTTCAATACGGCCAGACGATTGCCATCGCTCAGCCAGCGGTCATTCGCCACCAGCGTCGCCAGCCAGTCGGAGATGGCGGGACCGGCCAGCGCCCAGTGAGGGTCGAGCGTGCGGGCGACGGAGGTGTTCACCACCGCGAGCGGCAGCTTGAGGTGGGGTGCGTCGGGACGGTCCAGATTGATCAGCGTGCGCAGCGACTGGGTGGCGCGGTAGCTTTCGCCGGCCACGCCGAGGTCGTGGACCTCGCCGAGCGCGATCGCCGGGGCGACGATGGCGGCGGTCTTCGCGCGCCATTGCCAGGGATGAACCGGCATCAGCTGCCACTGCGGCGCCGCCTCAGCGCCGACGCGGTCCAGCGCCATCGCGGCCACCACCGGCCCGGCCAGCTGCGCCCAACCGTCCGGCCCGCGCACATCCGGTCCGCTGCGGTGCAGCCGGTCGTCGCGGACGAGCAGCCAGCGAAGCTGGAACCCGGCCTTGGCTTCCGGCCCGAACCGCATGTCGTCGGCGTCGTTGAAACCCAGCCGGCCCCGGAAGGCGGGGTGGTAGGGATGGCCTTCGTAGATCGCCGAATCGAGCCGGGCGAAGTCGAGCTCGCGGCGATTTGCGGGAGCGACACGAATGGCGTGGGCGAGGCCGCTGGCCGTACGGGCGAACTCGTCCTGGAGGCGCGTCCGGCGCACCGGCTCGGGCACCAGCGCCGCGATGATCGATGCCGCGGCATCGGCGGGCGCCGGCAGGCCGTTCAGCCGCACGGTGCCCGGCACGACACGCGGCCGGCCGAAGGCGCCGGTATAGAGCTCCGCGTCGATGACGAGACCGGCGGCGCCGAGGCGCACGGTCCGGCGGCCGTCGGGACCCGCGGCGCCCTCGGCTTCGACGGCCAACAAACCCTCGTAGAGGGCTGCCGACACGAGCTGCGCCAGGACGCGGGGCGCGGCGCCGTCAGGGCCGGGAAGATCGAGAACGAGTGTCATGAGGCCAGCCGTTGCGGCCGGGTCGGGCCCGGCGCGATGAGGGGATTGGGCCAGCGCGTGTAGACCCCGGCGCCGGTGGGGCTTGCGAGCTCGTCGGTATCGGCCAGCCGCAGGCCGAGATTGGCCTTGAGCACCAGGTCAGGCGCCGCAAGGGCGGTGTCGCAGAAGCGGCGGCCGCCGCGCGACGTGCGGCCAGCGAGCGTGGAGAGGGTCTGGCGCAACTGCCCGAGGGCGGCGTCTTCCGGCAGAAGCCCGTCCTCGCCGAGCCGGGCGATGACCGAGAAGACCTGGTTGACCAAGAGGTAGTAGGTGAGGCGCCCGACGATCTCCTCCTCGCGGAAGAACAGCCCGTCGATCCCCATCGCCTCCGGGAAGTCGGCGGCAAGCGCCGGCCGTTCGGCCTCCGACAGGTAGAAGCCCTGATTGTCGCGATAGACGAGGCCCACCGGCCAGCCGTCGGCGAGGCGCAGGAGGCAGTTCTGCTGATGCGCCTCCAGCGCGATGCCGGTGCGGTCGAAAAAGCCGACGACCGGCTCCACGCTGGACTTCAGATAGGCGTCGAACCAGCGGGCCGCGGTGGCCTGCGGCGTCGCACCATCACGTGCGGCGAGCCGCGCGATCAGGCCTTTCAGCATCGACGGGCGCGGCCGGACCGGCGCGGCCGTCAGCGCCGCGACCATCACCGGCGGCTCCGCATCCGCGGCGACGGTCTCGCGGTAGATGGTCTCGAAACCGGTGTCGGTCTGGCCGGGCAGTTCCACCGTCACCCAGGCCGGGTCGGGCAGGAACGACAGGCCGCCGGCCTCGGCACCGGTGCCCTGCCGCTTCAGCCAGCGGGCCATGGCGACGCCCGCCTTCATCTCCTCTAGGCCGTTGCGCCGCACCGAATTGGTGATCTGCACCGGCAGCGAGAATTTCAGCTGGTAGCCGGCATCGGCCGAGCAGACCGTCCGCATCGAGGA
Source organism: Aurantimonas sp. (assembly GCF_964217435.1). Taxonomy (NCBI): domain Bacteria; kingdom Pseudomonadati; phylum Pseudomonadota; class Alphaproteobacteria; order Hyphomicrobiales; family Aurantimonadaceae; genus Aurantimonas; species Aurantimonas sp. Next base: position 170,259 of record NZ_CAXPJM010000055.1, on the reverse strand, counting down.
GGTGGCGAAGAAGTCGGGCCCCACGGGGCCCAGCGGCCGCAGGATGCCGTCCCGCCGCGCCGCCGCGACATGGGGGGAAAGCTGCAGATATTCCGCCTGCAGCGGGTGCATGAGGAGGACGGCCTCCCGGTCGCCCAGTCCGCATCTGGCCAGGTCGTCACCGGCCAGCCTGGCGGCGATCTCGGTGGGTTTCGGACCATAGGCATGGTCCTCGCGCACATGGTGCCGATCGACCGCGAAGGCGACGAGCTGGAAGCGGCCGCCGGCTTCGGGCGCGTAGATCTCCCGCTGCCAGGGCGTGATGCCCTCCATGCTCTTCGGCGTCGGGTGCAGCCAGTGGCCATAGACCAGCGACTGCTCCGTCGCGAGAAAATCGTGGCCGGGGACGGTGGTCCGGGCGCGCGTCAGGTTGGCGTCGATCGCCCGGATGCTCTGGATCACCCGGGAGAGCAGCGCGGCGCTGTTGGCGCTGCCGGCCAGCGCGCCGCCATTGCGCTCGCTCGCCTCGGCGATCATCAGCTGGATACCGGTCAGCCAGCTGATCGAGCGGAAGCGCCCATCCGCGAGATCGGCGGCCTGGACGAGGCCGAATTCATGCGCCCCGCAGAGCGAACGATAGGCGAGGGCGGCACGCAGGCGCCGGCGCTGACCCGTCAGGCGCCACTCGATGAAGGAGGGCGCGGGGCCGTCGCGTGCGACGAAACGGCCGGCATCGATCTCGCGCAGATAGCAATTGGCAAAGGCGCGGAACGCGGCGCGTTCCGCCACGGTCCAGCTCGGCTCGAGGGTCGGGGCAAGCCTCGGGCCATAGGCCGCCGGGCGCCGCCATACCGATTCGGCGCCGATCGGGCGAGCGGCATCATCCGGTGCACGGGCGACGATCACCGGCACGGGGCCGGATTGCGGACGGCGGTCCGAATCCGTTCCGTCACCGACCATTCTGTCGCGCTGAGCCATCGTTCCTCTCCGGGCAAGCGTCCGGACCGCACCCGCGTGCCGCCCGATTGCGTGGCGTTGCCTAACCGGCTTCCCGCCCCGTGACAATAAACATGATCAAAAGAATCATGTTTTGTAGTGGCGGACCGCGAAGGAGGAGGAGATGGGACCTCGGCCGCAACTCAGCCGGGAAGACAGTGTGGCGATCGCAGGGCGGGAATGCGCCGCAATGGCGGCCCGTGAGAAGTGGCCAGTGCCGGACTGGCGGTCTCAAAGCCCTTTCTTAAAGCGATTCCAGAGTCAGTGCAGTTTTGCCACAGTCGCGGTGTCGCGGTCGCAACGGCAATATACAAAGTTGATTCTACGAGTCATGTTTCGTAACGCATCTTCTCACACGCAACTTGTCCGCCACGGTGCCGAGCGCGTGTTTCCATGGTTCGAGTAAAGGAAAATGATCGATGACCGACGACCGGGCGACGACCTCGCTGCGCCGCATGCTTCTCCTGACGGTAAGTCCCGTCATCTGTGTCTTCGCGGCCGGCACGGCTTTCGCGCAATCGCCGGCACGCGATTATACGCAGGCCACCGCCGCCACCGGTGAGGCCGGAACGGTCATGCTCGGCGAAGTTGTCGTGGCCGGTTCCGGCGGCAGCGAGGAATCCATCGAGGACGGCAACACCGTCGCGGTCGTCGACTACACCGAGATCGAGACCTTCCGCCCGCAGACGGTCCAGGACCTCTTCCGCCGCGAGCCCGCTGTGTCGGTCGGCGGCACCATCGCGACCAACCAGAAGGTCTACGTCCACGGCATCGAAGAGACCAACCTTGCCGTGTCGATCGACGGGGCGCGCCAGAACAACAAGCTGTTCCACCACAACGCCACGAACGTCATCGATCCGCGGCTCCTCAAGGCGGCCCGCGTCGATGCCGGCGTTGCCGCCGCCGACGCCGGTCCGGGCGCACTGGCCGGCGCGATCGCCTACGAGACCGTCGATGTCGACGACCTGCTGCGCGACGGACGCAACTGGGGCGGCTATGTCGAGGGCGGCTTCCAGACCAATGGCGACACCTTCAGCACGCTCGGCGCCGGCTATGCCCGCTCGAACGGCTTCGAGGTGCTCGGCTTCCTGAACCGCGTCGACGGCGACGATTACGAGGATGGCGACGGCCGCACCGTGACCGGCACCGGCGCCGGCCTCGTCAGCGGCCTCGGCAAGGTGGCCTATGAGGGCCTGTCCGGCGATCGCTTCGAGTTCAGCTACGAGCGGGTGACCGACGACGGCGTGCGTCCCTATCGCGCCAATATCGGCTCGATCATCGGCGGCCGTCCGGTTCCCGATACGCGCATCTACGATCTCGACCGCCAGAATGTCGTCTTCTCCTACGAGAACACGCAGGCCACCGGCTGGTTCGACCCGAAGGTGACGCTGGCCTACAGCACGACCAATCTGGAAACCGAGGAAGACATCCTGCTCGGCGGCGTGCCCAGCGGCAACAAGGCCCGCTACGAGGCCAAGGCCGAGAGCTTCAACGCCACCTTCGCCAACGAATTCCATCTCGAGATGGGATCGGTGAACGCCGGTGTGGACGTCTATCGCGAGACCGCGGATTTCTACGACGCGACCTACTCGACCGGTGAGAAGGCCGACAATATCGGCGCCTTCGCGCAGGCCCGTCTCGACCCGACGGACAAGCTGTCGCTCTCCTTCGGTGGCCGTATCGACCACCAGGTCTTCACCGGCACCAACGGCGGCGACCAGCGCAACACCGGCGCCAGCGGCAACGCTTCGGTGAAATATGCCCTGACCGACCATTTCGCCCTGAAGGCCGGCGTTTCCAGCGTCTTCGGCGGCATCGTCCTGGCCGAGACCTTCATCCAGAACCCGGCCTGGGTCTACACCGACATCGACCCGGTGCGCGGCGACAACGGCTTTGCGGGCTTCGAATTCCGCTATGCCGGCTTCATGCTCGACGGTCAGCTCTTCCGCACCGACATCGAGAACGGCCGCACGCCGGATTATCGCGGCGGCCCGTCGCTGACCCACGACTTCACCAGCACCGGTTTCGACCTGACGGCTGGCTATGACTGGGGCACCGGCAATGTGCGCGGCGGCTTCACCAGCGTGACCACCGAAATGGACGGCAACGGCGTGGACTCCTATGTCGGCAACTACTTCACCGTGCCGATGGGCGAGATCTTCACCCTCGCCCTGGTCCAGCGGGTCGATGAATACGGCCTGACCTTCGGCGCCGATGCCGAGTTCGCGCTGGAGGAAGACGCGCCGGCCAAGAACGGCGCCGATCCGGCCGGTGTGCGCCCGCTGGAAAGCTACGCGGTCGTCAACGCGTTCGTTGAGTACGTCCCGCCGCAGCTCAGCAACGTCACGCTGCGCGCCAAGGTCGACAACATCTTCGACGAGACCTATTCCGACCGCGCCACCTACGGCCAGGAGTTCTCCACCGTCGTGCCGCTGCGCAGCCCCGGCCGATCCTTCGGCGTCTCGGCCCGCATCGAGTTCTGATCACCAGGGCGGCGGGCACAGGGCTCGCCGCATCAAAGAACCCATCATGGACAGGGCCGGGGAGGAGACTTCCTGGCCCCTTTTGCGTGCGCTGGCGCCATCGCGGAGGCCTTCGTGCCGGCGGGCGAGCGGTGCCGCTGTCTGCCCGACGGTGACGCTCCGTTGCCGTCGCAGCCGGCGTCGCCGGCTTGAGCCGCGCGGCCGCGCACCTATAGTGAGCTGCAAGGCGCAAGGACCCGTTCCCGGGATCCGTCGCGGTTTTCCCGAAAACGGCACGTCGGCGCGGCCGACATTCGCCGCCAGCCACCGGACCCGGTCGCCCTTCACACGCAAAATTCGAAAATGGAGATGTCGATGACCGACAATGCCGACTACACGCCGCCCGCCGTCTGGACCTGGGACAAGGAAAGCGGCGGCAAGTTCGCCAGCATCAACCGCCCCATTGCCGGCCCGACTCATGACAAGGAGCTGCCGGTCGGCAAGCATCCGCTGCAGCTCTATTCCCTGGCCACGCCGAACGGCGTGAAGGTGACGGTCATGCTGGAAGAGCTTCTGGCGGCCGGCCACAGCGGCGCCGAATACGACGCCTGGCTGATCCAGATCGGCGAGGGCGACCAGTTCTCCAGCGGCTTCGTCGAGGTCAACCCGAACTCCAAGATCCCGGCGCTCAACGACCGCAGCGGACCGGAGCCGATCCGCGTGTTCGAATCCGGCGCGATCCTCATCTATCTGGCCGAGAAGTTCGGCGCCTTTCTGCCCACCAGCCCGGCCGCGCGGGCCGAGTGCCTGTCCTGGCTGCAGTGGCAGATGGGCTCGGCGCCGTTCCTGGGCGGCGGCTTCGGGCATTTCTATGCCTATGCGCCGGTCAAGTACGAATACCCGATCAATCGCTACGCCATGGAAGTGAAGCGCCAGCTCGACGTGCTCGATCGCCGGCTGGCCGACAACGAGTTCGTCGCGGGGCCCGAATACACCATCGCCGACATGGCGATCTGGCCCTGGTACGGGGCGCTGGCCAAGGGGCTGCTCTACGATGCGGGCGAGTTCCTGCAGGTGCAGGACTACAAGAACGTCCAGCGCTGGACCGAGGCGGTCTATGCCCGCCCGGCGGTCAAGCGCGGCCGGATGGTCAACCGCGTCATGGGCGAGCCGTCGAGCCAGCTCCACGAGCGCCATGACGCGTCCGACTTCGACACGAAGACGCAGGACAAGATCGCGCCCGCCGCGAAATAGCGCGGAACACCGATGCACACCCGGCGGCTCTGTATGGCCGCCGGGTTCCTGCAAAGAGAAGAATTAGCTGGCGGCGTGCGCCTCCAGCACCTTCGCCACCAGCGGCATCAGCTCGTCCGCCCCGCGATAGCCGTGGGTCAGCATCGTGTAGGTGCCTTCGGCATTCGGTCCGACGACCAGCGTCGGGAAGCCCTGCACGCCGGCATTGCGCGAGGTGGCGTAGTCGAGGCGCGTGGCATCGCGCACCGCCTCGGATTCGAGCCGCATCAGGAACGGCTCGCGCTCCAGGCCCATCTCCTCGGCGAGATCGGCCAGGGTCTCCGCCTGCGTGACGTCGCGGTTCTCGGCGTAGAAGGCGCGCTGGACGCGCTCGAGGAAGGGCAATTCCAGCTCGGGGTTCTCGGCCCGGACCGCCACGACGGCCCGCGCGGCCGGATCGGTGTCGTAGACGAAGCCGTCCCGCTCGAAGAAGTCGAAGTCGAAGGCCTGGCCCGAGCGCTCATGCACATGCTGCCAGTGATTGCGGATTTCCGCCTTGGACTGCGCCGTCATCGGCTCTTCGGTGCCCGGCCTCAGGCCGCCCATCACCACCCGGACCGGCAAGGCGTCGCCATAGGTCTTGCGGATCGTCTCGATCGTCGGTGCGAAGCCCCAGCACCAGGAGCACATGGGGTCGGCGAAATAGATCGCCTGCAGACCGTCTGTCATGTCGATTGCCAATCTGTCGTTGCGGGTCGGGTTTAAAATGGGGGAGGCGGCGTCCGCCGGTCAGGCCGGCTGACATTGGCGGGCGATATCCGCCGCCATGCCGTCGGCGAGCTGCGCCAGCGCCGCCCGGTCGGTGCCGCGATGCGCCTCGATGCGCAGGGCGGTAACGTCGGACTGGAATCGCGTCGCCAGCCGTTCGGCATCGGCATCGTCCGGGATCTCGCCGACCGTCCTGGCGCGTTCGAAGGCGGCGGCGATCTCGGCGCGCATCAGGTCGAGATAGTGCCGCGCCGCATTGGCGATCGCCGGATCGTTGGGCGTTGCGTCGAGCAGCGTCTTGACCAGCATGCAGGCATGGACCGGGTCCTCGCCGAGTTCGCCGCGCCCCAGCGCGCGCAGATAGTCGGTCAGGCCGGCGATCGGCGTCGGCGCCGCCGCCAGCCGCGCGGCGAGGCCGGCGCGGTTGCGCAGGAAATAGCGCTCCAGCGCCGCCAGGAACAACGCCTCCTTGCTCTGGAAGGCGGCATAGATGCTGCCAGGCTTCATCGTCAGCGCGGCTTCCAGATCCTTCAGCGACGTCGCGTGATAACCCTTCGCCCAGAACAGTCTGAGGGCGGCATCGAGGGCGGCGTCGCGGTCGTAGGGCCGGGCATTGGGACGGCTGCGTTTCATGTCGTCCAATGTAGGTCGCGCAAGACAGCCTGTCTGTACCGCCGGGCTCCTCCGTCTTCAAGTTTGAGTGATTGCTCAATTCGCTACTTGAGCGATCGCTCAAGATGATTAGCTTCCCGCTCATCGAACGGCGGCCGGAACACGGACCGTCCCCTCGGACCCGCAGACATTCCGGACATCCGTCCGGCACCGACATCAGGAAGCGATCATGACCGACTTTACCCTGCACGACGAAAATACCGCGCCGGACGACAGCAAGCCGCTGCTTGCCAAGTCCCAGAAGGCCTTCGGGATGGTCCCCGGCCTGCATGCGGTCATGGCCGAGGCCCCGGGTCTGCTGGACGCCTATCAGCAGGTCCACGAGCTGTTCCTGAACTCCAGCTTCGACAAGGACGAGACCACCGTCGTCTGGCAGACGGTGAACGTCGAGAACAACTGCCATTACTGCGTCCCGGCCCATACCGGCATCGCCAAGGCGATGGGCGTCGACGATGCCATCACCGAGGCGCTGCGCAACGAGACGCCGCTGCCCAACGCCCGGCTCGAGGCGCTGCGCGACTTCACCCTCAGCGTGGTGCGCGATCACGGCAATGTCGATGACGCGAAGGTGCAGGCGTTCCTCGATGCCGGCTTCACCAAGCGCAACATTCTCGAAGTGGTGCTCGGCTATTCGCAGAAGGTGATGTCGAACTACACCAACCACCTGGCGCAGACCCCGGTCGACAAGCCGTTCCAGAAATTCGCCTGGCAGAAGGGCGCCTGAGCGTCAGCCAGCCGGCACGCGGGATAAGCCTGTCCCGTCACCGAACGCGGCCTGCCATCCTTCGGGGTGGCGGGCCGTCGCCGTTTCGGCAGCTGGTGCCTCAGCGCCGGAACAGGCAGGTGCGCTGGCCCTCGATCTCGCGGATCATCACCGGCAGGCCGAACACCGCCTCGACCACCTCTTCGGTGATCACCGCCGCGACGGGGCCCTCATGGGCGACCTTGCCATCGCACATGGCGACGATGCGGTCGGCATAGGCGCTGGCGAAATTGATGTCGTGCAGGACGACGACGATCGTCTTGCCCAGTTCGTCCGCGGCGCGGCGGATCAGCCGCATCATCGCCACCGCATGGCGGATGTCGAGATTGTTCAGCGGCTCGTCGAGAAGGATGGTGCCGGTGTCCTGCGCCAGCACCATGGCGACGAAAGCCCGTTGGCGCTGGCCACCGCTGAGTTCGTCGAGATAGCGCTCGGCCAGATCCGACAAATCGAGATAGGTGATCGCCTCGGCCACCTTGGCGTGGTCGGCGGCGCCCATGCGTCCCTTCGAATGGGGAAAGCGGCCGAAACCGACGAGATCGCGCACGGTCAGCCGCACCGACAGCCCGTTCTCCTGCCGCAGGATGGCGAGCCGCTTGGCGAGTTCGTCGCCCTTGGTGCGGGTGACGTCGAGGCCGTCCACGAGGACGCGGCCGCCATCCATCGGCAGGAGCCGCGCGATCATCGACAGGAGCGTCGACTTGCCGGCGCCGTTCGGTCCGATGATCGCCGTCACACCGCCCGCCGGAAGCGACAGGCTGACGCCATCGACCACCAGGGCGCGATCGTAGCGCTTGGTCAGGTGCTCGGCCTCGATCATGCGATGCCTTTCTTCAGGATGAGGGCGAGGAAGACGAGGCCGCCGGCGAACTCGACGACGATCCCTAAGGCCGTGTCGAAATGCAGGACGTGTTCGAGCACCGTCTGGCCGCCGACGAGGCAGATGATCGCGATCAGCGAGGCCGCTGTCATCGTCAGGCGATGGCTGCGCGCGCCGACGAGGCTGACCGCCAGGCTGGCGACGAGCAGGCCGAAGAAGGTGACCGGGCCGACCAGCGCCGTTGAGACCGACACCAGCACCGCCACCGTGGCAAGGACCAGCATGACGGCGCGGCGATGGGCGATGCCCAGCGAGATGGCGCGGTCGCGGCCAAGCGACAGGACGTCGAGTGTCGGGGTCATGCGCCACAGGGCAAGGCTGGCGCCCCCGATCAGCACGGCGGCGACGCCCAGAAGGCCGGTCTCGATGGTGTTGAAGCTGGCGAAGAGCCGGTCCTGCAGGACGATGAAGTCGTTCGGGTCGATCAGTCGCTGCATGAGACCGGCGGTGGAATGGAACAGGATGCCCAGAACGACGCCGATCAGGAGCAGCCGGTGAATGTCGCGCGTGCCGGCGCCGATCAGCGTTCCGTAGAGGCCGCAGGCGAACAGCACCATGACCAGGAGCTCGCCGGCAAACAGCGCGGTGGGAGCGATCGCCGCCGTGGTGGCGGCACCGGTCAGGAACACGAGCAGCGTCTGGATCAGCCGGTAGAGGGCGTCGAAGCCCATGATCGACGGCGTCAGGATGCGGTTGCCGGCGATCGTCTGGAACACCACGGTCGACGTCGCGATGGCGTGGGCGACGAGCAGCATCGCCGCCAGCTTGGCGCCGCGGAACGGCAGCACGAACGACCAGTTGCCGCGCGCCCCGAGCGTCAGGAAGAGGACGCAGGCGAGGATTGCCAGCGCCGCCAGAACGAGGAGGGTCAGGCGTTCGGGTCGGTCGCTCCGCCGGGGCGGCGTCGTCGCGCGGGCGGTCCCGGTGCGACCGTGGGTGGCGCCGAGGTCAACCAAGGCTCGGCCTCCGGCGGAAGATGATCGCCAGGAACACGCAGGCGCCGAGAACGCCCATGATCGTGCCGGCCGGGATCTCGTAGGGCGCCCGCACCAGCCGCCCGACGAGGTCGCAGGCCAGCACCAGCGCCGCGCCCGACAGGGCGACATAGGGCACCGTGCGCCGGCCATTGTCGCCGACGAGCATGGAGACGAGGTTCGGCACGACGAGGCCGACAAAGGGGATGCTGCCCACCGACACGATAGTGACGGCGGCGACGAGGGAGACGACGACGAGGCCGAGCGCCAGAACGCGCTCGTAGGAAAGCCCCAGATTGGTCGCCACGTCGCGGCCGAGGCCGGCGAGGGTGAAGCGGTCGGCGGCCAAGACCGCCAGGATCGTCAGGCCGAAGGCGATCCAGAGGAGTTCGTAGCGGCCGCGCAGCACCATCGAAAAATCGCCGCTCACCCAGGCGCCGAGCGACTGCAGCAGATCGAAGCGATAGGCGAGGAAACTCGCTCCGGCCCCGATGATGCCCGACAGGATCAGCCCGACCAGCGGCACCAGCATGCCGGAGCGCAGCCGCAGCCGGGCGATGATCGCCATGAACAGCGCCGTGCCGGCCAGCGCGAATCCGGCGGCGATCAGCATCTTGCCGAAGACCGGGAGGCCGGGGGCGAGGATCGTCACCGCGAGGAGGCCGAGGCTCGCCGATTCCGTCGTGCCGACGGTCGACGGTTCGACGAAGCGGTTCGACGACAGCATCTGCATGATCAGGCCGGCGACGGCGAGGCCGGCCCCGGCGAGCAGCGCCGCGAGCGTGCGGGGAATCCGGCTGACCAGCAGCAGCCGCAGGCCATCCGCGTCCAGTCCTCCGGCCACGAGCGTGCCTGCCGACAATGCGCCGGCGCCGACAAAGACGCTGGCGAGAGCCAGGAGGACGATCGTGGCGATCAGGCCAGCGATGATGCGGGAATGGGACATGGCGGTCGTGGTTGCTGCCGGCGCGGGACGGGGCAGGGCGCAAAAGGAGCGTGCGTCGGGGCGGGGCCCCTTCGCGTCAGGAGCCCTTGTCGAAGCGCGCCGTCAGTTGCTCGACATTGGTCTCGAGCGCGGTCAGGCCCGGGGCGGTGAGATACCAGGTGGCCGGGTTCAGATAGACGACATGGTCAGAACGCCACGCCTTGGTGTTCTCGACCAGTTCGTTCTGCAGAAGCGCCGCCGCGGCGCCCTGGCCGATGGCGGCGTCGCGGTCGATCACGAACAGCCAGTCCGGATCGGTATCGGCGATATATTCGAAGGAGACCGCTTCGCCGTGATTGGCGGCCTCGAGGCCCGGGTCCGCCGGCGTGACGCCGAACTCGGCGTGCAACAGCCCGAAACGCGAGCCGGCGCCGAAGGCGCTGATGCGGTTGCCGGTGGTCATGACGATGAGGCCGGTGCCGACGCCGGCCGACGTCTCCTTCAGCGCCGCGATCCGGCCCTGCAGATCCGCGATCCGCTGCTCCGCCAGGTCGGCCTTGCCGAAGATGGCGCCGAGCGTGGTGATCCGCTCGAAGGCACTGGCGAGGAGATTGCCGGCATCGACGGTCATGTCGATGGTCGGCGCGATCCGTGCCAGCGCCTCGGTCTGTTCGCTGGAGCGCCCGCCGGCGATGATCAGGTCGGGGGCGAGGGCGGCGACCGCCTCGAAATCGGGCTCGAAGATCGAGCCGACCTTCGGCGTGGCGTCGCCGGCATAATCGGCGAGATAGTCCGGGAACGGCGCGGCCGGCAGGCCGGCCATGGGAACGTCCAGCGCGTCGAGCGTATCGATAGACGCCATGTCGAAGACGACGACCGTCTTCGGCTCGGCCGGAATGACGACGTCGCCGCGATAGGTCGAGACCGTCATCTCGCCGGATGCCGGCTCCTGGGCGAGCGCCGGCGCCATGGACAGCGCCAGGGCGCACCAGGCCGCCACCAGGTACGACAAGAGGCGGGGGCGGCGAGACGATGGCGCCCCAGAGCGGGCCGAAACGGGCTGGAATGCGGACATGTCTGATCCTTTGCGAGTCTGCCGGACGGCGGGCCGACAGGGCTGAGTGGATAATATGAAAATCATTGTCAAGATTAGTGGCGCCTTGGGAGCCGGGCGCGGGCCGGCAAGTTTCCGCAACACTTCCACATAACCTGAGAATTGAAATCATGTTTAGTCCGGGCTATGGCGGCCCGGAAGATCGGGCGGTGGCCATGGCGCCGTGCCGGCTGGGCGGGCTGGGGCGACGAGGCCCGCCGCCGCAATGACAGACAGGGAAGCAGTGCCGCATGAAGCACGAGATCATTCGCGTTCGCCATGAATTGCGGCGACGGGACCTTGAGGTCAGCCGGGTCGAATATCCGACGCCGGGCATGCTCCGCATGACCCTGACCGGTGAGGAGCTGGAGGGGTTTCACAGCCCGTCCGCCGACGACCATGTGAAGCTGTTCATTCCGCAGCCCGACGGCGAGCCGGCGATGCGCGACTACACCCCGCGCCGCTACGATGCGCAGACGCAGTCGCTGGTCCTCGATTTCGCGCTGCATGACGGCGGCCCGGCCACGCTCTGGGCGCGCTCGGCGAAGGAGGGGGATCGCCTGCAGATCGGGGGGCCGCGCGGATCGTCCATCGTGCCGCATGATTTCGACTGGTGGCTGATGGTCGGCGACGAGACCGCGCTGCCGGCGATCGGCCGGCGGCTGGAAGAGTTCGCGCCGGGCACGCCGGTCACCACGCTGGTCGCGGTCGAAGGCCCGGAAGAAGAGCAGGCGCTTGCGACCCGGGCCGCGCATCGGCCGCTCTGGGTGCACCGGCCTCTTGCGGCCGCCTCCGACCCCGCGCCGGTTCTCGCGGCGCTGGCCGATCTGTCGCTGCCGGAGGGCGAGGGCTTCGTCTGGATCGCGGCGGAAAGCCGCGTGGCAAAGGCCGTCCGCGCCCATGTGACGGACGTCTGGGGCCATCCCAGGCATTGGCTGAAATCCAGCGGCTACTGGAAGCTCGGCACCAAGGACAGCCACGAGGAATTCGACGATTGAGCACAGGCATCCGCCCCCGGTCTGCACCGACGAAAGCCGGCTCCGGCAGCTACCCTTGCCGCGGATCGCGTGATATCTGCCGGGCATGACGACGCTCCGGCGCTTCCTTGCGGACCGATCCGCGGCCCTCGCGGCCATGCTGATCCTGACCCAGCTTCTCCTGGGTCAGGCGGCGGTATCGGGTTTTGCCTGCGCCAGGATGGACGCGTCCGCCGCAGCAGGCGTGACCGTCATCTGCGTCGGCGACGGCTTCGAGACGCGGTCGGTTCCGGCGGGTGACCCATCCGGGCACGATTGCTGCGTCGATTGCCCCTCCGCGGCCGGATGCGGCCAGAGCCCGGCCCTGCCGGCGATGGCCGATCTCGCCTCCTACGCGCTTTCGGCCAGCGCCACCGACGCGGTCGTGGCCTGGACGCCGTCAGCCGCCGCCCTCGGCCCGCGCGCGCCGCCGCCGGGGCTCGCTTTGCAACGCGGCCCACCACTTCTCTCCGTCTGAACAAACGGCCCGACTCCTTCGCGGCCCTGCCTGTCCTGTTCAAATGGAGACTTCCATGTCCCTTCGCATCACGCTGGCTGCCGCAGCAGCTCTCACGCTCGGCCTGCTGTCGGCCGCTTCCGCCCATGACTACAAGGTCGGCGACATCACCATCGCCCATCCGTGGAGCCGTGCCACGCCGCCCAACGCCGCCGTCGGCGGCGGCTACATGGTCATCGAGAACCACGGCCCGTCGGACGATCGGCTGCTTGGCGGCGCAACGCCAATCGCCGGCGAGGTCCAGATCCACACGATGGAAATGGACGGCGACGTCATGAAGATGCGCCGGCTCGAAGACGGCGTCGCGGTGCCCGCCGGCGCCACGGTCGCGCTGGAGCCCGGCGCCTATCACCTCATGCTCATGAACCTGACGGAGCCGCTCACCGAAGGCAGCCGCGTGCCGCTGACCCTGCGGTTCGAAAAGGCCGGACCGGTCGAGATGGAGCTGGCGGTCGAGGGCATCGGCGCCCGGGCGCCGGGCGCCATGGACCACGGCGCGCATGGCGGCGCCGCGATGTCGCACGGAGCCGGCGACATGCCGGCCGATGCGGGCGGACACGGCGCCATGGGCGACGGCGCCGAGCCGCACCAGCACTAGCCGCACCCCTCCGAACGCAGCCTGCGGACTGCGCCTGACGAAGGATCGCGAGGCCGCGCCACGGCGCCGTCTCGCGGTCCCGCGCGCAGCGCGTCCGAGCCGCTTTTCCTTCATCCGTCAGCGATCGCAGGATCGGCCACGGCGTCGCCCTGGGTCTTTGCGGGACTGCTGGCGATCCTCGCGTTCGGCGGTGTGCTGTTTCCGCTGGTCGGCCTGTCGCTGATCGTGATGCTGGCGCTCGATCTTGCGCTCAGCCGCTTCTGGCGGCGCGGACGGGCTTGACCTCAGGCGGCAGAAATCACCGGTCCGGCGTTGCCGGGCCGGGGATGCCTAGATTCCGGCCCGCGTCACTCCGCTGCGGTGGGAGCCAGCATGGCGGGCGCGTCCTCGCGGGCGCGGCGCGAGTGCCGGCGGGTCGTGCGCAGTCGGTTGACGAAGGCGGCGATGAAGATCGCCGTCAGCACCAGCACGATCGTTGCCGCCGGCGCGCTGTCGAGGAAGAAGCTGAGATAGGTGCCGATGAGCATCGCCGACACGCAGACCGCGACCGAGACGACCAGCATCCGTCCGAAGCTGCGCACCAGCAGGAAGGCGATGGCACCCGGCGTCACCAAGAGCGCCACGGCAAGGATCAGCCCGACCGAGGTCAGGGTCGCGACGATGGTCAGAGACAGGCTGGCAAGCAATCCGTAGTGCAGGAGACCGGTGTTCAGGCCCGAGGCCTGGGCCTGCGCCGGGTCGAAGGCATGGAGCAGCAGGTCCTTCCATTTCAGGAGCAGCAGCGCCGAGACGACCAGGGCGATGATCCCGGAGGTCACGAGGTCCTTGGCGCCGATCCCCAGCATGTTGCCGAACAGGACATGGTCGAGATGCTCGTTGGTGTGGATCGAGGTGTAGAGGATGATGCCGACCCCGAACATGCCGGAGAAGACCACGCCCATCACCGTATCCTGCTTCACCCGGCTGTTGTGCGAGAGATAGCCGGTGAGCAGTGCGCAGGTCATGCCGGCGACGAAGGCGCCGACGATCAGCGGGATGTTGAGCACCCAGGCGAGGACGACGCCCGGCAGCGTGGCGTGGCTGACCGCATCGCCCATCAGCGCCCAGCCCTTGAGGACAAGAAAGCAGGAGAGGAGGGCGGTCGGCGGCCCGACCATCAGGACGATCCAGAAGGCGTTCTGCATGAACGGGAACTGGAACGGCAGGAGAAGCTGCTCGAGGCTCATGCCGCTTCCTCCCGGATGGCATCCGGCCGCGGCGTGGCGAGCGCAGCGGCGGTCTTGCGCCGGGCGGCGATCAGCCCGTGCTTGGGCGCAAAGACGAAGGCGACGAGGAAGATCACCGTCTGCAGCGTGACGATCACGCCGCCGGTCGCCCCGTCGAGGAAGTAGCTGAGATAGGCGCCGACGAAGCTGGTGACGGCGCCGATGGCGACGGACAGGCCGATCAGCCGCGGAAACCGGTCCGACAGGAGATAGGCGGTGGCGCCGGGCGTCACCACCATGGCGATGACGAGGAAGGCGCCGACGGTCACCATCGCAGCGACGATCGCCGCCGACAGGAGCATGAAGAACAATACCTTCAGGAGATCCGGGCGCAGGCCGATCGAGCGCGCATGGTTCTCGTCGAAGAAGGTGACCATCAGATCCTTCCACTTGGCGAGGAGCACGACGAGGCAGACGAGGCCGATGATCGCCAGTTGCAGCGTGTCCTCAGGCGTGATGGCGAGGATGTTGCCCATGACGATGGTCTGGATCGACACCGAGACCGGGCTGATCGACACCATGAACAGGCCGAGCCCGAAGAAGGAGGTGAAGATGATGCCGATGATGACGTCGATCTTCAGGCCCGAGCGCCCCGACAGGAACAGCATGGCGCCGGCCGCCAGCCCGCCTGCGATGAAGGCGCCGAGGGAGAAGGGCAGGCCGAGCATGAAGGCGCCGGCAACGCCCGGCACGACCGAATGGCTGAGCGCGTCGCCGATCAGCGACCAGCCCTTCAGCATCAGATAGGCCGAGAGGAAGGCGCAGACGCCGCCGACGAGGGCCGAGACCCACATGGCGTTGGTCATGTAGCTGTACTGGAACGGCTCGAGCAGCGTGGTGATCATCGCCGCTCCCCGTCCTGCGGGGCCTTGCCGGACGTCCTGGCCGGCGCGGCTGTGGCGCGCGGCTCGCCGTAATGGACGAAGGCGCGCTCGTCGTCGGTGATGATCGACAGTTCGCGCGGATCGTCGTCGTCGTGCAGGGCGGCGCCCGCCAGCGTCACGTGGCGCAGCACGCCGCCGAAGGCGCGCTCCAGATTGCGCCGGGTGAAGATCGCCGCGGTCGGCCCGTAGGCCAGCACCGTGCCCTTGACCAGCACGACCCGGTCGCAGAATTCCGGCACCGAGCCGAGATTGTGGGTAGAGACCAGCATCACCCGGCCTTCGGCCTTCAACTCGCGCAAGAGGGCGACGATCTGTTCCTCGGTCTTCACGTCGACGCCGGTGAAGGGCTCGTCGAGGAGGATCACCTGGCCGTCCTGCGCCAGGGCCCGCGCGAGGAAGACCCGCTTGCGCTGGCCGCCGGAGAGCTCGCCGATCTGGCGGTGCCGCAGATCCTGCATGCCGACCCGCGAGAGCGCCTGGTCGACGGCGGCGCGGTCGGCCGCGGCGGGGCGGCGCAGGAAGCCCATATGGCCGTAGCGGCCCATCATCACCACGTCCTCGACGAGGACCGGGAACGCCCAGTCCACCTCTTCCGACTGCGGCACATAGGCGACGAGGTTCTCGCGCAGCGCCTGCTTCACCGAACGGCCGAGCAGGGTGATCTCGCCGCGCGCCGCCGGCACGAAGCCCATGATCGCCTTGAACAGGGTGGACTTGCCGGCGCCGTTGACGCCGACCAGGGCGGTGATCGTGCCGCGCGGGATCTGGAAGGTCGCGTCGTGCAGCGCGGTATGGCCGTTGCGATAGGTCACGGTCACGTTGTGCGCCGAGATGCCGTCGCCGGTCGCAGTGCTGCCGGCCGGCCGGTCGTCCGCTACGTCAGACGTCTCGCGCGTGATGGTCATGGGGTGCCTGTCAGATCCCTTGGCTGCTCGGATGGGGAAGCCGTCGTGCGAAGGTCGCCGCGGCTTGCCACCGTAGATGGAGAGGCGGTTACTGGCTGTCCACTGCCAGGCCGTCGGCAATCGTCTCGGCGTCGGTCCGCAGGAGATCGAGATAGGTCGGCACCGGCCCGTCCGGCCCGGACAGCGAATCCACGTAGAGGACGCCGCCGAAGGTCGAGCCGGTCTCGCGCGCCACCTGTTCGGCCGGTGCGGAACTGACGGTGCTCTCGCAGAAGACGGCGGGAATGTCGTTCTCGCGCACCGCGTCGATCACCTTGCGCACCTGTTGCGGCGTGCCGGTCTGGTCGGCGTTGATGGGCCACAGATACAGCTCCTTCATGCCGAAGTCGCGGGCGAGATAGCTGAACGCGCCCTCGCAGGTGACCAGCCAGCGCCGGTCTTCCGGGATGGCGGCGATCCGGTCGCGCAGCGGCGCGATCGTCTCCGTGATCTGCTGCTTGTAGCGCTCGGCATTCGCCCGGTAGGCGTCGGCATGGTCCGGGTCGTTTGTGGCGAGGGCGTCGCTGATGTTGTCGACATAGACCATCGCGTTCTCCAGCCCCATCCAGGCATGTGGATTGGCCAGGCCCTCGTAATCGCCCTCGGCGATGGAGATCGGCGCAATGCCGTCGCTCAGGGTGGCCGAGGGCATGTCGCCGAGATTGGCGACGAACTGCTCGAACCAGCGCTCCAGATTGAGGCCGTTCCACAGGATCAGGTCGGCGCCGCTGGCCCGCACGATGTCCTGCGGCGTCGGCTGGTAGCCGTGGATCTCGGCGCCGGGCTTGGTGATGGACACCACATCCGCATGCTCGCCGGCCACGTTCTGCGCGATGTCGGACAGGATCGTGAAGGTTGTCACGACCTTGAGCCGCTCCTGCGCTGTGGCGCCCGTCGCCAGGAGCGCTGCGGCGAAGGCGGCGAGGATCGTCGTTCGAACGAACGGCATGGGGTCTCCAATCTCTGTCGGTCGGTGCACGCTGCCTGCCAATTCCCACTTTTGCAAGTGCAAATCGTTTGCAACTGGGTTCCGCGAGGAGCGCGGTGGCGTCTGCGGGATGTAGGCCTCCGAAGGCTCCGCGGAACCGCCTTTCGCATCCCGCAGTCATCCTCGCCATCACCGCCGATGCGTCCGGTCTGGACGGCCTCGCATCAGCTTTCGTCGGCACAGTCGGCTGGAGCGATCCCACGGTATTTCAAGCTGGCCTGAATCATTAAGATTTGATTAGAACTTGAGCGAATGGTTAACGGGCGGAAAACGGCATGGCATTGAGTGAACTCGTTGTACGGACACGGGCGGACAGCGATGTGCTGCGCCGGCAGGCGGTCGAGGTCGAGGATGCCGTCTGGGGCCCGCTGGGCTTCCTGAACCATACACGGGCCCATCGTGAACATTACGACAGGCTGCTGGAAGACCATGCCGACCTGCAGCTCTGCCTCGTCGACGAGGCGACGGGCCGCCCGGTCGCGCTGGCCAATTGCGTGCCGGTGGCGTTCGCGGGCGATCTGTCCGAACTCCCGGCGGAAGGCTGGGACTGGCTGGTCGAGACCGGCGGGACGGGCCGCCGCAGCCAGGCCAATGTTCTTGGCGCTTTGGCCATCTCGGTGCCGGTCGCCGAGCGCGGCAAGGGCTACGCCTTCCGGATGATCGGCGAGCTGCACCGGATCGCCGAGGCCAATGGCTTCGAGCGGATGATCGCGCCGGTGCGCCCCTCCGCCAAGACAATCCATCCCCATGCGTCCATGGCCGATTATATCGGCTGGCAGGACGAGCGCGGTCGTTGCTTCGATCCCTGGCTGCGCAGCCATCTCGCGCAAGGCGGCCGGGTGGTTCACCCCTGCGAACGGTCCATGGTCGTCAGCGAGCATATCGCCTTCTGGGAAACCTGGGCGGGGCGGCGGTTCGAGACCTCGGGCGACTATACGCTGGCCGGCGGGCTGGTGCCGGTCGCCATCGACGTCGAACGCCAGCGCGGCACCTATTCGGAACCCAATGTCTGGGTGGCCTACACGCACTGACCCTTCGGATGGCCGACGTAAACCGTCAGCGTCGGGGCACTGTCTCCGTCGGCTGACGCCGGCGCTGGCGGAAACGACAGGACCGCGAGCGCTTCGGCACTCATGCCGGGCTCGCGGATCGTGCGCCACAGCCACAGGGCGCGGGCGACGCGGCCATTGCCCATGGTGAAGGGGCGCAGCATCGCGAAGAGCTGCACCGCCTCGTCGGCCGAGGCCAGGCCGGAGCGGGTGAGGGCGAGGAGATCGGCGAGAGCGTCCGGCAGGGATGGCACAACGCCGTGCTGATCGGCGGCTTCGGGCGCGACAGGCGCCTCCCGCAGCGTGGCCCCCGGCGCCAGATAGGCGGCGAGGATCTCAAGATTCGCGACACGGGGCTCGTTGGCCGCGAGGAATCCGCGATGCGCCGCAATGACGCCTTCGCTCGGCTGTTGCGTTTCGCCACTGCGCCGGAGGCTGTCGGCCACCAGTGAAGGGACCCAGCTTCCGAACGCCGCGGCGGCCATGTCGAGCGGCATGGGCGGGTCCATCCTTTGTGGCGGCGGCGGCTCCTCGGGCGAGGACTGTGCCGGATGGGAATCAGCCTAACCCACCATTCCTTCAACTATTCTTAGCGCTTCGCCCCTAAGCCAAAGGGGAAAGCGAGATTGAGATGCGTGACATCCCGAAGAAAAGTGAGGCTCGCCCCCGGCCCAATCTGCGTCGCCTCGCGCAGGTCGTCGGCGGCACCGTGGCCGTGGCCAGCGCCCTGTTGATCTGTGTCATCGTGTATACGGGCATCAAGGCGAACCGCACCGAGGTTCAGGCCGAAAGGGCCAGGATCGAGAATGCGCTGAACCAGAGCGTTGCCCGGACCCTCGACCAGCAGAAGAGCGTCGCCTGGTGGGACGATGCCGTCCGATTGATCGTCGATACGCCCGATCTCGGTTTCATCGACAGCAATTTCGGCATCTTCCTGACCGAGACCTACGGGCACGACGAGGTCTACATCGTCGATTCCCAGAACGAGCCGGTCTACGCCTATCGCGACCAGGGGCGGCAGGAGCCCGATGCCTTCGAGGCGCGGCGGCAGGAAGTCCTGCAGGTGCTGACGGCGACTCGCACCGGCGGCAATGCCGGCCTGGCGGAGCGCGACGACTTCTTCTCCGAGCGCCAGAAGCACTACGAGGTGCTCAAGAAGGTGCTGGGCGTCGCGTCCTGGCAAGGCGCGATCCTGACCGTCGACGAGAAACCGGCCATCGTGACCGCCATCACGATCGTCCCGAATGTCGACATGACGCTGTTGCGCCAGCCGCCTTACGTCCTCCTGAGCGTGGACTGGATCGACGCCGACTTCCTGCAGCAGCTCAGCCAGTTCCTGCTGATTCCGGATATCACCTTCACGGCGGCTAAGCGCACCGGGGCCGCGACCATCTCGGAGGCCTTCGTCACCGACGACAATCGCTCCACCGGATATCTGAACTGGACCACGAAGCGACCGGGCCAGCCGCTCCTGACGATCGTGCTGCCGCTGGTCGCCGTTGCCGTGATCGGCCTCAGCCTTTTGTGCGCCGTCATGCTGCGCCGGCTGATCCGGGCATCGAACGAGCTGTCGGCCCGCGAAGCCGCCGCCCGCTACGAGGCCGCCCACGATTCCCTGTCCAAGCTGCCTAACCGGCCGGCCTTCGTCTTCGCCGCCAATCAGGCCCTCGACGGGCTCCAGGAGCGGGGCCGGGGCGGCAGCATGACCATCGGCTATCTCGACGTCGACCGCTTCAAGGACATCAACGATACGCTCGGCCATCATATCGGCGACGGGCTGATCAAGGCGTTCGGCGAGCGACTGCGCCAGCATCTGGGGCCGCACGATTTCCTCGCCCGCTTCGGCGGCGACGAATTTGCGATCTTCCGGTCGCGCAAGGGTGTCAGCTTCGCCAAGCCGCTGGCCTCGCTGGTCGTCGAGGCGTTCCAGCAGCCCTTGCTGATCGAAGGTCACGAGATCACCGTCACCGCCTCGCTGGGCCTCGCGCAGTTCCCGGAGCACGGGACCTCCATCGAGGACCTGATGCGCCATGCCGACATCGCGCTCTACGAAGCCAAGCGTCTCGGCCGCGGCCATGCGGCCTGGTTCACGACCCAGATGGCGGCAAGCCTGCGCCAGAAGCGCGAGATCGAGATGGATCTTCTCGAGGCGCTGAACGGCGAACAGTTCGACCTGCATTACCAGCCGATCATCTCAGCCCGCTCCAACCGGATCGTCGCCGTCGAGGCGCTGCTGCGGTGGAAGCATCCGGTCAAGGGCATGATCAGCCCCAGCGTCTTCATTCCGATCGCCGAAGAGATCGGCCTGATGTCGAAGCTCGGCGACTGGGTCCTGAAACGCGCCATGACCTCGGCCGCGCTCTGGCCGGATATCGAAGTCACGATCAACCTGTCGCCGGCCCAGTTCTACCAGAGCGATCTGGAAATCCGGCTGCAGGAGCTGATCGCCGAGACCGGCGTCTCCCCGACGATGGTCACGCTGGAAATCACCGAAGGACTGCTGCTCGAACCCTCGCCCCGCATCATGGCGACGCTGCAGGCGATCCGGGACCTCGGGTTCCAGATCGCGCTGGACGATTTCGGCACCGGCTTCTCCAGCCTGAGCTATCTGGTCGAGTACCGCTTCGACAAGCTGAAGATCGACCGCAGCTTCGTCAGCGCGATCTCCCAGGCAGGATCGGCCCAGACCGTGGTGCAGGCGGTCATCCGCCTCGGCCATGCGCTAGGCATGGAAGTGGTTGCCGAGGGCGTCGAAACCGTGACGGACAGCGTCACCATGCGCTTCTGGGGCAGCGATCACCTGCAGGGCTACTTCTTCTCGAGGCCGCTGCCGGCCGAGGAACTCATCGCCTTCATCGGCTCGTATAATTCCTCGAGCGTGGCCCTGCAGTTCGACGAGGCGAGCAATCTGCTTCAATCGAACGGCAGCCTCGGCTAAGGGCTGGTCGGCAGGGGCAGCGCCTGCGGTGCGAGAGCGCCGGCGCCTGCCATGCCAGGATCGACGAGCCGTGGAGAAGAGTGTGACGCCAGACAGGGACGGGCCGGCCGGAAACGCCAGCTACAGCTGGTCGGACTTCGACCCGGAATATTATTTCAATCACTATTACGGCGAGCCGCACGCCGATGACGAGGCGGTCATCCGGTCCGCCTGCGCTGCCTTCAAGCGCGCCGAGCCCCTGGGCGGAAAGCTCGACATCGTCGATGTGGGCACCGGGCCAAACCTCTTTCCGCTGATGTGCGCGGCGCCGCGGGCAAGGCGGATCACGGCCTGGGAATATGCCGAGAGCAATGTCGGCTGGCTGCAGGCCGAACTGGCGGCGACGACCCTGCGCCCGCAATGGCAGCATTTCTGGAAGGTGGCGCAGGCCGCCTATGAGCCGGAACTGTCCTTGCCCGACGATCCGCTGCCGATGCTGCGCGCGGCTGCCGAGGTCCGGCGCGGATCGGTCTATGATCTGCCGGAACGCACATGGGACGCGGCCACCATGTTCTTCTGCGCCGAATCCATCACCGAGAAGCGCAGCGAGTTCGATCTGGCCTGCAACCGCTTCGCCCGCTGCGTGAAGCCCGGTGGCAGCCTGATCGCGGCGTTCCTCGTCGGCTCGTCGGGCTATGCCGTGGCCGGCCGGCCGTTTCCGGTCCTCAACGTCTCGGAGGAAGACATTCTCGACGTCTTCGCGCCGCTGGCGACGGACATCCGGACCGAGCGGATCGGCATCGTCGAGGCGGAGATCCGCAGTGGCTATTCGGGCATGCTGTTCCTGACCGCCCGCGCGGTCTGACCGCCGCCGGCCGGCTCACATCATCGAGAGGGCGACGAGGATCGCGAGAGCCCAGCCGACGACCATCGCGGCGCCACCCCAGGCAAGGATGGCGCGAGGCGTCATCGTCCCGGGGTTCGGGATGCGGCCGAGTTCGCGCAGATGATCGAAGGGCATGAAGGACTGTCGTCAGGCGGCGGGACACGAAGTTACGGAGCGCCGCTCAAAAAGACGCATCCGCGTTTTCGTTCCGCCCGACGACAATCCGGGCGTGGCGCGCCTCCGTCACGCCGGCGCTGCCGTCCCAGTCCCGCTCAGCCCGGCGCGCCCATGGCTGCCGTCCGGGCGATCCCGGCCAGTCGCCCGGCCGGGACCGGTGACGGCTCAGGGCGTCAGTTCTTGGCCAGGCCCAGGCCTTCGAGGACCGATTTCGCCTTGGCGGTGAAATCCGCCGCGAAGGCGTCGAACTCGCCGGGCCCATCCCAGACCGGCGTGATGCCCCGTTCCTTCAGCGACGACTGGACCTCGGGACGGGCATTGGCGCGGGCGGCGGCCTGATAGAGGATGTCGCGGGCCTCGGCGTCGATCCCCTTGGGCGCGACCAGCGCGAACCAGTTGGCATAGGACCAGTCCTTGCCGATCGCCTCCCTGACGGTCGGCGCATCCGGGAAGGTCTCGGAACGCTCGTCCAGCATCACCGCGAGGGTGCGCACGCGGCCAGCCTCGAGGAGGCTCAACGCCTCGACCGGCGATCCGGTAAACATCGTGATGCCGCCGGACATGACCTCCATCAAGGCCGGTGCGCCGCCCTGGCTCGGCACCCATTTCAGCTTCTGCGGGTCGATGTCGGCCGCTGCCAGAAGCCCGCCCGCGGCCACATGCCAGGACCCGCCGACGCCCGTTCCCGAGGACGAGTAGCTTCCCGCCGGCTCGCTGCGAACCGCCGCGATCAGTTGCTCCAGCGTCTCGAAGGGCGAATCCGCCGCCACGGTGACGCCGGCCGGGATGATCGCCAGGCGCGAGAACAGGTCGAGATCGTCGAGCGAGATGTCGGCCGTCCCGAGGGTGCGGTAGAGGCCGATCTCCGGGCTGGCGGCGCCGAGCGTGTAGCCATCGGCCTCGGCATTGATGATGGCCGAGTGGCCGGTGATGCCGCCGCCACCGGTGCGGTTGATGACGTTGACCGGCACGCCGAGCTCTTCCTGGAAGCCGGCGGCGAAGGTGCGCACCACGGCATCGGTGCCGCCGCCGGCCGCCCAGGGCACGATGATCGAGATCGGCCGATCGGGAAAGGCGTGTGCCTGTCCCGTGACGGCGAAAAGGCCGGCGATCAGGCCGGCCGCGGCGTTGACGAGCAGTTTCATGATGTCCTCCCAGACGGATCGCGCCGGTTCCCCCATGAAGTCCGGCGAACAATCAGTCTGGATGACCTTCGGGAATGACGAAAGCGCGTCAGGGTTGTTTCGAGCGCAGACGGCCCGGCGCAGCAGGCTGCGAGGCCTGCAAAGCGAAGTCGGCGCCGGCGAACCTTGCCGGCAGCGCCGCGGTCAGGCGCCGGTGATGCGGTTGCGCCCGGCGCGCTTGGCGCCGTAGAGCGCCGCGTCCGCCGCGGCGATCATCGCCGTGCTGTCGGTTCCCTCGCGGGTGCCCGCGATGCCGCCGCTGAAGGTCGCCCGGAACAAGGTGTCGTCGCCGGCATGGCCGATCTGCGAGAACCGCAGGCGGATCCGGTCGAGCACGGCTTGCGCCGCCGCGACCGGCGTGTCGAGCAGCAGCAGGCCGAATTCCTCGCCGCCATAGCGGGCCACCACGTCGGTGCGCCGCAGTCCGCCGACGAGACATTGCGACAGAGCCTGGATCACCCGGTCGCCGGTCTGGTGGCCATGGGTGTCGTTGACCTGCTTGAAATGGTCGATGTCGATCAGCGCCACGGTCAGCGGTGCGCCGGTGCGCCGCGAGCGCTCCAGTTCCAGCGTCACCCGCTCCTTGAACCGGGCATGGTTCAACAGGCCGGTCAGGCTGTCGCGCTCCATGATCTGGCGCAGCGCCAGCGCCCGCTCGGCCCGCATTCGCACGGTGGCCGCGAGATGGGCGAGGTCCACCGGCTTGCGGATAAAATCGTCGCCGCCGATCTGGCGGGCCTGCGTCTGCGCGGCGATATCGCGCTCGGCCGACAGGAAGACGATCGGCAGGGGCAGGGTCTGGCGCGACTGGCGGATGATCTGCGCCAGTTCGAGGCCGCTGGCGCCCGGCATGTGCATGTCGAGCAGCACGAGATCGGGCGTGACCTCGGCGATGTGCCGCAGCGCGTCGGCGGGATAGGTCACCACCCGTGCGTCCATGCCGGCCGCTTCCAGCGCCAGCGCGTAGCTTTCGGCAATCAGTTCGTCGTCGTCGACGATGAGGATCGAGAGGCGCTGCTGGCGGTCGCCGCTGGTCTCGAAATCCGACAGCCACGCGCCGAGTTCGACCGTGTCGACGGGCGTGGCGATGATCGCTTCGATGCCGGCTCGCGCCACGGCGAGCCGCCGGGCGAAGGACGGCGCCGCGTCGGCCAGCACCACCCGCACCCGGTTCTTCAGGACACGGCTCAGCGCCAGATCGGGATCGTAAGCGCCGCACACGACCGCGGCGAGGCAGCCGTCCGGCACGCCGGAGCGGCCGTCAACGGCCTCATAGCCGAGGCCGGACAGGGCCAGCAGCAGGCCGGAGATACGGCCATCATCGGCAAAGGCGCAGACGATCTGGCGCGCCGGGCCTTCATCCTGCCTGCGCATGGCGGTGTCGAGGTCGGAAACGGCGAGGGGGGCTGCCTGGGCGGTCATGCGCCGTCTCCTTCTGCCGGTTCACCGGCTGCGAGCCCGTCTGCGGCAAGATTGTCGCGGATGGCCGCGACGGTACCGCGAATGCGCGCGGCAAGTGCCGCGTCATCGGGATCGGCGGCAATGAAGTCTTCCAGCTCGGCGGCGCTTTTCGAGATGACGGCGAAGCCGAAGGTCCCGCCGGCACCGGCCAGCGAATGGGCGATGCGCCGCACTTCCTCGCGATCGGCGGGCGCGCCTTCGTCGGCGAGCCGTCCGGCCAGCGCGTCGAGCATCGCGACATGCGTGGCGGCGCGCGCGGCGAATTGTTCGCGCAGGCGCAGCAGCCGGGCCTCGATGGCGGCGGTGTCGGGCTGCGGAGCGCTCATGCGGCGCCCGCCACGAATTCGACGCCGATGTCGCGGCCGATCTGCCAGCGCGTGGTCACCCGGCGGGTGATCCCGGTTCCCACGATGGCGAGGTCGAATTCCGCCGGCACGGCAAAATAGCTGTCGACCCTCAGCCGGGCGCCCGATGCGGTCAGGTCGCGGACATTGCAGTCGATGATGGTGCTGCGGCCGTTGATCAGGATCTTGGCCTGTCGCAGCACGCGCTGGCGTCGCTCCTTGCGACGCTCCGTCGCCTGGGTGATCGGCGTCTGGCCCGACTGGGTCGCCCGTGTGGCCGGGACAGCCTCCGCGTCGCCGGCGGTCGGCGTGGCCGAAAAGGCCGTCACGGTCGCGGCTTCGCCGGTGGGCGCAGGACGCGCTGCGGCGATCAGGCCGTCGCCCCTGGTCCCGGCGTCCGGGTGGAGCGCGACGCCGATCTGCGGCGCGAGATGGACCTGCGCCCGGTCGAGGGTGAAGCCCCGGGTCAGCGCCTGGCGCAGGCGCTGGACCATGGTGTCTACATCCGCCAGCGCCGCCGGCCGGTCGACGATGATGACGAAGCCGTTCTCGCCGAGATGGCCGGCGATGTCGCCAGCGGACAGTTGGCCGCGCAATTCGGCGGCGAAGGCGTTCGACAGCCGCTGGCCGGCCATGTAGCCGAGCTCGGCGCGCACGGTGGCGAGTTCATGGATGTCGATGACGATGACCGCGAAGCGCCGGGCGGCGCCGGGGGCGGTGAAGTCGGCCAGCCGCGCCTGCATGAAGCGCTGGTCGTAGAGGCCGGTGGTGGCGTTGAATTCCAGCCGTTCCTGCAGCGCTTCGGTCCTGGCCCGGGCGCCCTGGGCCGCCTCGTGCCGGTCGACCGCGCCGCGCACGGCGCCGACCAGCTCGGTGACCTTCAGGTCCCGCTTCGAGACATAGTCGCTGAAGCCGCTGCGGAAGGCCTTGACCGCGGTCCGTTCGCTGCCGCCGCCGGTCAGCATGACGATGGGAGGCGGGTCCGACAGCATGGCGTTGACGCGTTCGGCAACGGACAGGCCGTTGTTCTGTCCGAGGTCGTAATCCATGAGGATGCAGTCGAACGGCTCGGTGCCGAGGGTGTCGAACAGCGCGGTTTCCGATTCCAGACAGGTGACCCGCATCCCGCCCTGCAGGGCAAGAAGATTGGAGACATAGTCGAGGAAGAGCGGGTCGTCGTCTACGACGGCGAGGCCGATGTCGCGGTCCATATGCTATCCGTCCATTTGCCTGCACCTTGGACATTGCCCAAGGGTGGGTGTTGCGCCGGATAGTCCGGGATCGGCGTTAAGGATGGATTGATAGCGCTTTGAATCCAGATGGTTACGAATAAGAGCGTTGCGCCGCCAACCCGCTTTTCGACATCGCGGCGCTTTCGTGCCATTGCGGGCAGGGTGCCGTCCGCAGCCCTCGCGAGAGGCCGGACATGCGCCGTACCGGAGACTGTCAGGACAGGAAGATATCCATGACGACCCATCGCATTCTCCATGTCGACGACGAGGCTGACATCCGGGAAATCGCCGTGATGTGTCTCGAACTGGAGCCGAGCTTCGAGGTCCGCGGCGCGAGTTCGGGCGCCGAAGCCCTGGCGGTGGCCAGCGAATGGGTGCCCGATCTCGTGCTGCTCGACGTGATGATGCCGGGCATGGACGGACCCGAGACATTGCGACGCCTGCGCGAAGACGCGCGCACCGCCGAGGTGCCGGTGGTCTTCATGACCGCCCGCACGCAATCGGCCGATGTCGAGCGCTTTCTGGGTCTCGGCGCCCTCGGCGTGATCCCCAAGCCGTTCGATCCGATGGCGCTGGCCGGCGAGGCCCGCAGCTACCTGGACCGCTGACCGGTCTGCCGGAACACGGCCGATCGTGCCGACGGATAGGGTAGGGGACTGCCGACTTGTCGCAGGGCGCAATCTCGTCGCGTCAGCTTAAGCTATTCTCAAAGGAAAGACGGAATGCTCGCCTAGCATTGCCCGGTCGACACTTGCCGTCCGGTGCGCGGGGATACTGTCATGACCGGCCTGCACCGTCTTACCCAGCTCTATCCGATCCGTCTGGCGATCGTGATCATTCTCTATGGCCTGGCGGGCTGGCTGGGGCTGCTCCTCGCCG
This sequence comes from Aurantimonas sp., assembly GCF_964217435.1. Lineage (NCBI taxonomy): Bacteria > Pseudomonadati > Pseudomonadota > Alphaproteobacteria > Hyphomicrobiales > Aurantimonadaceae > Aurantimonas > Aurantimonas sp. The sequence continues at coordinate 143,173 of NZ_CAXPJM010000055.1, read as the reverse complement.
TGCCGCCGGGCTACGCGACGGTTCTGTGGCCCGCCTCGGGTATCGCCGTGGCGGCGCTGCTGCTCTACGGAGCCGGGCTCTGGCCGGGGGTGCTGCTCGGCTCGCTGATCGTCAATCTGAGCGCCGGTCATGCGGCCGCGCCGGACGGGATCGCGGCGATCGGCATCGCCGTCGCGGTCGCGATCGCGGTCGGTTCGACCATTCAGGCGCTGGTCGCGGCCGGCCTCGTGCGCAAAGTCTTCGGCGTGCCGGTCAATCTGTCGAGCCGCCGCGATCTGCTCCTCTTCGCGCTGTGCGCCGGGCCGCTGCCGTGCCTCGTCGCCGCCTCGATCGGCGTTGGCTCGCTTTATGTCGCCGGCCTCGTTGCCCCGGAGGCGCTGGCCCGCAACTGGTTCACATGGTGGTTCGGCGATGTCGCCGGCGTGCTGATCGTCCTGCCGCTCGCGCTGGTCGCGCCCTGGCGGAACTGGAGCCTGCGCTGGTCGGGGCAGCCGGTCACGCGTTTCACCGCCCCGTCGCTGCTGGCGCTGATCGTTCCGCTCGCCCTGACCCTCTACGCCTGGAAGATGACGACGGAGATTTCCGAACAGAAGAACCAGGCGTCCTTCGCGGTGCTGGCCGAAGACAGCCTTCAGGCGCTGTTGCACCGCATCTCCTCCTACAAGCAGAGCCTCGACGGCGGTTCGGGCCTGTTCCTGGCCTCCGCATCGACCACCGCGCAGGAGTGGGAGACCTTCGTCGAGGCCCTGAACATCGAGGAGAACCTGCCCGGCATCAACGGCATCGGCTTCATCCAGCCGGTCGGCCTGGGCGGCCTGCAGAGCTTCCTCGACCAGGCGTTCCGCGACGGGGTGGGGCCGATGCAGGTGCATCCCGACACGCCGGCACCGGCAAGGTTCGTCATCAAATATATCGAACCGCGCGATCGCAACCTGAAGGCCCTCGGGCTCAACATCGCCTTCGAAACCAATCGCTACGAGGCCGCGGTGCGTGCCCGCGACACCGGCGAAGCGGTGATCACCCGCCGGATTTTCCTGGTGCAGGACACCACAAAGAGCGCCGGCTTCCTGCTGCTGCGCCCGCTCTATGCCAATGGCCGGCCGCTGCGCAGCATCACCGAGCGGCGCCGCGCCTTTCTCGGCTGGGTCTATGCGCCCTTCATCGCGCCGCTGTTCATGGACAATCTCACCGCAAGCCAGGGCGTCGGCGTCGATCTCAGTGTCTATGACGGCGGCACGGCCGATCCCGAACAGCTGATCTATTCCAGCAAGGCCTCCGGGTCCGAGGGGCACGAGCCGGCCTACCGGGTGAAGAAGGTGCTGCCGGTCATGGGGCAGCAATGGACGGTCTCCTGGCAGAGCACGCCCGATTTCGAGGCGAGCGTCGCCAGCAACGAGGCGACGCTGATCCTGGTCGGCGGCATGCTGCTGACGGTGCTGTTCGGCGCGCTCTTGTACTCCCACGCCCGCCGCGAGGAATCGATCCGCAACACCGTCGAGATGAAGACCCACGCCATCGCCGCGCGCGAACGCGAGAACCGCGCGATCGTCGACACCGCCGTGGTCGGCTTCATCGTCCTCGACAGCGCCGGCCATATCCTGTCGGTCAACCGCGCCGTGGAGGCGATCTTCGGTCACACCGCCGACGAGATCCGCGACCGGCACGTGGAGACCATCCTCAGCTACGACGCCATCACCGCCGTCACGCTCGCCACGGCGGTCGGCGAGGGCGAGCCCGCGTCGGATTCGCCGGTGGTCATCAGGACCCGCAGCAAGGCCGGCAAGCGCCTGTATCTCGACGTGCAGCGCAACGACTGGTCGACCGAATCCGGCGACCTGCGCCATACGCTGATCATCCGGGACGTGACGGCGCAGCGTCTGGCGGTCGAAGCGCTGGAGGCGAACGAGCGCCGCTGGAACCATGCGCTCGAAGGGGCCGGCATCGGCGTCTTCGACATCGACTTCCGTCGCGGGCAGTCCTTCGTCTCCGACACCTGGAAACAGATGCTGGGCTTCTCGCCCAACGACGACATTGAGCCGCGGGCCGAATGGCTGGCCCGCATCCATCCCGAGGATCTGCCGGCCCTCAAGGCGGTCGAGGACGCCTATTACGACACCGCGACATTCCGGTCGGAAGCGGAATACCGGATCCGCCGCAAGGACAATGTCTGGATCTGGCTGCGTTCGGATTCCATCGTCATCGAGCGCGACAAGGCCGGCAAGCCGATGCGGGTGATCGGCACGCAGTCGGAGATCACCGAGCTGAAAACCGCCGAGGCGGCCCTGCGCTCCAGCGAGGAGCGGGTGCGTCTGGCGCTGCGCGACGCGCCGGTGGGCATGGCCATGCTCGATCTGAACGGCGGCTGGATCAGGGTCAACCAGGCGCTCTGCGCCTTCCTGGGCTACAGCGAGGACGAGCTTCTGGAGCGCGATCTGGTCGCCGTGACCCATCCCGACGACGTCGGGATCGACCACGAGCAGATGGCGCAGATGATCGCCCAGACGCTGCCGACCTACCAGGTCGAGAAGCGCTTCCTGCATCGCGACGGCCGCGCGCTATGGTGCCTGTTCAGCGTGTCGCTGGTGCATGACCACGACGGCCAGGCCTATCTCGTCTCCCACGTCCAGGACATCAACGACCGCAAGGAGATGGACCGTTTGAAGAACGAGTTCGTCGCCACGGTCAGCCATGAACTGCGCACGCCGCTGACCTCGATCCGCGGCTCGCTCGGCCTGATCCAGGGCGTGATGGCCAAGGACGTTCCGCCGGCGGCGACGCGTCTCCTGACCATCGCAGTCGCCAATTGCGAGCGGCTGGTCGCGCTGATCAACGACATTCTCGACCTGGAGAAGATCACCGCCGGGATGATGGCCTTCGAGACCGTCCTCGTCGATCCGAACGCGGCGGTCACCCAGGCGATCGAAGCCAACCAGCCCTATTTCGAGCGCTTCGGCGTCTCCGTCGCGTTCACCGCGACGGGCGAGGGAGAGGCGTGGATCCCGGTCGATCCGGCCCGCTTCCAGCAGGTCCTGGCCAATCTCCTGTCCAACGCCGCGAAATTCTCGCCGCAAGGCGGCGTCATCGACGTGGCCATCGAGCCGATCGACGGCGCGATCCGGATCTCGGTCACGGACCATGGCACCGGCATCCCCGCCGAGTTCCAGTCGCGCATCTTCGACCGCTTCACCCAGGCCGATTCCTCGGCCACCCGCGAGAAGGGCGGCACCGGGCTCGGCCTGCACATCACACGCCAGATCATCGAGACGATGGGCGGGACGATCGACTTCGCCAATGTCCCGGGGGCGGGCGCGCGGTTCTGGATCGACATGCCGTGCCAGCCCGCCGAGCCGGCGGCCCTGCCGCCCGGACGGTCGGAGGCGGAAGCCGCGTATGACGGGCCGCGCGGCCTGCCGGTCGGCCTGCATCTGGAGGACGACGGCGACTTCGTCGAGATCCTGTCGGCGATGCTGCGCGGCAAGGTGGAACTCGTCAGCGCCGGCAGCCTCGCCGAGGCGCGGCAGGCGCTCAGGGACCGGCATTTCGACTTCGCCGTGCTCGACCTGACGCTGCCCGACGGCCACGGACTGGCGTTTCTCGACGAGCTCAGCCGCACCGACGGCGGGCGCGTGCCGACCCTCGTCCTGTCGGCCGCCGACGTGATGATCGACGACGACCGGGTCGACGAGGTCCTGGTGAAGTCGCGGGTGACCGAAACCCGCATCGTGGCGTCGATCCTGTCCTTGGCGAGCGGCGAGAGCGAAGCCCCGGAGCCGGGAAGGCTCAGGGCCTAGAACGCAGCCGGCGGGGCGTACGGCCCCGCAGCCCCGCGGCGATCAGGCGCCGCCGGATTGCGGCCCGCCTGGCAGGTAGCTGCGCACCAGCCGCGCCACGTCGAGCTCCGAGGAGCGGGTCTTGGTCAGGGTCGCATTGACGCGGCGTGGCAGGTTCGGATCGACCTCGTCGGCCGAGAAGATGATCACCGCGACATCCGACGACAGGTCCGGCAACAAATCGAGGCCGGAGCCGTCCGGCAGGTTGATGTCGAGGATGACCAGCTCGAAGGGCTGCCGCGCCACCAGTTCGCGCGCCGCCTCCAGCGTGCGGGCGGAGGTGACGCAGACATCCCCGCCCAGCCCGCCGGCGAGCACTTCGGTGACGTCGCGATTGTCCTCGACATGCAGGATGCGCGGCCGGCTCTCGGGCGAGCGGATCGCCACGCGGTCCAGCGCGGCCCGCAGCTTGGCCGTGTCGATCGGCTTGGCCAGCCAGTCGATGATGCCGACGGCCGATCCGTTCAGCGCTTCGCGGGTCTCGTCGGCCACGGCCGAGATGACCAGAACCGGCAGATCGGGATTGCGCGGCGACCGGCGGATCTCGTGGAAGAGCTCGATGCCGCTGTCCCCGGCCAGCCGGATGTCGAGCGTGACCGCAACATATTCGAAGTTCGACAGAAGCGTCCGCGCCGTGGCGATGCCCGGGGCGATGTCGCTGGCAAACCCCTGCGCGTCGAGATGGGCGGCCACGATCTCGGCGATATCCCGCTCGTCCTCGCAGACGAGAACACGGGGGCGATGATCGATGACACCGGCCGGATCGTTCTGCCGGGCGACCAGTTCGGGCAGGTCGACATGGAAGGTCGTGCCGCTGTCGCCGGTATCGAAGCCGATCTTGCCGCCCAGCTTCTCGACGATCGTCTTGGCGATGCTGAGGCCAAGCCCCGTGCCGCCCTTCTGGCGATTGTCGGTGGCGTCGGCCTGCTCGAACTTGCCGAAAATGCGCTTGCGGAAGGATTCGGGGATGCCCTGGCCCTGGTCGGAGACCGACATGCGCACCCAGTCCTCGCCGAGCCGCGCGATCGTCACGGTGACGGTCCCGTCGACCGGCGAGAACTTGACCGCGTTGGAGAGGAAATTGGCGAAGACCTGGTGCAGGCGGTTGGTGTCGGTCTTCGCCTCGATGTCGGGCGCCTCGTCGACGAGCCGGATGGTCACGCGGCGCTCGGGCATGTAGCTCGAACTGGCGGCGATCGCCTGCTCCAGGAGGGGGCGCAAGCGCGTGCGCTGCAGGTCGAACGGCATCTTGCCGGATTCCAGCTTCTCAAGATCGAGAATGTCGTTGATCAGCAGCACCAGCCGTTCGCTGTTGTTGTGGGCGATCTCGACCATGTGGGCGGCCTTGGGCGGCAATTCGCCGGTGACACCGGCGGTGATCAGGCCGAGCGAGCCGCGGATCGAGGTCAGCGGCGTGCGCAGTTCGTGGCTGATCGTGGCGATGAACTCGTTCTTCACCGCGGCATTGCGCTTCTGCTCGGTGACGTCGCGATTATAGGTGATGATGCCGACGATCCGGCCCTTATGATCGCGGAACGGCGCCTTCAGCGTGTTGAGCCAGCCCTCGGAATCGTCCGGGAACACGGTCATCTGGTCGGTCCGGATCGCCTTGCCGCTCTCCAGCATGGCGACCTCGTCGGCCCGGAAACGCGTCGCCAGTTCGGGCGGGTAGAAATCGAAATCGGTCTTGCCGATCAGGTCGGCGGCGCCGCGAACCCGCATCATCGTGGCGGTGGCCGGGTTTGCGGCGATGAACCGCCCGTCGACGTCCTTCACATTGAGGCAGTCCGGAAGCTCCCGCACCATGGCGCGGTAGATGGCGTTGGTCGCCGACAGTTCGCGCCGGCGCGCCTGCCATTGCAGGACGACCGCGATGAGCACGGCGCTGATGAAGGTCAGCACCAGCAAGGGTACGCCGGTGCGGGCGAGAAGCGACAGCCGCAGATCGGCCGGGATCGCCAGGAACGCCACCAGCCGCCCGAAGGCCACTGCCAGGCCGAAGACCAGGATGACGCTGATCGTGCGCGGACGCGTGCGTGTCCACCAATAGGCGGCCAGTCCGACGACGATGGTGATGACGATGTCCGCGACGCCGGCCATGGCGCCCGCGCCGCCCAGATACACGCGGTAGAACAGGGCAGCGACGCCGGGGATGATGACGGCCGGTAGCCCGCCGAAGAAGCCGGCGGCGGCGACCAGCGGCGCGCGCAGATCGATCACGAAGCCGGCGATCAGCGGCTGCGCCGAGGCCATGGAGACGACGGCGCCGATGCCGAGGATCAGCCCGAGCAAGAGGGACTGGATCTTCGGCGACAGCCGGGTCGTCCATTCGGTGACGAAATCCCATGCGAGCACGAGAATCGAAACAAGCGCCAGATTGGCGAAGAGGGATTGCCAGAGAGGGGTCATGCTGCTCGCAGTCTGCCGATCCGGGCCGAATGGGAAGCGCCCTCGATCTATCTGGCGCAGCGGTACCACAAGCACGGCGATTTCGGCAAAGACGGTTCACCAATCCCTTCACGCCGACCGGGCAGGACCTGTTGCCGTCCCGCCTCGTGCGACATTGCCGGTCGCAGAATGGCTGCGAGCGTTGCCTTTCCGTGACACACCCGACAAGGCGGGGTGCCGCGGCATGCAGGTATCAGCCTGCCTGTCTTTACATGCAGGCAGAAACCTGCATATCATGGGCCGTCAGCATGGAAATGAGATCGATGGACGATGACAAGGTCTTCAAGGCGCTCGGCGATCCGACCCGCCGAAAGCTGCTGGACCGCCTTTGCGAAGAGAATGGCCAGACCCTCGGGCAGCTCTGCCTGAATCTCGACATGGCCCGCCAGTCCGCCACGCAGCATCTGGGAATTCTGGAGGCGGCCAATCTCGTGAGCACCGTCAAACGCGGGCGGGAGAAGCGGCACTTCATCAACCCGGTGCCGCTGCACGACATCTACGAGCGCTGGGTGCGCAAGTTCGAAACGCACCGGCTCACCCTGTTGCACGACCTGAAGAACGAACTCGAAGGAGAACGGAAATGACGCAGGACAGGACCAGTTTTGTCTACATCACCTACATCGCTTCGACGCCGGAGAAGGTTTTCGAGGCGATCACCCGGCCGGATGTCGCGCGGCTCTACTGGGGACACGAGAATGTCTCGGACTGGACCCCGGGTTCGACCTGGCGACATGTCCGCGACAATGACGAGCGGCCGGTGGAGATCGTCGGCAAGGTGGTCGAGAGCGCGCCGCCACACCGTCTGGTCATGACCTGGACCGGTGCGTCCCAGGCATCCGACCCGGACAGCTACAGCCGGGTGACATTCCAGATCGAGCCGAACGATCACGGCGTTCGGCTGAGTGTCAGCCATGACGACCTGCAGGTCGGCAGCGGCATGGCCGCCGGGGTCAGCAAGGGTTGGCCGCTCGTCCTGTCCAGCCTGAAATCCTATCTGGAAACGGGCCGGGGCTTCGATCTGTCCGGCAGGGCAAGGGCCGCCTGACGCGGCGCGGAGCGCTGCGCTTTTCGAGGATACGGAAGATGTCTGAAGCCTATACCGGCGGATGCGCCTGTGGCGCGATCCGCTACGAAAAGGCCGGCGTACCGATCGCCGCGCTTCATTGCCAGTGCCGCCAATGCCAGCAGCGCAGCGGCACCGGCCATGCGTCCTACGTGGTTCTCGACCGGCGCGAGGACCTGATCGTCCAGGGTGAGTTGAAGTCCTGGCCGGTCGCCGGTGACAGCGGCAACGTCAAGCACAACGCCTTCTGCCCGATTTGCGGCTCGCCCGTTTTCGTCACGTTCGAGGCGATGCCCGAAATGATCGCGATCCATGTCGGCAGTCTCGACGACCCGAGCTGCTTCCATCCGGGCATGGTGACCTATGCGGCCCGCGCCCAGCAATGGGACCGGGTCGGTCCGGGCCTCAAGAGCTTCGCCGAGATGCCGCCGGGCTAGACGGCAGACGAAGCGCGGGCGGCGTCGTTCGCAAACGAAACGGGCGCGTCCTGCGACGCGCCCGTTTCCTGTCATGTCGATGAAGCGTCGTGCTTCAGGTGATGCGCTGGATGCTTGCGGCGATCTCGTCGCGGTCGAAGACGCGCTTCCAGTCGTCGCGCATCAGCATCGGCTTACCGAATTCGATGGCCTTGTTGCAGGCGTCGGAGAACACGCCGTCGACCTCGTCGAAGATCACCGCGCCGAGGATGTTCATGTGGCCGAGCAGGAAGTCGCGGGCGCAATCATGCGGCACGCCCTTCTTGACCACTTCGTCCATGGCTTCGCGCATGACCACCAGCAGCGAGGCGCAGACCGTCTCCGACAGGCCCGGCTCCAGATAGGCCATCTGCTCGACGGTCACCTGATAGGTGCGGGCCACCGGCGCGTAGATGGCGCGGGCGACCTTGTCGCCGATCTCGTAATGCTCCTGCGGTCCCTGCATCAGCGCGTTGACGACGCCCTGCTGGGCCGCGACGCCGCCGAAATGGTCCTTGCGGCCTGCCTCGGTCTCTTCGTTGTGGAAGATCGGCGGATGGCAGGGATGGGTGACGAAATAGGTGATGTCGGCCCGCTCGGGCAGATGGCCGGCGAAGGGCGCCGCGGCATCGAGCACGACGACGATCGTGCCCGGCGCGACCTTCGGGACCACCAGCGACGCGACCTTGCCGATCACCGTGTCCGGCACGGCGAGGATCACCACGTCGGCGCCGTCCAGTCCGGTCTCCTGGTCGACGCAATCGACGCCGATCGCATCCTTCAGGCGCTCCTGGCCCTTCGGGTCGACCTCGATATGGCGGACGTCGAAATCCGATTTCGCCAGATTGCGGGAAAGACGGACACCCATTTTGCCGCCTGCGCCGAACAGCGCCACAGTGGTCATTGCCTACACTCCTCCGAGGTCCGACGGGACCTTTCCTAAACTGGTATGATGAGATAATAATAGGACCGAAATGTCAACGCCCGCCACGGGCCTTCGAGGTAGCTTCATGCAAGAGACAGAACCCGTCACGCCCTGGGTGACGTGGTACGGCGACGACTTCACCGGATCGGCCGCCGTGATGGAAGCGCTGGCCTTTGCGGGCGTGCCGACCGTTCTGTTCAGCGACGTGCCGGACGCCGAACTGCTCGCCCGCTTCAGTACGTGCCGGGCGATCGGCATCGCGTCCACCGCGCGCAGCCACGGCCCGGAGTGGATGGCGGAGCACATGCCGGCGCCGCTGCAGTTCCTGCACGATCTCGGTGCGCCGCTGCTGCACTACAAAGTCTGCTCGACTTTCGATTCCTCGCCGCAGACCGGCAATATCGGCAAGGCGATCGATCTCGGCCTCGCCATTCGTCCGGCCGCCGCGGTGCCGATCCTGACCGCCGCGCCGCAGATGCGTCGCTACCAGGCCTTCGGCCATCTCTTCGCCGGCACCTTCGACGGTGTCTACCGCCTCGACCGGCACCCGGTGATGTCGGACCATCCGGTCACGCCGATGCACGAGGCCGATCTCCTGAAGCATCTGGCCGAGCAGACGTCGCTGCCCTCGGCGCTGATCGACCTGGAGGCCCTGTGGTCCGGTCCCCAGCCGCGGCTGGAGGCGGCCCTGCGCGACGGCGCGCGGCTCCTGTCGATCGATTCGATGGAGCCGGCGAGCGAGACGGCGGCAGGGCGGCTCTTGTGGGAAAACCGCGACCGGCTCGGCTTCGTGGTCGGCAGCCAGGGCATCGAATTCGCGCTTCTGCGCCACTGGCTGGAGATCGGCCTGATCGCTTCGGCCGAACCGGCCGGCAGCGCCGGGCGCGTCGACCGGATCGCCGTGATCTCGGGATCGGTCTCGTCGATGACCGGCGCGCAACTCACCTGGGCCGGCGCCAACGGCTTCGCGCTGCTGCCCTTCGACGCAACGCGCGTCTGCGGTTCGCCGGCGGAACTGGCGGCGGAGGAAGACCGGCTCGTCGCGGCGGCCTGCGCGGCGGCCGCAAATGGCGCCAGCCCGCTGGTCCATTCGGCGCTCGGCAACCAGGACAAGGCGGTAGGGGCCTTCCGGTCGACGGTTTCGCAGAGCGGCCTGACCATCGAGATCGCCAACCGGCGCATCGGCGAGGCTCTGGGCCGGATCCTCGACCGGACGCTCGGCGAGACCGGGATCCGCCGCGCCATCATTTCAGGCGGCGACACGTCGGGTCATGGCATGCGGCAACTGGGTCTCGATGCGCTGGTCGCCTGTGCCCCGACGATTCCGGGCGCGTCGCTGTCCACCGCCTATGGCAAGGGCGCCCATGACGGGCTGCAGATTGCCCTGAAGGGCGGCCAGATGGGCTCGGAGGATTTCTTCGGCTGGATCAGGGACGGCGGCGGCCCGCGCGGCTGAACCGCAGTCACTGGGCCCGGACGATCAGCGCGGCGGCGTCTCGCCGTCGCCGAAGCTGTAGAAGTCGAGCGACCGGTTGAGATGGCCGCGCATGGTCTCCACCGCCTTGTCGGGATCGTGCGCGGCGATCACGTCGACGATGCAGTCGTGCTCGGTCAGGGTGATCTCCTCGTTGTTCGACCAGTGCAGCAGCGAGGTGTGGTACTGGAACAGCCAGCGCAGCATGGCGACCGAGACGGCCGAGATGATCGGGTTGGCGACGATGTCGGCGATGCGCGTGTGGAACGCCATGTCGACCTCGATGAACGGCACCGGGTCGCCGCCGAGGAGCGAACGCTGGCGCTGCACCAGTTCGCGCAGTTCCGCGACATCGGCGTCGGTGGCGTTCTCGGCGGCCACCCGGACGATGCCGAGCTCGAACATGCGCCGCGCCTGTTTCAGATGCTCCAGGTTCGACGGCACCGCGTTGAGCAGCAGGCGGGCAATCTCGTCGGTCTGGTCGAGAACCGTGCCGGCCGTGATCTCGTTGACCCGGCTGCGCTCGCCATGGCTGATGGTGATCAGGCCGGCATTGTGCAGCGATTGCAGCGCTTCGCGCACCGCCGGTCGGCCGACGCCGAAGCGCTCCATCAGGGCGCGCTCGGAGGGCATGTAGTCGCCGGCGCGCAATTCGCGCGACCGGATCATGTGGCGCAATTTGTCCAGCACCTGATCCGAGAGCTTGCGCCGGACGATCTTTTCGCCCTCCTGGCCTGAATCGAGCTGGAACACCGCTTTACCTCTTCGATCTCGTCGCGCCGCCCTGCCGCAGCGTTGCGCCGACGTCGTCTCTTACCTTCCAACCAAAAGGTGGCAAGTCTTCGAAGGGTTCTAATGTGAGGTTTGCGTCGAACACGGCACCCGACAGGGCAAGATGGGCGCGTTGTGTGTACACTTCGCTCGCCACCACCGCCATCCCGGCGCAAGCCGCCAGCGCCGCGATCGCTTCGGTCAGGGGCAGGCGGCTGCCATCGGGCGCGAAGAGGCCGCGCGGTCCATAGAGTTCGGCCGGCGTCCAGACCGAGATCCCCGCCGGGGCCAGCGCGGTGGCGAGCCCCACCGCATAGGCGGCGGCAAACCGGCCGGCATGGCGCGGATCGTCGTCGGCCATGGCGACGCGGCGGCGATCCGGGTTCGGGATGGTGCGGGCGCCATAAGGGTTCTGCCGCATGGCGATGGTCGACGGGCCGATGCGGTAGTCGCGATCGCCGATGATCGCCCGCGCCGAGGCGGTGATGTGGGCGACGGCTTCCAGTGTCTCCATCACGGCGCGGTCGCCGGCGTCGTGGACGATCGGGCACAGCGAATGGGCGACGAAGTCGAGCATCTCCACGGGCGGGCGCTTGCGGTTCAGCTCGGGAAAGAAGCTCGCCATGCCGCCGCCCATCAGCGGCACGTCGAACCGGCGGCGTGCAGCGGCATGGATCGCGTCGAGCGGCGGGCAGGGCGGCCAGGTCGATCCGGGCGGCGTCGATTGCCGGTCGACGGACGGGCAGACCATGACGCTGGCCGGCGCAAAGCCCGCCGCGCGCATGGCGTCGGCATAGCCGGCGAGGATCGGGTCGGGATCGACATCCGCATCGCCGCCGAAATCGGCGATCATCTCCAGGTCGAAACCATGGGAGGGCGCGGCGGCCTGCAGGGCGGCATGGGCGGCGAACTGCCCGGGAACGTCGCCGAGGCTGGCGTCGACATGGCAGAGCAGGCGCTGCGGCCGGACCGCGTCGAGATCGCCGGGGCTGGAAACGGCCTGACGGGCATGGTCGGCGGTGACCAGAATGGCCGTTTGCGGGAACGTCGTTCCGGCGGCCGGCGGCGCGGCGGGTTTCGGCGCGGCTGCCGGGACGTCCGACCATGTCAGGCGCACGGCTTGGCGCAGTTCCTCGCCATCGGCGATGTCGTAGGGCCAGGGCAGGGCGATCGGCCGGTTGTAGGTCTTGAAGGAGGCGTCACCCCACTGGCGCTGGTCCTCCATCTCGAAGGCGTCGCCCTCGAAACGGCAGCGGCATTCCTTGTCGCCGACGCGATGGGTGATGCCGGCCATGTCCATGAAGGGCTGCCACGGCGCGATGCGCTCGGGAAAATGGCCCTCCTCGACCTGTCCGTCGGTATGAGTGACGGTGACGGGCGCCCCGGCCTGGCCGGTGATCGGGTGGAGGACCGTGAAGCCGGTACGGTTGGTCTCGAACCGGCCGCTCGCCTTGCCCACCGCATCGAAATCCAGCCCGTCCGGCCGGACACGGATGGTCAGGTCCACGTCGAGCCGCCCCGGCGGGTTGGTGAAGGCGAGGGCGCAGTTGAGCACGAGCGCATCGCCCTCGCGGCTCTCGCGCACCGGACCGGCCTCCGGAAACAGCGTGCCCCAGTCCCGGTCGCGGGCGAGGAACGCCACGTGCCGCAGGAGTTCGCGGCCTCCCACGGTGAGGTGGGAGATCGCGCCGTTGCGAAATGCGAAGGCGACGGGGCCGAGCTCGACGGGACGCGCCGTTTCGAGCGGCTGGTCCGTGCCGTAGAGTTCGACCGGATCGCTCATATGTCGGACAGCCTCACCGTCTCGCCGGTCTCGGCCGAGCGGTAGGCGGCCTGGACCAGCGCCAGGGTCTTCAGATTGTCGGCGCCCGAGGTTTCCGGCTGGGTGCCGGCGTTGATGCAGGCGACGAAGTGCTGCTGGATGATCCGCACGCTCTCCTGGATGTTGTGCCAGGGACGCTCGGCCCAGGGCAGGACGGGCGGCGACACGTCGGTCACCGTCTCCTCGCCGCCGGTCTGGACGACCAGGCTGTAGCCGGCGCCGAGCCGCAGCGTGCCCTCGGTGCCGTCGATCTCCAGCAGCGACTGCGGGAAGGTCTCCGGCGTGCGGCGGGTGGCATAGGAGCAGTCGACGACGGAGGTCACCCCGCCTTCGTGGGCGAGCAGCATGGTGGCCACGTCCTCGCCTTTAATCTTCGGATTGACCCGCTTCGTGGTCGCCGCGATGCGCTCGACGTCACCGAACAGCGCCCGCGAGATGTCGAGGATGTGGATGCCCAGATCCTCGATGATGAAGCGCTTGCCTTCCGCCAGATAGGGCTGGCCGGAATAGACGTCGTAGCCCGAACGGAAGGCGACGCGGCCGAAGAAGGGCGTGCCGATGGCACCGCTGCGCACGGTCTCGATCGCCTTGCGCACGGCCGACTGCCAGCGGAAGTTCTCGTGCACCATCAGCGTGCGGCCGGCGGCCTCGACGGCGGCCACCATGGCGCGGGCGTCGTCCATCGTCTCGGCGAAGGGCTTCTGGCAGATGACATGGCAGCCGGCGCCGGCGGCCATTTCGACCAGCGGCCGGTGGCTCTGGACGGTCGTCGCGATGTCGACGAAGTCCAGCTCCTCGGCCGCGAACATCGCCGCGGCGTCGGTGTAGGTGCGGGTGATGCCGAAGGTCTCGGCGGTGGCGGCGAGCCGCTCGGGATCGCGGTCGCAGAGCGCCACGATCTCCGCGCCGTCGATGTCGCGCCAGGCATGCAGCTGGTTCTGTGCAAAGAAGCCGCAGCCGATCAATGCGCCTTTCATGGGGTACTCTCCTTACTTGCCGAGGGCCGCCTGGGCCTGCAGGGCGACGCGGCTCTGGACGCGCTGCTGGGCCTGGTCGATGACCACGGCGGCGATGATGACGAGACCCTTGATCACGGTCTGCCAGAAGGCCGAGACGCCCATCATCACGAGGCCGTCCGACAGGACGCCGATGACGAAGGCGCCGATGATGGTGCCGCCGATCTTGCCGCGACCGCCCGACATGGACGTGCCGCCCAGCACCGCCGCGGCGATGGCGTTGAGCTCGAAGGTGTCACCGGTGGCCGGATGGGCGGCGACGAGCTGCGAGGCGATGATGATGCCCACCAGCGCGGCGCAGAAGCCCGAGAACATGTAGACGAAATACTTGACCCGGTTGACCTTCACGCCCGACAGGGCCGCGGCCTTCTCGTTGCCGCCGACCGCGTAGATGTAGCGGCCGAGCGGCGTGCGCTTGGCGATGTAGGCGGCGACGCAACCCACCACGATCAGCATCCAGATCGAGATCGGAATGCCGAGGAAGTCGCCGGCACCGATCATCCGGAAGGTGTCCGAGCCGTATTCGGCGTTGCCGTTGAGGTTGGGGAAGGTCCGGCCGTCCGAGGACAGCATGGCGGCGCCGCGCGCGACATAGAGCGTGCCCAAAGTCGCGATGAAGGGCGCGACGTTGAGCTTGGTTATGAGGATCCCGTTGATCGCCCCGACGGCCACGCCGACGACGATGACCAGGAGACAGATCTCGATCGTGTTGAACTGGATCGACCAACCGAGCCCCAGATCGATGCCGTTGAGGATCAGCCAGCCGGCGACCATGCCGCACAGGCCGACGATCGAGCCGACCGACAGATCGATGCCGCCGGAGACGATGACGAATGTCATGCCGATGGCGAGGAAGGCGTTGAGCGCGACGTGCTTCGACATGATGACCATGTTCGCCGTCGACAGGAAGTTCGGCGCGGCGAAGGCGAAGAAGACGAAGACGAGGATCAGCGCGATGAAAGTGCGCGCCTTCAGGATGACGAGCAGCATCGAGGTGCTGTCCATCTCCCGGCGGGGAACGGCGGTGGCGGTCTGGGCGGTCATCACGAGGCCTCCTTGAAGGCGGAACTGGGCGCGTGGTCGGGGGCGTGCCCCATTGCCGAAGCCTCGACGAGCGCCGTTTCGGTCGCCTCGTCCTTGCTGAACTCGCCGGTCACCCGGCCGTTCGACATCACCAGGATCCGGTCGGACAGCGACATCACCTCTTCGAGGTCCGAGGTGACGAAGACGATGCCGAGGCCGTCGGCGGCCAGCTTGCGCATGACGCGGAACACCTCGGCCTTGGCGCCGATGTCGATGCCGCGGGACGGCTCGTCCATGAGCAGGATCTTGGGGTCGGTCATCAGCGCCTTGGAGATGACGACCTTCTGCTGGTTGCCGCCCGACAGCGAGGAGACCTCGTGCTCGGGGGAGGCGATCTTGATGGTCATGCGGCGGATGAAGTCGGCGACGGTCTCGGCCTCGCGCTTCAGCGACATGTGGATGCCGCGGGTGAAGGCGCCGAGGCTGGAGAGCGTCATGTTCTCGCGGATCGACAGGATCTGCACGAGCCCGTCCTGCTTGCGGTCCTCGGGAATGAGGGCGAGGCCGCGGGCGATCCGGTCGGAGACGCCGCGCTTGGCCAGGTGCTCGCCGCGCATGAAGAAGGAGCCGGCATAGTCGCGCTGCTGCCCGATGATGCATTCGAGCAGTTCCGAGCGCCCGGCGCCCATAAGGCCGTAGACGCCGAGGATCTCGCCCTCACGCAGCGAGAAGGAGACGTCGTCGACGGCCAGGCCGCCGCTCTTGTTGGGCAGCGAGATATGCTCGGCCCGGAAGATCTCGGCGCCGTAATCGTGCTCGACCTCCTTGGCGAAATCCTTCGAGGCCTCGCCGATCATGTTGCGCACGATCCAGGGCACGTCGACGCCGTCCATCGAGCGGGCGCCGGTGATGGCGCCGTCGCGCAGGACGGTGATGTAGTCGCCGACGCGGATCAGCTCTTCCAGCCGGTGCGAGATGTAGACGATGCCGACGCCGTTGGCCTTCAAATCGGCGATGACCCGGAACAGGATCTCGACCTCGGAGGCCGACAGCGCCGAGGTCGGCTCGTCGAGGATCAGGATGCGGGCGTCCTGCGCCAGGCTCTTGGCGATCTCGACGATCTGCTGCTGGCCGACCTTGAGGTCGCCGACCAGCGTGTCGGGGTCGATGTCGTGCTCCAGCCGGCGCAGGAGGCGGCGGGTTTCCTCGCGCTGCGCGGTCATGTCGATATCGACGCCGGCGCGAGTCTTTTCGCGGGCGATGAAGATGTTGTCGCTGACCGACAGGTTGGGGAAGAGGTTGAGCTCCTGGAAGACGATGCCGATGCCGTGGCGGGCGGCCTCGTCGGTTGAGCGGAACACCCGTTCCTCGCCATTCATCAGGATGGTGCCCTGGGTCAGCTGCTCGACGCCGGCGATGACCTTCATCATCGTCGACTTGCCGGCGCCGTTCTCGCCGACCAGCACGTTCACGGCGCCCATATGGAGGTCGAAATCAACGTCCTTGAGGGCGACCGTGCCGGGATAGACCTTCAGGCCGTTGCGGATCGACAGGCCGATCGGATGGGCAGCGTCGGCCATCTCACTCTCCGATCTGGAGCTGGGTCGGGACCAGCTCGACCGATTGCGCGTCGCCCTTCAGCGCGATGACGCCCTCGAAGCGGGCGGTCTGGCCGACCACGTCGCCCTCGGGAAGCGTCAGCCGCGAATGGGCGACGGCGTTCAGCGCATTGGCGAGCTTGGCGAATTCGATCTGGTCGCGGAAATCGGTGAAAACGATGAACGGCATGGCGTCGCGCAGCGCCGTGCCGCGGATGATCGGGCCGAGCTGGACCGTGACGTCGCCCTTGCCGTCGCTGTCGGTATCGACCTGCAGCTTGGCGGCGCGGCTCTTCAGCTTGGCTTCGACGATCTTGCCCTCGCCGGAGACGGCGAAGTTCCACGGGCTGGTCTCGCCGTCGCGGGGGAAGCCGTATTGTTCGCCGGCGGCGTCGGGATCGCTGGCCATGGCGGCGCGCAGATCGGTCAGCGGCACGACGTGGCTGGCGATCTCCGGCATGACCTTCGGCTCCCATGCCTCTTCGGCATAGGTCGCCATGCGGGTCTCGTCGGTGGCGGCGACCGCGCCTTCACCGGCGGTCTTCTCGGAGTCCCAGACGATGGTGAAGCCGCAGAGGCAGAGGACCGAGGCGGCGAGAATGGTGGTGCGGATGGTTCTGTTGCGCATGGCAGTCCTGCCCCCGAAAGGTGATGTGCCTGGCACGATGGCCAGGCACGAGCGTGTCTTGGGAGACGGGGAGCGTCAGTCGGCGAGCGCGAAGGTCTCGAGCTTGTCGGCGTTGCTCTCGTCGATCAGCACACAGTCCATGAGCTGCTTCTCCGGCTGGCCGGTGGAGCCCGTGGTCAGGTACTGGTCGGCCTGCTCGACGGCGAGCTGGGCCTGGCGATAGGCTGGCTGCAGCACGGTGGCCTTGATGCCGCCCTTCTTGATCGAGTCGCGCACGTCGTTGGAACCGTCGAAGCCGACGAGGATGACGTCGGTGCGGCCCGCGGCTTCCAGCGCCGCCCAGGCGCCCATCGCCATGGTGTCATTGCCGGAGATGACGCCCTGGATGTCCGGATTGGCCTGGAGGATGGTTTCCATCTTCTCGTAGGCTTCGGTCTGCGACCAGTTGGCGGACTGCTGCGCCACCATCTTCATGTCCGGATACTGGTCGATGATGTCGTGATAGCCCGAGGAGCGGATGCCGGCATTGGTGTCGGCTTCGCGGCCGAGCAGCTCGACGTAATTGCCGGCCTCGCCCATCAGCTCGACGAACTTCTCCGCACCGAGCTGCGCGCCCTGGTAATTGTTGGAGACGATCTGGCTGACGGCGATGCCGCTTTCCTTGATCTCGCGGTCGATCAGGAAGGACGGGATGCCGGCTTCCTTGGCGCGGCGTACGGGCGCGACGGAGGCGTCGGCGCCGGCATTGTCGAGAATGATCGCCTTGGCGCCGCGGGCGATCGCCGTGTCGTACATTTCCGACTGCTTGTTCGGGTCGTCGTCATGGACGAGGACGAGGGTCTCGTAGCCGAGTTCCTGGGCGCGCTTTTCGGCGCCGACGGCCTCGGCCTTGAAGAACGGGTTGTCATGGCTCGGCGTGATGATGGCAATCAGGCCCTTGTCCTGGGCGAATGCCGGCATCGCGATCAGGCTGGCAGCGCCAGCCAGCGCGGAAATGAGAATACGACGGTTCAACAGCATGAAAGGCTCCTCCCGATCATTCGTGGCACCCGGTGCGGATGCCCTCCTCCCTAGATCGGCCCGAAGCTTGAGAGATCGTCATTACTATGTCAACAGGTATGATGAGTATTTGAGATGGCGTGCGACAAGAAGGATAATGCGATGGCGGACGACATGATCAGGGTGACCTATCGCATCGAATGCGCCGGCGACGTCGAGGCGATGGCGGCCAAGATCGCGTCGGACCAGTCGACCGGCACCTTCACCGAACTGCCGACCGAGACCGAGGCCGTGCGCGCCCGCTGCGCCGCCCGCGTCGAGCAGGTCACGCCGCTCGAGCCGCTGGCCGTCCCGTCGATTCCCGATCCGGCAGGGCAGGGGCCGTATCGCCGCGCCGACGTCACCATTGCCTATCCGCTGGAGGCCGTCGGCACCGACATCGCCGCGCTGATGACCATCACCATCGGCGGCGTCTTCGCGGTCAAGGGCGTTACCGGCATCCGCGTGATGGACATTGACCTGCCGCAGGCCTGGGCGTGCCATCCCGGACCGCAATTCGGCATCGACGGCTCGCGCCGCCTGATGGGCGTGGAGACGGGGCCGATGATCGCCTCGATCATCAAGCCGTCGCTTGGGCTTCTCCCGGACGAGACCGCCGCGGTCGTCGCCGATCTCTGCGCCGCCGGCGTCGATTTCATCAAGGACGACGAGAAGCTGATGAGCCCGGCCTATTCGCCGCTCGAGCAGCGCATCGCGGCCATCATGCCGGTGATCCGCAATCACGAGCAGAAGACCGGCAAGCGGGTGATGTACGCCTTCGGCATTTCGTCGGCCGATCCGGACACGATGATGCGCAACCACGACCGCGTGGTCGAGGCCGGCGGCAATGCCGCCGTCGTCAACATCAACTCCATCGGCTATGGCGGCATGAGCTTCCTGCGCAAGCGCTCGGCGCTGTGCCTGCATGCCCACCGCAATGGCTGGGACATTCTGACCCGCCATCCGGGCCTCGGTCTCGAATTCAGGGTCTATCAGAAGATCTGGCGGCTGCTCGGCGTCGACCAGTTCCAGATCAACGGCATCCAGGCGAAATACTGGGAGCCGGACGAGAGCTTCGTGCGCTCCTTCGAAGACTGCATGACGCCGATCTTTTCCGAGGCCGACCGGCCGCTGCCCGTGGTCTGTTCGGGCCAGTGGGGCGGCCAGGCGGTCGAGACCTATGAGCGCACCGGCCGCACGCTCGACCTGATGTATCTCGGCGGTGGCGGCATCCATGGCCATCCGATGGGGCCGGCCGCCGGCGTGCGCGCCATCCGCCAGGCCTGGGACGCGGCGGCCGAGGGCCTGTCGCTCGCCGACAAGGCGCGGGACCATCCCGAACTGGCCGCTTCGCTGACCAAATGGGGCTGAGCGCCCCGTATCCGCGCTGACATGCGAAGGAGGCAGGGCCGGGCAGCAGGCTCCCGGCCCTGTTTCGTGACGTCCTACCGTTCGACGGCGGGTGCGTTCTCGCCGAGGTCCCAATAGAGACCGGCCATCATCGCCAGGCCCTCGCGCACGATGCCGGTGGGCACGTGCTCGTTCGGCGCATGCTGGGAGCAGCCCGGATAGGAATGCGGCACCCAGATGGTGCGCATGCCCAGGACTTCGGAGAAGGCATCGTTGGGCAGCGAGCCGCCAAGATTGGGCAGGATCGCCGGCCTGGAGCCGGTCGTCTTGGCGATGGAATCCACCGCCCAGCCGACCCAGGCGTCGTCGGGATCGAGGCGCGTCGCCTTGAAGATGCCGTCGCTGGTCAGGCCGATCTGCACCATGCCGAGACCCTGCCGGTCGAGATGGCGGCGGATCGCCGGCATCACCGCCTGCGGATCGATGCCGACGACGTAGCGCAGCTGCATCCGGGCCCAGGCCCGCGGCGGGATGGCATTGACCGGTGTCTTCGGATTGCCGGCTTCGAAAGCCAGGACTTCCAGGGCGCACCAGCCGAAGACCCGCTCCGAGGGCGTCAGGCCCGGCTCGCCCCAGTCTCGCTCGATAATCTTGCCTTCGTCGCCGGCGGTGATGTCGCAATCGGCCAGCACCCGGCGCACCGCGTCCGGCACATGGGTCGGCACCATCTCGGGAATGCGGATCTGGCCGGTCGGCCCGACCAGGCTGGCGATGGCGTGGGAGAGCTGCACCGCCGGGTTGGAGAGGAGTCCGCCCCAATTGCCCGAATGCCGGCCGCCCTCGCGGGCGTCGATCCAGATGTCGAAATTCACGCCGCCGCGCGAGCCGAGAAAGATTGTGGGCCGGTCGGCCGACAGGCGCGGGCCGTCGGAGGCGATCAGGACGTCGGCCTTCAGCCGGTCGCGGTATCTCTCGCAGACCGCATGCAGGCCAGGCGAGCCGACTTCCTCGCCCATCTCGATCAGGTATTTGGCGTTGAAGCCGAGGCGGCCGCGGCTTTCCAGCACCGCTTCCAGCGCGGCGAGATTGATACCGTGCTGGCCCTTGTTGTCGACGACGCCGCGGCCGTACCAGCGATCGCCGCGATCGGTCACCGTCCAGGGCGACAGGCCGTCTTCCCATTCGGCATCGAGACCGCGGATGACGTCGCCATGGCCGTAGCCGAACACAGTCGGCAGGGCCGGGTCTTCCATGCGCTCGGCGATCAGGAACGGGCCCGGTGCGCTGTCGTCGGTGACGATCTCGGTGGTGAAGCCCAGCTTCTCCAGCGCCGGGGTCATCTCCTCTTCGAGATAGCGCAGCAGTTCCGCCCGCCGGTCCGGGTTCTGGCTCTCGGTCGGCATCGCCACGCGGCGTGCGAGTTCGGCGCGGAAACGACCGGAATCGAACGATTCCTGGGCAAGGGCGATGGCGGCGTCACGACTCACGGGCAGATCTCCTCCTCGACTTCGCGCGAAGCCTCGCCACGGGGCGCTCCCGCGTCAAATGCCAAAAACACAAGTGAGCTTGCGCCCCGCGCATGAAGGTCAGGCCGGCTTATCTTCGGATTCGAGCCATTGCTGGTTGGCGAGCGCGGCTTCCTCGATCGCCGCGGACCGCACGAGCGAGGTCAGCCGGTTGATCGTCGGCGTGCGCGCCTGCCATTTCGGCAGGATGAACACGTAATGCAGTTCGATTGCCGGCTCGAACGGGCGGATCACCATGCCCGGCTTGAGGCTGGAGCGGGCGACGAAGCCGTCGGCGACCGCGACGCCGACGCCGAGACCGGCGAGTTCGCAGGCGACAATGCCGTTGGGCGTTTCCAGCCGGATCGTCGGCGTGGCGTCGATCTTGCGGAACGCGGCGTCCAGCGATTGCCGCATGACGGTGCGCGGCGCGTTGGCGATCAGCGGCAGGTCCCGCAGATCCTCGGCATGGATCCGGCGGCGTCCGGCCAGCGGGTGATCGTGGCGCATCACGGCGACGGCGCGGATCGAGGCGATCGGCTCGATGTCGATGGCGTCATTGTCCATCGGCAGAACGGTGATGCCGAGATCGAACTGTTCGCGGCCGAGCCATTTCTCGATGTCGAGGCGCGAGCGCGAATCGATGGCGGCGGTGAAGCCGGGGTCTTCCGCCGTCATGGTGGCGATGGCGTCGCCCAGAAGCGCGCCGGTGATGTTCGGCGCGGTCAGGATGCGCACATGCCGGCGCTGGCGCGCCTTGACCCGCTGCGCGGCATGCATGGCGTCGTCGAGGCTGTAAAGCGCGTGCTCCACATGGCTGTAGAATTCGCGCGCCTCGGTGGTTGGCACCAGCCGGCGCTTCGTGCGAGTGAACAGCGCGAAGCCGACCTCGTCCTCCAGCGCGGCCAGAAGCCGGCTGACCTGGGGCTGCGTGCGGTGCAGACGTTCGGCGGCCCCGTTCAGCGAACCGCCCTCCATGAAGGCGCGCAAGGCTTCCAGACCCTTCAGATTCACCGGTTCACTCCATTCGCTTTGCGCATGAGATCTTGCGAAGATCGAAATTGACGCATGGCACAGGCCCCGTACGCTGACCACCCTGAGAGGCGCGTACGGAGTTCCGATGTCTGATAGCGATACGAAAGGTGACGCCTGGCGAAAGCCGCCGTCGCGCTATCGGGACGAGCGCCCCGCGCAGTTCGCGCTGCCGGCCCGGCCGGCCGCCTGCTATATCGAGATGCGCGATGGCTGCCGGATCGCCGCCGACATCTACCTGCCGGAAGGGCCCGGACGGCCGGACCGCCTCCCCACCATCCTGATCCTGACGCCCTATTACCGCCGGTTTGCGCTGCGCGACGGGGCCTCCGCCGACACCGAGCCCAGCCCCAACGCGGCGCGCTACCGCGACGCCTTCGTGCCGCGCGGCTATGCGGTGGTGGTGGTCGACGTGCGCGGCACCGGCGCCAGCTTCGGCACCCGCGACAGTTTCCGCTCGCCCGCCGAGCGCGAGGATTTCCGCGAGATCGCCGACTGGATCGTCGCGCAGCCCTGGTCGGACGGCACCATCGGCTCGACCGGGATTTCCTATCTCGGCGCTGCCGCCTGTTTCCTCGCCAGTACCGGCCATCCGGCGGTCAAGGCGATCGCGCCGCTCTTTGCGGTCTGGAACACCTGGGTCGATCACCTCTATCCGGGCGGCGTCCTTCTGAACAAGCTGGCGGCGAGCTACGACGACATCATGGTCGGGCTCGACCATGACCGCCGCGACGTGCTGGCGAACCAGCCCTATTTCGACAATCCCGACTTCGCCGGCCCGCAGCCGGTGGACGAGGACGGCGACGGCACGCTCTGCCGCGCAGCGGTGCGCGAACATCTCGGCAATTTCCACATGCCGGACTTCATCGGCGAGTTTCCCTTCGCCGACGACCGGCTGCCCTACGATCCGTCCTTCGGGGCGCACTCCTTCAGCCCCTACCATTACGCCGCCGACATCGCGCCGGACGTGGCGATCTACTCGATTTCGGGCTGGATGGACGGGGCCGGCTTCGCCAATGGCGCCATCGCCCGCTACCGCTCGCTCCCCAATCGCCGGCAGCATCTGCTACTGGGTCCGTGGGACCATGGCGCCCGCACCAATGTGTCGCCCTGGCGCGACCACACCGCTCCGGACTTCGACGTCCTGGCCGAAGTGCTGCGGTTCTTCGACGAATATCTGATGGGCCTCGACACCGGGCTGAAGGACGAGGCACCGATCCACTATTTCTCCATGCATGACGAAGTCTGGCAGGCCGCCGACGCATGGCCGCCGCATCAGCAGCGGCAGGTCCTGCATCTGGACGACGGCGGTCGTCTGGCGTCCGCAAGAGGCGTCGCCGGCGAGGACGCCTACCAGGTGGACTATACCGTCGGCACCGGCAACGACACGCGCCATGAGCGCCTCGCCGCCCTCAACACCACCGACTATTACGCCGACTGGCAGGGCCGCGACGCGGCGATGCAGTCCTATACCAGCGCGCCGCTCGAAGCCGCCGCGCGCATGTCCGGCCATCCGGTGGTCGACCTGTCCATCGCCTCCAGCGAGGGCGATGCGGTGATCCACGTCTATCTGTCGGAGGTCGAGGCCGACGGCACCGTTCGCTACGTCACCGAGGGCGTGCTGCGGGCCCTGCACCGGCACGAGATGCCGGCACCGGCCGATCAGGACTGGTCCTGGCCCTATCGCGACTTCAGCCGGGCCAGCGCCGCCCCGATGGTGCCCGGCAAGCCGGCGCGGATGCGCTTCGCGCTGCTGCCGACGTCGTGGACGTTCGGCGCCGGAAGTCGCATCCGCCTTTCGATCGCCGGTGCGGACTGCGATCATTACGTGCAGCTGCCGCACGGGCGACCGCCCCTTTTGACGATCGTTCGAGGCGGAACCGGCGGGTCGCTGGTCGAACTGCCGATGACGGCGAGCCAGCCGCGATGAGGAAACCAGGAGAGGGAAGCACGATGAAGACGCTGAGGAATACCCTGATGGCCGCCTGCGCGATGACGCTCGCGGCCTCGCCGGCCTTGGCCGGCAAGGACAACGACACCTTCGTCTGGGCGACATCCACCGAGATGGATACGCCCGACCTCTATTACGGCAACCAGCGCGAGGCGCTGATCACCGCCTACGCCCAGTGCGACAGCCTCATCCACCGCGACCCGGAGACCAACGAGTACCAGCCGCTGCTGGCGACGAGCTGGCAATGGGTCGACGACAAGACGCTGGAGATGGACCTGCGCGAAGGCGTCAAGTTCCACGACGGCACCGATTTCGACGCCCAGGACGTGGCCGACACGCTGAACCATGTCGCCGCGCCCGACAGCGACATGAAGATCCGCGTGATCGTCGACTGGATCGACAATGTCGAGGTGGTGGACGACCACAAGGTCCGCATCCACGCCAAGGCGCCGACGCCGGCGGCCTTCGAATATCTGTCCGGCACCTCACCGATCTATCCGGCCGGCCATTATGACAGCGCGCCGGAAGTGCCGGGTGCCGATGGCACGACGCGCCGCGACTGGGGCGCCGTCAACCCGGTCTGCACCGGGCCCTACAAGCTGACCGACTACCAGGCCGGCCAGTCGCTGACCCTGGAGCTCAACCCGGATTATTTCGAGGGCAGCCCGAAGGGCAAGCCGTCCATCGGCAAGATCATCTACCGGACCATCAAGGACCCGGAGACCCAGATCGCCGAGGTCGTCACCGGCGGCGTCGACTGGATCTGGGGCGTGCCGCCCGAGAATGCCGGCATGCTCAACGACATGGACAACCTCACCGTCGTCTCGGCGCCGACCATGCGCATGTCGTTCCTGGCGCTCGACGCTGCCGGCCGCACCGGCGAGACGCCGATGACGGACATCCGCGTGCGTCAGGCCATCGCCCATGCCATCGACCGCGAGGCGATCACCGAGAACCTCGTCGGCGAAGGCTCGACGGTTCAGAAATCCATGTGCGTGTCGGTGCAGTTCGGCTGCGAGACCGACGTCACGCAGTACCCCTACGATCCGGAGAAGGCCAAGGCGCTGCTGGCCGAGGCGGGCTACCCCGATGGCTTCGAGGTTCCGTTCCACGCCTATCGGGACCGGCCCTATTCGGAAGCGGTGCTGAACTATCTGCGCGCCGTCGGCATCAAGGGTGACCTGCAGTTCCTGCAGTGGCGGGCCCTGCGTCCGCTGATCGCCGGCGACGAGACCCAGATCGCGCATCTGACCTTCGGTTCCAACGGCATGCTCGATGCCTCGGCCTCGACCGGCTACTACTTCCAGTTCGGGCCGGACGACTACGCCCGCGACGAGGAAGTACGCGACTGGCTGACGGAAGCCGAAACGACCACGGATACCGAGGCCCGCAAGGCGCTCTACTCCAAGGCGCTCAAGAAGATCGCGGATGAAGCCTATTACATCCCGCTCTTCATCTATGGCCGGACCTACGCCTTCAACAAGGACCTGGACTATCCGGTGACCCCCGACGAGATGGCGCATTTCTATCTCGCCAAGTGGAAATAACCAGCGTCCGCCGGGGAGCGTCAGGCTCCCCGGCCACCGACCCGAGGCTCAATGCTCTTCTTCATTCTCAAACGCCTGCTGGTGACGTTTCTCGTGGTGGCGGTCACCTCGGTGATCGCCTTCCTGCTCGTCCACATGTCCGGCGATCCCGCGGCGGCGATGGCCGGCGAGGGGGCTTCGGCCAGCGACATCGCGGCGGTGCGTGAACTCTTCGGCTTCGACCGACCGCTGATCCTGCAGTATCTCGACTGGATCGGTCGCCTCCTGCAGGGCGATTTCGGCCGCTCCTATTACCTGCGCATGGACGTGGTGGATGTCCTGGCCGAGCACGTGCCGGTCACCGCGACTTTGGGCGTCCTGGCGCTGACCTTCGCGCTGGCGCTCTCCATTCCGCTCGGCGTTCTGGCGGCGCTGCGCCCCAACACGGTGATCGACCGCATCTCGCTGTGGCTGGCGGTCGCCGGCCAGGCGCTGCCGTCTTTCCTCTTCGCGCTTGGCCTGATGTACCTCTTCGGCGTCTATCTGCGCTGGCTGCCGATCTCCGGCGATTCCACCTGGGCGCATTTCATCATGCCCTCGGTCGCGCTCGGCTATTACGCCACGCCGGCGATCATGCGCCTGACCCGCTCCGGCATGCTCGACGTGATGCAGGCCGACCATGTGCGCACGGCCCGTGCCTATGGCCTGACACCCTGGCGGGTCGTGGTGCGCCATGGCCTGCGCCACGCCATCGTGCCGGTGGTCTCGCTCGCCGCGGTCCAGCTCGGCTTCATGCTGGGCGGCTCGATCGTCATCGAGACGATCTTCTCCCTCAAGGGCATCGGCCATCTCGCCTGGGAGTCCATCCAGCGCGCCGACATCGAGGTGATCCAGGCGATCCTGCTGCTGATCGCCGTTGCCTACGCGATCCTGACCCTCGTCGCCGACCTCCTCAACGCGGCCCTCGATCCGCGGATCCGCATCTCGTGAGTTCCATGCCCCCAGTCACCCACGCTCCGTCTCTCCAGATCGCGGTCTCGCCGACCCGCGTGGCCGTCGGCCGCGCCCTTCGGCATGGCAGCTTCTGGGTCGGCGGGCTGATCATCCTCGTCATCTTCCTGGCCGCCATCTTCGCGCCGTGGCTGACGCCCTACGATCCGTCGATCCAGGATCTCGGCCAGCGCTTCGTCGCGCCGGTCTGGGCCGAGGGCGGCAGCTGGGCGCATCCGCTGGGCACCGACGGGCTCGGCCGCGACTACCTCACGCGCCTCCTGTTCGGCGCGCGCATCTCGCTGATGATCGGCTTCCTGACCATTCTCATCTCCGGCACCATCGGCACCGCCATGGGCGTCGCCGCCGGTTACTGGGGCGGCTGGGTCGATCTGGTGGTCAATTTCATCATCACCATCCGCCTGACGCTGCCGGTCGTCCTCGTCGCGCTGGTCGTCGTGGCGCTGGTCGGCAGCTCTTTGTCGCTGCTGGTCATGGTGATCGGGCTTCTGCTCTGGGATCGCTTCGCCATCGTCATGCGCAGCGCCACCCAGCAGCTGGCCTCGCGCGAATACATCACCTCGGCGCGCACCATCGGCAGCTCCACCACCCGCATCCTGATCCGGGAAATCCTGCCCAACATCATGGGGCCGCTGATCGTCGTCGCCTCGATCGAGCTCGCCCACGCCATCCTTCTGGAGGCGGCGCTGTCCTTCCTCGGCCTCGGCGTCCAGCCGCCGAACGTGTCCTGGGGGCTGATGGTGGCCGAGGCCAAGAGCCAGCTCCTGTTCCGCCCATGGATGATCGCCGTGCCGGGCGCCGCGCTGGTGCTGCTGATCTTCGCGATCAACCTCGTCGGCGATGCCCTGCGCGATGTCACGACGCCGGAGGGCAAGGCATGAGCATGACCGCCCCCATCCTCGAAGTGTCCGGCCTCAAGGTCGAGATTCCCGTGCGCGACGCCGTGCTGCGCCCCGTCCGCGGCATCGACATCAGCGTCGCCAAGGGCGAGACCGTTGCCATCGTCGGGGAATCGGGCTGCGGCAAGAGCCTGACGGCGCTGGCCATCATGGGCCTCCTGCCGCGCCAGGCGAAGCTGACGTCCGACCGCATCGACCTCAACGGCGAATCCCTGAGTGAGGCCTCGCCGCGGCGCTGGCGCAAATTGCGCGGTGACCGCATCGCCATGATCTTCCAGGATCCGATGACGGCCCTCGATCCCTGCTACCGGATCGGCGACCAGATGGCCGAGATCCTGAGGCAGCACCGCAAGGTCTCGCGCAGCGCCGCCCGCGAACGCTCGCTGGAGCTCCTGCGCAAGGTCGGCATCCCGTCGCCCGAGGAGCGGCTGAACCAGTATCCGCACCAGCTCTCCGGCGGCCTGCGCCAGCGCGTGATGATCGCCATGGCGCTGCTGTGCGAGCCCGAACTGATCATCGCGGACGAGCCGACCACCGCTCTCGACGTGACCATCCAGGCCCAGATCCTGCGGCTGTTGCGCGACATCCAGCGCGAGACCGGTATCGGCCTGATCCTGATCACCCACGATCTCGGCGTCGTCGCCGGCATGGCCGACCGCATTGTTGTCATGTATGGCGGCGAGGTCGTCGAGGCGGGGACCTGCGACGAGGTGCTCGCCCGCCCGCTGCACCCCTATACCGAGGGGCTGATGCGCTCGATCCCGGTGCCGGGCGAGACCCGGCGCGGCGAGACGCTGGGCTTCATTCCGGGCGTCGTGCCACGCCAGACCGGCGACCTGACGCGCTGCGGCTTCCTGGAGCGCTGTCCCTATGCCCATGCGCCCTGCGCCGAAGGGCCGATCGCGCTGCGCGACGCCGGCGACGGCCATCTGATGCGCTGCGTCCTGCCGACCGACGGCAGCGGACGCGATCCCGAAGCCTGGACACGGCAGTCGGAGGCAAGCTCATGAGCGAGACCGTTCTCAGCATGCGCGGCGTCACGCGTGACTATGCCGTCGGCGGCGCCTTCCGCAAGAAGGCGACCCTGCGGGCCCTGCGCGGCATCGATCTCAGCGTCGACCGCGGCCGCACGCTTGGCCTCGTCGGCGAATCGGGCTGCGGCAAGAGCACGCTCGCCCGCATCCTTCTCGGCATCGAGGACCCGACCGCGGGCACCGTGCTCGTGTCCGGCCGGCCGATCCAGGAATACGAGCGTCTTGCCCGGGCCCGGCTGATCCAGCCGGTGTTCCAGGATCCCTATTCCTCGCTCAATCCGCGCATGTCCGTCGAGGCGATCATCGGCGCGCCGCTGAAGGTGCGCGGCGAGGGCACGGCCGCCTCGCGGCGCGCGCGCGTCCACGAGATGGCCGGCGAGGTCGGGCTGCCGCGGCATCTGGTCGAGGCTTATCCCAGCCAGCTCTCCGGCGGCCAGCGCCAGCGCGTCGCGATCGCCCGGGCGCTGATCGGCGAGCCGGAGATCCTGATCTGTGACGAGCCGACATCGGCCCTCGACGTTTCGGTGCAGAGCCAGATCCTCAATCTCCTGCACCGGCTGAAGCAGGAATTGAACCTGACGATGATCCTGATCAGCCACAACCTGGCCGTGGTGCACCACCTCGCCGACGAGGTGGCGGTGATGTATCTCGGCCAGATCGTCGAGCGCGGCGATGCCGACGCCATCTTCGAGCGGCCATGCCATCCCTATAGCGATGCCCTCCTGAAGGCGGTGCTGCCGCCGCGCGCCGGCGCCCGACTGCCCGAACTCGGCCTCGAGGCCGAGTTCCCCAGCCCGGTCAATCCGCCCTCCGGCTGCGCCTTCCATCCGCGCTGCCCCAAGGCCGACGCGCTGTGCGCCGAGGTCGATCCGAACCCTGCCGGCATCGACCCGGTCTTTCGCTGTCACCACCCGAACAATTTCGGCGCCGCGGCGCATCCCGCACGCGCGGCAGGCTGAGGGGACCGCATATGGATTCCGAGATCGATTACCGGCTGGACGAGCGCTGCCTCTTCGCCGAGGGCGAGAGCTTCGGCGCCGCAGGTCCCTACGAGCGGTTGTCCGGCCGGGTGATCTTCCGGGTCGATCCCGCGGCCGAGGCCCAGCGCGTCGTGACCGATATCGGCCTTGCCCCCGTCGATGCCGAGGGCCGGGTGGTCTTCGAGGCCGATTTCTGCATCCTCAAGCCGGTCGATCTGTCGCGCGGCAATCGCCGGCTGTTCTTCGACTACGGCAATCGCGGCAACAAGCGCGCGCTGCAGTTCTTCAACGACGCCCCGTCCACCAACGACCCGCGCAGCCGCGCCGATGCCGGCAACGGCTTCCTGATGCGGCGCGGCTATTCGGTCGGCTGGCTCGCCTGGCAGGGCGATTTGTTGCCGGGCAATGGCCGCATGCTGCTCGACGCACCGGTGGCGAGCGAGAACGGCCGTCCGATCACCGGCCGGACCCGCTCGGAGTTCATCGCGGTGGAGCCCGGCACGCGGGTGTTCCCCCTGAGTTCGCTGGTCTCGACGCGCAGCTATCCCACCGTCTCGCTCGACACCCGCACCGCGCGGCTGACCCGCCGGCGCTACGCCCACAGCGTGCGCGAGGAGATCCCGGCCGATGCCTGGGCGTTTGCCCGCACCGAGCGCGGCGGCGGCGTCGACAATCAGGGCATGGAAGAGGCGATCATCGCCTCCGACAGCCATGTCTTCCTGCCGGACGGCTTCGAGACCGGATGGATCTACGAGATCGTCTACGAGGCCCGCGACCCGCTGGTTCTCGGCGTCGGCCATGTCGCCGTGCGCGACTTCGTCAGCTTCCTGAAGCACGGGGAGGCGACCGCCAGCGGGCAGGCCAATCCCCTGCGCGACAACGGCATCGGGGTCGAGAAGGCCTATGCCTGGGGCCGCTCCCAGACCGGGCGCTGCATCCGCGACTTCCTGTATCTCGGCTTCAACGCCGACGCGCAGAACCGCAAGGTCTTCGACGGCGTGATGCCGCATGTCGCCGGGGCCGGCAAGATGTGGATGAACCACCGTTTCGCCAATCTGGTGCTGCTGCCGGGCCAGGAACACGAGAACCATTTCTCGCCGGCCGATCGCTTTCCCTTCTCCTATGCGATGTCCACCGATCACTATTCGGGCTGCGAGGACGCGATCCTCAAGCGGCCGGACACCGATCCGCTGGTCATCCATACGGACACCGCCTGCGAATACTGGCACCGCCGGGCCTCGCTGGTGCACACCGACACCAAGGGCCGCGACTTAGCCCAGCCGGACAATGTCCGGGTGTATCTGTGGGCGAGCTCCCAGCACTACGCCTCGCCCCTCGTCACCGCGCCCGCCAAGGGGCTGGCGCAGGAATGCTTCAACGTCGTCGCCACCTCGATGCTGTTTCGCGCCGGGCTCGACAATCTCGACGCCTGGGCGAGCGAGGGCACGCCGCCACCGGCAAGCCGCATTCCGGCGCGCGCCGACGGCACGCTGGTCGCCGAGGACATGTGGCGGGCGGCGTTCCCGCATATTCCCGGCGTCGCCCTGCCGCGTGGCCCGAGCAAGCTGGAACGGCTCGACTTCGGACCCGACATCAATGCCGGGATGATCGCCAACGAGCCGCCGGAGATCCTGGCCGGCGAGTGCTACCCGGTGCAGGTGCCGGCCGTCGACGGCGATGGCAACGATCTGGCCGGCATCCGCGCGCCGATGGTCCAGGCGCCGCTCGGCACCTATACCGGCTGGAGCGTGCGTCGCCGCGACGTCGGCCATGGCGCCATGGTCGGCATCACCGGCAGCTATATCCCGTTTCCCGACAGTGAGGACGAACGCGGCCAGACGGGCGACCCCCGGCGCTCGGTCCTCGCCCGCTACGGCACGGCCGACGGCTATGTCGCGGCCATCCGCCAGGCCGCAGAGGCGCTCGTCGCCGACGGGCTGATGCTGCGCGAGGACGTCTCCCGCGCGGTTGCCGATGCCGGCGAATGGGGCCGGCCGCGCCACCTCGTGCGTCTCTGACCTTTCCGATCCCCGACAGGAGCAACAGCATGCAGTCTCAGGCGATGGTCGTCTGTCCGCAGCCCGAAGCGGCCGAATCCGGCATCGAGATGCTGGAGAGGGGCGGCAATGCCGTCGACGCGGCAATCGCCTGCGCGCTGGCCCAGACGGTCGTCGATCCGCTGATGTGCGGCATCGCCGGCTTCGGCAGTCTCGGCCTCTACATGCCGGGGAAGGGGCTGCACGAATATCTCGACTTCCATGCCCCGGCGCCGAAGGCCGCCCGCCCGGACATGTGGGAAGACCGCGTCGAAGGCGAGACGCGCGACGGCTTCGGCTTCGTCCTGAAGGACAGGGTCAACGATCTCGGCTATGGCGCGATCTGCGTTCCGGCCGCCCTGCGCGCCTATGAAGAGGTGCACCGGGCCCATGGCCGCCTGCCCTGGGAGACCATCCTGCAGCCGGCGATCGACTGGGCTGAGAACGGCTATTTCGTGCGCCCGGCCATGTACACCTTCTTCATGGAGGGCACCAAGATGGGCCGCGCGGCGACGGCCGAGCGCCTCGCCTTCAGCGCCACCGGGCGCGCGCTCTACTGCCGCCCCGACGGCACGCCGCTGACGGTCGGCGAGCCGATCCGCAATCCCGACTACGCCGCGACCCTGCGGCGGATCGCCGAACACGGCGCCGAGGATTTCTACACCGGCGAGATCGGCGCCAGCATCGCCGCCGACATGGCCGCCAACGGCGCGCTGCTGTCGGGTGACGATCTCAGCGACTATGCCCCGCAGCGCAACGCACCGCTGACCGCCAGCTATCGCGGCCGCCGCATCACCACCAACCAGCCGCCGGGCGGCGGCGTGATGCTGGTGGAGATGCTGAACATCCTGGAGAATTTTGACCTCGCCGCGCTCGGGCACAATTCGCCGGACTACATCCGCACCGTCTGCGAGGCGATGAAGCGCGCTACCATCGACAAGGACCGCCATGTCGGCGATCCCCGCTTCCTCAACGTGCCGCTGGGGCATCTGACCGACAAGGCCTATGCGCGCGAACTGGCCGGCGAGATCCGCGCCGGCGTGCGCGCCGAGGTGCCGCGGCTGCAGGCGCCGAACGCGGTGCCGGTCAACACGACCCATCTGTCGGTGGTCGACGGGGACGGCAATTGCGTCTCCATGACCCATTCGCTGGGCATGCCGTCGGGCGTCATCACCGACGGGCTGGGCTTTCTCTACAATGGCTGCATGGGCGTCTTCGACCCGCGCCCCGGCCGGGCCGGCAGCATCGCGCCCGGCAAGTCGCGCTTCAGTGCCATGTGCCCGACCATCGTCTTCGATGGGGACCGGCCCGAACTGGTGCTCGGGGCGCCAGGTGGCACCCAGATCGTCATGGGCGTCCTGCAGACCATCCTCAACGTCGTCGATTTCGGCATGTCCGTGGGCGAAGCCGTGGCCGCGCCGCGCTTTTCCTCGACCGGCAATCCCATCGACGTCTCCAATCGCATCCGGCGCTCCGTCGCCCGCGAACTGGAGAGCGAGGGCTACGAGGTGATCCGCAATCCCTACGGACACACGATTGGCTGGGTCCACGCCGTCGGTATTCGCCCCGACGGCACGCTGGAGGGCGCCGCCGATCCGGGCCGCGACGGAGTGGCCTACGGCCTTGGCTGAAGCCTTCGCCCGGGAGTTGTCGGAACCGGGGCCGGCTGCGGCCGGATGCCGCAGCGGCACGTGACATGACCAAACGGAGCATTTCTTCGGAACCGGCCGGCATGTGCCGCGTTGGCACACGAGTAACAAACGAAAGATCGTGACATGCTGGCATCCGAGATCGTGAGCGCTTTGGAGCGCGGCCACATCACCGAAGCAGAAGCGATCGAGCAGTCGCTCGTCGAGAGCATCGACAGTCTCTACGCCAAGGCCGGGCTCGAACACGAGGACGCCCGCTGGGGCTGCGATCGCGTCGAATGGCCCAAGCAGATGGCCCAGGGCCGCTAGGCGGCCTCTCTCACCCAACATTCCTGACCGCTGACGCCGCAAACCGCGCGCGGTGCGGGTTTCGGCCGGGCGGCGTCGCCAGCCCTCGCCATGGACGCGCCGCAACGGTATGTCTGCCTTGGAATTTTGATCCGGGGAGGGCAGAGCGTGCAGCATCAGGACAATGTCGCGTTGATCACGGGCGCGGGACGCGGCATCGGGCTGGCGACCGCCAGGCGGTTTCTGGCCGAAGGCTGGCAGGTCGCACTGCTCGACATCGACGGCGAGACGCTCAAGGCCGCGGTCGCGGAGATCGGCCAGCCGGACCGCACCCTCGCCGTGACCTGCGATGTCGCCGACCCCGATGAAGTGGCCGCCGCGCTCGACGCGGTGATCCAGCGCTTCGGCCGGCTCGACTCCCTCGTCAACAATGCCGGTATCGCCGTCTTCAAGCCGATGCTCGAGACCTCCTTCGAGGACTGGCAGCGCTCGCTGGCGGTCAATCTCGGCGGCCCGTTCCTGTGCACCCAGAAGGCCGCGCCGATCATGGCCGAGACCGGCGGCGGCAGTGTCGTCAACATCACCTCGATCTCCGGCATGCGCGCCTCGACGTTGCGCGTCGCCTACGGCACCAGCAAGGCCGGGCTGGCCCATCTGACCAAGCAGCAGGCGGTGGAGCTGGCGGGGCTCGGCATCCGCGTCAATGCGGTGGCGCCGGGGCCGGTCGACACGGCCATGGCCAAGGCGGTGCACAGCCCCGCCATCCGCGCCGACTACCACGACACGGTCCCGCTGAACCGCTACGGCCTCGAAGAGGAAATCGCCGAGGCGATCTTCTTCCTCTGCAGCGAACGGGCGAGCTACATCACCGGCCAGATCCTCGGCGTCGACGGCGGCTTCGGGGCGACGGGCATCGGCCTGCCGACCCTGCGCGGCAACGCCCGCAACAGCTGAGGGACGGGTGATGGAGAACGCCGCCGAGCGGCGCCTGTCCGCCGCCGATCTCGGCGTGCTGCGCGACCTGCGCCACGCGCTGCACCGGGAACCGGAGGTCTCCGGCGAGGAAGCCGAGACGGCGCGCCGGGTGGCCGCCTTCCTCGGCGAAACCAGGCCCGACAGGCTGGTGACGGGGCTGGGTGGCCACGGCGTCGCCGCGGTCTATGACAGCGGTCGGCCGGGGCCGACGCTGATGGTGCGTGCCGAGCTCGACGCCCTGCCGATCGAGCAGAAGTCGGACCGTGCCTGGCGCTCGATGCGGCCGGGAATTTCGCATCTTTGCGGCCATGACGGCCATATGGCGACGCTGGCCGGCGTTGCGCTGGCCCTTGGCCGGCAACGTCCCGGCCAAGGGCGCGCGGTCCTGCTGTTCCAGCCGGCCGAGGAAGACGGTAGCGGCGCGGCGGCAGTGCTGGCCGACCCGGCCTTCGACGCCATCGCGCCGGACATCGCCATCGCCCTGCACAACATGCCGGGCATCGCCCGCGGCCGGGCGGCGCTGATCGAGGGGCCGGCGAACTGTGCCTCTCGCAGCCTGCAGGTCACGCTGTCGGGCACCACGGCCCATGCCTCCTCGCCCGATCAGGGGCGCTCGCCGATGACCGCGCTCTGCGAGCTCATGCCCGGCTTGACGGCGCTCGGCCGCGGCGGCGCTCTCGACGCGGATTTTTCGCTGGTGACGATCACCCATGCGTCGATGGGCGAACGCGAAGCCGGCATCGCGCCGGCTTCGGCCGAGCTCTGGGCGACATTGCGGACCCTCACCGACGCCCGCATGGGCGATCTGGTCGCCCGCGCCGAGGCGCTGGTGCGGGGCGCTGCGGAGAGGTCCGGCCTCGGTGTCGCGATCCGCTACGACGACATCTTCGCCCATTGTGTCAATGACGGCCAGGCGACGGCCATCCTGCGCCGGGCGCTCGACGAGGAGGGCGTGCCCCACGACACCAGCCTTCTGCCCATGCGCGCCTCGGAGGATTTCGGACGGTTCGGCACGACGGCCCGTTCGGCGATGTTCCTGCTGGGATCGGGCGAAGACCATCCCGGCCTGCATACGCCGCAATACGACTTCCCGGACGAACTGATCGGGCTCGGCGCCCGCATCTTCCTGCGCGCCATCCGCAACGTTCTCGACTGAAGACGCGGCGACCGGGCGGAACGAACCGATCGCCGCGACGAATTCAGCGGTCGCCGACGATGGCCTCGACCTCTTCGGCCACGTCGAGCACATGCCAGTCGCGTCCGCCGGGTGCGAAGATCATCAGGCCGGTCGGCAACTCGCCGGAGCGGTGCATCGGCACCGTCGCGGCGCAGCCGTCGAGGAAGTTGATGGTCGACGGGTTGCGCAGGACCAGCGCGTTGAGCCGGTCGAAATCGTCCTCGACCTCTTCGATCAGCGGCGGCACGATGGGCACGGTCGGCGCGATGATCGCGTCGAAGCCATCGGCGAGATCGGCAAAGGCGACGATCGCCTCGGCGCGGGTCTGCCGGGCCGCGGCGGCCTCGCCGGAGCCGAAGCTCTCGGCGGCCCGGATGCGCTTGAGGACGCGGGGATCGCCGGCCGTCTCCAGCGCGTCGAGATAGCCGCGATGGATGGCGTGGGCTTCGCTGGCGACGAGGATGCGGTTCACCGCGCCCGCCTGGGCGATCTCGGCCAGTTCCACATCGACCAGTTCGATGCCTTCGTCGCGCAGCGCCTTGAGCGCGGCCTCGAAATCGGCCTTGACCTGCTTGTCCATGTCGTCGGTCAGGAGCGTGCGCATCACGCCGAGCCGCAGCGGCTTGTCGCCTGTGGACGGGGCCGGCCGGTCTTCGCCGGACAGCACCGCGTGGACCGCCGCGCAGGTGGCGATGTCGAGCGCCAGCGGGCCGACGCTGTCATAGGTGCCCGACAGCGGCGAGGCGCCGTCGAGCGGGACGGCCGCCTGGGTCGGCTTGAAACCGGCCAGCGCGTTGAAGGCGGCGGGGATGCGCACCGAACCGCCGGTGTCGGAGCCCAGCGCGAAATCGGCAATGCCGAAGGCCACCGCGATCGCGCCGCCCGAGGTCGAACCGCCCGGAATACGCTCGGCATCGTGGCTGTTGCCCGGCGTGCCGTAATGCGGGTTGAGGCCAACGCCGGAATAGGCGAATTCCGACATGTTGGTGCGCCCGCAGCCGATGGCCCCGGCGGCCCGCAGCCGCGCCACGGCGACGGCGTCGCGCGTTGCCGCAGCGTTGCCCGCGAAGTGGACGGAGCCGACGGTCGTGACCTCGCCCTCCTCGTCGAAGAGATCCTTGATCGCCACGAGAAGACCGGCCAGCGGCCCGGCGAGGCGCGCCGCGTCCCGGTCCAGCGCCTCGGCCTCGGCGACGATGCGCCCGGCGTCGAAGCGGGTGAAGATCCGGCCGGCGACATCCTCGTCGAGATCGAGGACCCGGCCGATGGCCTGGGACGCGCGATCGACAGCGCGGAAGGTCAGGCGCCCGGAGGCGCGGCGCAGGGGCGAAAACTGGTTCACGGGCATTTCCTCGTCTGACGGCCGAAGGCCGTTCCATGGCACCGGAGACTGCCTGTCGCCGACAGGGGGGGCGGGGCGTTCCGGGCAGATAGGGCGGCGGGCGACAGGGTGTCGCCGCGCCGGTTGCGTCGAAAGACCTATTCGGCAGCGGCGAGCAGGCTGGCATTGCCGCCGGCCGCCGTCGTGTCGATGCAGAGATGCCGTTCGACGACATAGCGGCTCGGGCCGATGATCGCCGTCTCCAGCGGAATGATCGCCCCGGCGCGGGCGGCCAGCGCGTTGCGCAGCGCGCGGGTCCAGTCCGAGCGTCCGGCGGCGGCGACCACGTTGATGCCGTCAAGATGTTCGAGGTCTCCCGGTGCCAGCGTGCCGTCGAACACGGCGAGCGGCGCACCGGCGGCGATCACCGGCCCGGCAAGGGCTTCGGCGCCGGGCGCCACGATGATCGCTGCACAGCCGGCGGACAGCGCCTGGACGGCCTGCGCCAGGGCGATCTCCGCCGTCGGGCCGAGACAGAGGACTGTGCCCCTCGGATAGAGGCTCAGCCGGTTGCTCTCGCCCGTCGGCCCCGGCAGGGTGAAGGGACCCGGATCGAAGGCCCCGACCGCCGAGCAGGCGCGGCGGATGATGCCGCCCTTGCCGGACAGCGCCCGGCGCAGCACCGACACGCGGTCGCCGCGGGCCGCCCAGTTGCGGGCGTCGAGCCTGGCGATGGCCTCGGCGACCGTCGCGGCAGGAATCGCCGGCGCTGCGGGGGCGGGCAGGTCCTCGGCGGGCTCGGTCCGGCGGAAGCGGGCAACGTAGAACGGCCCGCCGGCCTTCGGCCCGGTGCCCGACAGGCCTTCGCCGCCGAAGGGCTGCGAGCCGACGATGGCGCCGATCTGGTTGCGGTTCACATAGGTGTTGCCGACCTGGATACGCTCGACGATCTGCTGCACCCGGTCGTCGATTCGCGTGTGCAGGCCGAAGGTCAGGCCGTAGCCACGCGCATTGATGGCGTCGACGACGCCGTCGATCTCGCGGGCCTTGAAGGTCGCCACATGCAGCACCGGCCCGAACACTTCGCGTTCGAGGTCGTCGATGCCGCCGACGCTGACCACCGAGGGCGCGGCGTAGAGGCCGTCCTGCGGCACCGGCAGGGTCTTCAGTACCTGACCGGCGGCCTTGCGGCTTGCGATATAGCCGGTGATGTCGTCGCGGGCGTCGGCATCGATCACCGGCGACACGTCGGTGTCGATCCGCCAGGGATCGCCCACGAGGAGGGCGTCCATCGCCCCCTCCAGCATGTGCAGCAGCCGGTCGCGGGCGTCTTCCTGCACGTAGAGCATGCGCAGCGCCGAGCAGCGCTGGCCGGCGCTCTGGAACGAGGCGATCAAGATGTCGCGCACTGCCTGTTCGGTAAGGGCGGTGGAATCGACGATCATGGCGTTCAGCCCGCCGGTCTCGGCGATCAGCACCGCATCGGGGCCGGCATTGGCGGCCAGCGCCTTGTGGATGATCTGCGCCACTTCGGTGGAGCCGGTGAAGCAGACGCCGGCGATCCGCCTGTCGGAGGTCAGCGGGCCGCCGACATTCGGACCGTCGCCGGGCAGCAATTGCAGCGCTGCGGCGGGAAGGCCGGCCTCGCGCATCAGCTCGACCGCGCGGGTGGCGATCAGCGGCGTCTGCTCGGCCGGCTTGGCGAGGACCGCGTTGCCGGCGGCCAGCGCCGCTGCGATCTGGCCGGTGAAGATCGCCAGCGGGAAGTTCCACGGGCTGATGCAG
Organism: Aurantimonas sp.; assembly: GCF_964217435.1. NCBI lineage: Bacteria > Pseudomonadati > Pseudomonadota > Alphaproteobacteria > Hyphomicrobiales > Aurantimonadaceae > Aurantimonas > Aurantimonas sp. The sequence goes on along the minus strand of NZ_CAXPJM010000055.1, from coordinate 104,563 downwards.
ACGAAGATGCCGCGCGGCGTGCCGGGCTCCTCGATCTCCAGCCGCTCGGCCTCGTCGGCGTAATAGCGCAGGAAATCCACCGCCTCGCGGATCTCGGCGATGCCGTCGGACAGCGTCTTGCCGGCCTCGCGGGTGGCGATCACGGTCAGCTCGGCGATGTTGGCTTCGTAGAGGTCGGCGATGGCGCGCAGGGTCGCGGCGCGCTCGGCCACGGGAACGGCCGACCAGGCGGCAAAGCCCGCCTCGGCGGCGGCGAGCGCCCGGTGGACGTCCTCGACGCACGCCTCATGCACCGTGCCAACCCGGCGGCCCGGATCGGCCGGCGAGGTGGCCGCGCGGCCTTCGCCGGAGACCGGAAGATCGTCGGCCAGCATCGGCCGGGCGGTCCAGACCGCGTCGGCAAAGGCCTGCCGGGCCTCGATCAGCGGGGTGATCGAGGCGGGTTCGTTGACCCGGAAGCCCTTCGAGTTCCGCCGTTCGGGTGCGAAGAGTTCGGCCGGGGTGCGGATGGTCGGATTGGCGATGGCCTCGCCCAATGCCTCGACCTCGGACAGCGGGTCGCGGGCAATGTCTTCCGGCGCGATGGCCTCGTTGACGATCTGGTTGACGAAGGAGCTGTTGGCGCCGTTCTCCAGGAGCCGCCGCACCAGATAGGCGAGAAGGTCGCGATGTGCCCCGACCGGCGCATAGATGCGGCAGCGCGTGTCGTTCTGGCGGTGGACGATGTCGTGCAGCGATTCGCCCATGCCGTGCAGGCGTTGGAATTCGAAGCTGTCGCGATCATTGCCGGCCATCTTCAGGATGGCGGCGCAGGTATGGGCGTTGTGGGTGGCGAATTGCGGGTAGATGCGGTCGCGCCGGTCGAGCAGCATCTGGGCGCAGGCCATGTAGCTGAGATCGGTGTTCACCTTGCGGGTGAAGACCGGGAAGGTATGGGTGCCCATCTCTTGGGCGAGCTTGATCTCGGTGTCCCAGTAGGCGCCCTTGACCAGCCGCACCATGATCCGCCGGTCGAGCCGGCGCGCCAGCGTGTCGAGATATTCGATGACCGGCACGGCGCGACGGCCATAGGCCTGGACGACGACGCCGAAGCCATCCCAGCCCTTCAGGCTCTCATCCGACAGCACCGCCTCGATGATGTCGAGCGACAGATCCAGCCGGTCCTGCTCCTCCGCGTCGATGTTGAAGCCGATATTGGCCTTCGCCGCCTGCCGGGCGAGTTCCAGCGCCCGCGGCACCAGCGTCGCCATCACCGTGTCGCGGTGGGTGGTCTCGTAGCGCGGATGCAGCGCCGACAGCTTGACCGAGATGCCGGGATTGGAGCGCACGTCGCCCTTGGCGGCTTTGGCGATGGAGGCGATCGCATCGGAATAGGATTTGAGGTAGCGCAGCGCGTCGGCCTCGGTCCGGGCGGCCTCGCCGAGCATGTCGTAGGAATAGGTATAGCCCTGGCGCTCACGCTCGCGGGCATTGCGCATGCCTTCCTCGATGGTCTGGCCGAGCACGAACTGCCGTCCCAGAAGCCGCATGGACTGGGCGACGGCGCGGCGCACGACCGGCTCGCCGACCCGGCGCACGAGACCGCGCAGGGCCGCGGCAGGGCGGCTCGGATCGTCGTCGAGGATCCGCCCGGTCAGCATCAGCGCCCAGGTCGAGGCATTGACCAGCGAGGAGGACGAGTGGCCGAGATGCGCGCCCCAGTCGGAGGGCTCGATCTTGTCCTGGATCAGTTCGTCGACGGTCTCGGCATCGGGCACGCGCAACAGCGCCTCGGCGAGGCACATCAGGCCGACGCCTTCCTCGGTGGACAGGCCGTATTCGGCGAGGAAGCTCTCCATCATGCTGGGCGAGGTCTCGCGGCGCACCCGCCGGACGATATCGGCGCCGGCGGCACTGATGGCGGCGCGGTCGGCCTCGCTCAGGCTGATCCGGGCGGCCAGATCCTTCACCACAATGGCCTCGTCCTCGCCGTAGCGCTGCCGCACGGCCTGACGGTCACCGGTGCCACGAAGGGCGGCGGTCGTTTCTGGAGTCATGCGTCACCTGGCTTGGCTGACAGACGCGCGCGCACCGAGTGCTGGGCAGCGGCGTGAATGGGTTTCGGACGAGACTGCACGACCGCCATAGCGGAAACAAGGGAGGGGCGCACCGCCTGTTGTGCAGTGCAAGATGCAGAGCCCCGCGCGGTTCTCGGGTTTGCCCGACCCGGCAAAGACGGTAATCTCGTCGCAGGCGGCGGCCGCCGCGACATGACAACGACGTGCCATATCCGATGATCTCCCTCCACACCCCGCCGCCGACGCGCGCCTGCACTCGCTTGCCCGCCGGCCAGCCGACAGGCCGTCGCGCGCGGGCCGGCCTGCGCGCAGCCTCCCGCGGTCACGGCGCATGACGGTTCATGGACCGGGCGGATCGCTGGCCGATGTCGAGACCGTCACGGCATGGCTGCTGGATGGCGTGGAGGCCGTTGCACCTGTCGACATGGCGCTTGCCGACGCGTCAGGGCTGATCGTGGCCAAGGCGGTGCCAGCGCCGCGCGCCGTGCCGGACCGCGACGAGGCGGCGCTGGATGGCTGGGCGCTGGCCTCCGCCGATCTCGTCGGCGCTTCGTCCTATGCGCCGGCGATGCTGGCCATGCCGCCGAGCCGGATCGCGGTCGGCGCGCCGATGCCGGAGGGCTGCGACTGCGTCGTGGACGCCGAATGGGTGGAGGTGGACGGCCCCTTCGCGCAGGTGACCTGCGAGGCCATACCCGGCGAGGGCGTGCGGCGCACCGGCGACGATATCGCCGCGGGTGCCGGCCTGTTGCTGCCGGGGCAGCGCATCTCGGCGTTCGATATCGCCTGTGCGCGGGCCCTCGGCCTTGCGAGCCTGCCGGTCCGCCGGCCGCGCCTGCGGCTCGTCGATCTCTCCTGCGACGGCGTCCGACTAACGGCCGACCTGATTGCCGCACGGGCGGTGGCGGCAGGGGCCGAGACGATGCGGGTGACGACCGAGCGCGACGCGGCGTCCATCGCCGCCGCCATGACGGGAGCGGCCGATCTGGTAATCGTCATCGGCGGTACCGGCGCCGGCCGCGACGACGCAACGCCTGCGGCGCTCACCCAAGCTGGCGCGCTTCACGCCCACGGGCTCGCGCTCCGCCCCGGGCGGACCGCAGCCGTTGGCCGGATCGGCCGGGTGCCGGTCGTGGCGCTGCCGGGACAGCCGGATCAGGCCATGGCCGTGTGGCTTGCGCTCGGGGAGACGCTGCTGGCGCGCCTTGCCGGTGCCCGTCCGCGGCCGACGGTTGCGCGCCGGCTGACCCACAAGATATCCTCGGCCATCGGCATGGTGGAACTCGCTCTCCTGAAACGCTCGGACGATGACTGGACGCCGCTCGCCTGCGGCGCCCTGCCGCTCGCCGAGATGGCCGCCGCCGATGCCTGGTGCCTCGTGCCGGCCTCCAGCGAAGGCCATGCCGCCGGCACCATGCTGTCCGGCTCACTCCTCCACGAGGTGCCATGACCACCGATCCCCGCAACGCGGCCGCCGAGACGGCGACGACGGGCCTCGACCAGCAGCAATTCTTGTCGATCCTGTCGCGGGAAGAGGCGTTGCAGCGCTTCGAGGCGGAGCTGTTTCCGCGGCCGCTGCCGTACGAGACCGTCGCGCTGGCGGACGCGCTGGGACGCGTCTCGGCGACCGACATCCTCTCGCCCATCGACGTGCCACCCTTCGACCGCGCGAATGTCGACGGCTTTGCCCTGCGTGCCGCGGATGTCGCGGCGAGCGGGCAGGGGCGGCCCGTGCGGCTTTCCCTGAATGCCGAAACACTGGCCTGCGGCGTCGCGCCGACCCTGCCGGTCGCGCCCGGCACGGCGACGCCGATCGCCACCGGCGGCGTCGTGCCGCGCGGCGCCGACGCGGTCGTGATGGTCGAGCATACCGAACCGGACGGCGACAGCGGCGTGGAGATCCGGCGTCCGGCGGCGCCGGGCCAGTTCGTCTCCCATGCCGGTTCGGACATGGCCGCCGGCGAATTGCTGCTGCGCGCCGGCACCGTGATGGGCTCGCGCGAGATCGGCATGCTGGCCGCCTGCGGCATCGCCGAGATCGCGGTGACACGCCGGGTCCGCGTGGCGGTGCTGTCGACCGGCGACGAACTGGTGCAGCCGGGCGAGCGGCTCGGGCCGGCCTCGGTCTACGACACCAATGGTGCGATCGTCGCGGCGGCGATCAGCGAGAATGGCGGGGAGGTGGCGCGTCTCGGCGCCTTTCCCGACGACGAGGCCGGGCTCGAGGCCGTGCTGCGGGCAGCGCTTGCGGACAATGACATGGTGGTCCTGTCGGGCGGCACCTCCAAGGGCGCCGGCGATGTCAGCCACCGCATCATCGATCGCCTCGGCGCGCCGGGCATTGTCGCCCACGGCGTGGCGCTGAAGCCGGGCAAACCCCTGTGCCTCGCCGTCTGCGACGGCAAGCCGGTGGTCATCCTGCCGGGGTTTCCGACCTCGGCGATGTTCACCTTCCACGACATGGTCGCGCCGGTCCTGCGCCGCATGGGCGGCCTGCTGCCGCGGACCGAGACGCAGGTGACGGCGCGTGTCCCGCTGCGTATAGCTTCCGAACTCGGCCGCACCGAATTCGCCATGGTGTCGCTGGTCCAGGGCGAGGGCGAGCTGATCGCCTATCCCACCGGCAAGGGCTCGGGTGCGATCACCTCCTTCACCCAGGCCGACGGCTTCCTGCGCATCGAGGCGCTGGCCGATCATCTGCCGGCCGGGACCGAGGCGTCCGTCACCCTGTTCACCCCGTCGCTGCGCATCCCCGATCTCGTCATCATCGGCAGCCATTGCACCGGGCTCGATCGGGTGCTGGCGCCGCTGGCAGACGAGGGGCGGGCGGTGCGTACGCTCGCGGTGGGCAGTCTGGGCGGGCTCGCCGCGGCCAAGCGCGGCGAATGCGACCTGGCGCCGATCCATCTCTTCGACCCGCGCACCGACAGCTACAACGCGCCCTTCCTCACCGAGGGGCTGGAACTCGTGCCCGGCTGGCGGCGCATGCAGGGCATCGTCTTCCGGGACGGCGATCCGCGTTTTGCCGGCCGCTCGGCAGAGGATGCGGTCGCGGCGGCGCTGGCCGATCCGGAGTGCCTGATGGTCAACCGCAACCAGGGCGCCGGCACGCGCATCCTGATCGACCGGCTGCTGGGCACAGCCCGGCCGGATGGTTACTGGAACCAGCCGAAATCCCACAATGCGGTCGCTGCGGCCGTAGCGCAGGGCCGGGCGGACTGGGGCGTGACCATCGCGCCGGTGGCGAAAGCGGCCGGTCTCGGCTTTCTGCCGCTGGCCGAGGAATCCTACGATTTCGCTCTGGTGACGGCGCGGCGGGACCGGCCCGCGGTGCAGGCGTTTCTTGCCGCGCTCGCCTCGCCGGCGGTGCGGGACGCGCTGGAGGAAGCCGGCTTCCGGCCGGCCTGAGCTCAGTCGGCGATCTGCCGCGCCAGCGCCTCGGCGTCGGCGAGATCTTCGACCGTATTGGCATTGAAGAACGGGTCGACCGGTTCGGCCGGCCAGGAGACGGTCGCCAGCCGGTAGCGCGCGGTCCAGCGGTCGATCTTGCGCAGTTCCTCGCCGACCAGCGCCTCGCGAAGGGCGCCGCGCAGGGTGACCTTCCACAGGCCGATGGGCGGATGGGTGCGCTCGCTCGACGCGGCGACCGCAAGGTCGGCGGCCTCGGTATCGCGCGCTGCACTGAGCCGCGCCACCAGATCGCGCGGCAGGAACGGGCAGTCGCCGGCGACGCTGACGACCCACGCCGCATCGGGCCGGTGTTCCGCCGTCCAGTCGAGCGCCGCGAGGATGCCGGCGAGGGGGCCGGGATGGCCCTCGACATTGTCCGGCACCACCGGCAGGTCGAAGCCGGAGAACCGCTCCGGATCGCCATTGGCGTTGAGGATCACCCCGTCGCATTGCGGCGCGAAGCGGTCGATCACATGGGCGAGGATCGGTCGGCCGGCGATGGTCCGCATCGGCTTATCGCCGCCGCCCATGCGCCGGGCAAGGCCACCTGCGAGGATCACGCCGACCGGCGCGGCATTGTCAGTTGTCATGGTCTGCGCCCTTGCGTCTGTTGCGCTTCGGTTCATCGTCCACCGTCGCGAGATCCTGGTCGAAGACGATGCGCTCGGCGCCCGACAACGCCACGAAGCGCTTGCCCTTGGCCCGGCCGATCAGCGTCAGCCCGACCTGCCGCGCCAGCGCCACGCCCCAGGCGGTGAAGCCCGACCGCGACACCAGGATGGGAATGCCCATCCGCACGGTCTTGATGGTCATTTCCGAGGTCAGGCGGCCGGTCGTGTAGAGGATCTTGTCGGCCGGATCGACCCCGTGGCGGAACATCCAGCCGGCGATCTTGTCGACCGCGTTGTGGCGGCCGACATCCTCCATGTAGCAGAGCGGCCGGCCCTTCACGCAGAGGACGCAGCCATGGATGGCGCCGGCTTCCAGATAGAGCGACGGGGTGGTGTTGATCGTTTTCGCCAGTTCGTAGAGCCAGGACGTGTGCAGGCTGGCGGCCGGCAGTTCGATCTCGTCCAGCGCTTCCATCAGGTCGCCGAAGGCGGTGCCCTGCGCGCAGCCCGAGGTCAGGGTCCGCTTCTTCAGCTTCTCCTCGTAATTGGTGCCGCGCTCGGTGCGCACCACCACGACCTCGAGATCGTCGTCATAATCGACGCCGGTGACGACATCGTCGGGCTTCAGCATGTTCTGGTTGAGGAGATAGCCGAGCGCCAGATATTCCGGATAGTCGTTGATCGTCATCATCGTGACGATCTCCTGGGCGTTGAGATAGAGCGTCAGCGCCCGCTCGACCGGCACCGAGACGGCCACCTGCGCTCCGGTTTGGTCGAGGCCGGTGACGCGCTCGGTCAGGCGCGGATTGCCGGGCTCCGGCATGATGGTCGCAACGGTCGGCCGATCGTCGGTGTCTGACATGGGGGTCCTGTCGATAGGCTGGTGCATGGGGCGGCGCTTCCGATGGTGTGCGGGCGTCCGGCGTGTCGTGCAAGGGTAGAATGTGATCCGGCGCTCATATAGGGACCGGACCGGTCGCGCGGTCACCGCGGCGAACGATGCGATGAACGGGTGCGGGGATGGCGCAACTTTCGGACGATTGCTTCGCATTCGGCGGGTCGATGATGACCGTCGACGAGACCGTGGCGCTGATCACCGCCCGGTTGCAGCCGCTGGCCGGCATCGAGGCCGTGCCGCTGGCCGAGGCCGATGGCCGCATCCTCGCCGCCGATCTCGTCGCGCCGATGCCGCTGCCGCCCTTCGCCAACTCCGCCGTCGACGGCTACGCCATCCGCAGCGCCGATCTGCCGCAGGAGAACGAGCGTCGCTTTTCCGTCTCTGGCCGCGTCCAGGCCGGCTCGCGTTCCAATGAGGACGTCCCGCCCGGCGAGGCCGCGCGCATCTTCACCGGCGCGCCGATGCCGGGCGGCGCCGATACCGTCTTCATGCAGGAGGATGTGCGCGTCGAGCCCGACGGGGCGGTGCTGCTGCCTGCCGGCCTGAAGCCGGGGGCCAACATGCGGCCGGCGGGCGAGGATGTCGCGACAGGCGCCATCGTGCTGCGCTCGGGGCGCCGGTTGCGGCCGCAGGACATCGCCATGGCCGCGGCGCTGGGGCAGGTGGAGCTGACGGTTCGCCGTCCGGTGCGGGTGGCGATCTTCTCCACCGGCAACGAGATCGTCGCGCCGGGCGCCGAACGCGCTTCGTCGCAGCTCTTCGATTCCAACCGCTTCATGCTGATGGCGATGCTGCGACGCCTCGGCTGCGCGGTCTCTGACCTCAACATCCTGCCGGATGACCGCGACGCGATCGCGGCGACCTTGCGCGCGGCGGCGAGGGACCACGATCTGGTCCTGACCTCGGGCGGCGTCTCGACCGGCGAGGCGGATTTCGTCAAGGACGCGGTCGAGGGCACGGGCCGGATGGTGTTCTGGCGCATCGCCATCAAGCCGGGCCGTCCGGTGGCGATGGGGGTGATCGACGGCACGCCGCTGATCGGCCTGCCGGGCAATCCGGTGGCGAGCTTCGTGACCTTCGCCCATGTCGCCCGACCGGCGATCCTGGCGCTGGCCGGGGCGGAGCCCGAAGCCACGGTGGCGACGCCGGTGCGGGCGGCCTTCGCCTACAGGAAGAAGCTCGGCCGGCGCGAATATGTCCGCGCGAGCCTCTGCCGCGCTGCCGACGGCACGCTGGAGGTGCAGAAGTTCCCGCGCGAGGGGGCGGGCCTCCTGTCGTCGCTGGTCGACACCGACGGTTTGGTCGAACTGGGCGAGGACGTCGTCGCCGTCGCGCCGGGCGATACGGTCGGCTTCATCCCCTATGCCAGCCTGTTCTGAGACGGCAAAGATCGCAGGATCGACGGCGGCCCGGAGCGCTGATCACCGGGCTGCCGCTTGCTGAACGGGCCGCCTATTCGAAGACGATTGACGGCGCGCTGACCATCCGGCGCTCCTCGCCGACCCGTTCCCAGGCGGTCCGGGCGATCTCCCGATAGGTCTTCGCGTGCACGCTGTCCGGCTCGGACATGACGATGGGCGTGCCACCGTCCGAGGTCGAGCGGATCTGCATGTCCAGCGGCACTTCGCCGAGGAAGGGCACGCCGATGCGCTCGGCTTCCTTGCGGGCGCCGCCATGGCCGAAGATGTCGTGCCGCCCGCCGCAATCGGGGCAGACGAAATAGCTCATGTTCTCGACGATGCCGAGGATCGGCACGTCCACCTTGCGGAACATGGCAAGACCCTTGCGCGCATCGATCAGCGCCAGGTCCTGCGGCGTCGAGACGATGACCGCGCCGGCCAGCGGCACGTTCTGCGCCATGGTGAGCTGGGCGTCGCCGGTGCCCGGCGGCATGTCGACGACGAGCACGTCGAGTTCGCCCCATTCGACCTCGCGCAGCATCTGCGTCAGCGCCGAGATGACCATCGGCCCGCGCCAGATCATCGGGGTTTCCTCGTCGACGAGGAAACCCATCGACATGACCTTCAGGCCGTAGCCTTCCATCGGCCGGATGATCCGGCCCGAGACGTTCTGCGGACGGCCGGAGATGTGCAGGAGGCGCGGCATGGACGGGCCGTAGATGTCGGCGTCCATGATGCCGACCTTCAGGCCGTTCGCCTGCAGGCCGAGGGCGAGATTGACAGAGGTGGTGGACTTGCCGACGCCGCCCTTGCCCGAGGCGACTGCGATGATTGCGCCGATGCCCGGCACGCCGGCCTTCTCGGGCGCCTTGGGAGGCTGCGGTGCGCGCGCAGCCATCGGCGGCGGCACGGCGGCGGCCTGCGCCGGGCTCGGTGCGGGCCGTACCGGACGAGCCGAGGATTTGGTCGCTTCGGCGGTCAGCGCGACGGTCGCCTTCTCGACGCCCGGAACGCCGGACGCGGCCTTCTCGGCGGCGGCGCGCAGCGGCTCCAGCTCTTCCGCCCGGTCGGCCGGAATGGTCAGGGAGAAGAACACCTTGCCGTCGGCGACGAAGATGTCGGAGACCAGCCCGAGATCGACGATGTTGCCGGTGAGATCCGGTCCCTTCACCCGCTTGAGCTGCTCCAGGATGTCTGCCTTGTCGATTGCCAAAGGGTCTCTCGCTGCTATGAATTGGGTCCCGCGTCTCTTACGGCAAATGCCGCTCCTGGCCAATCGCGATCCCGGAGCGGATCGGCGCGGACCTCACAGCGCGAACGGAGGCCCGACGACTTGGAATCCCAGGGGAACCGCAAGCAGCGCCGCGCCGCAGGCACGCCGCCGACGCTCGATCCGGACGCCTTCCTGAAGCTGGCGGACCGCTTCATCGACGTGGCCAACCGCGCCAACCAGAAGGTTCTGGCGACCGACATCCACATGGCGTTTCTCTACGCGGCGGCCCGCTACAACGCCTTCGTCGGCAACAAGGTGCGGGAAGTGGAAGATCACGAGGTCTATATCGAAGAGATGGCGGCCACCTACAAGGAGATGCTCCGCAATCATCTGGCCGATCCGAATCTCTGATTCGCCGTCGGACTAACCCTGCAGGCGCTGGCGGATCGACACGCGCCGCGCTGGAGGCTGTGGCGCTGCCGGGCTCTCGACCGGCTCGGGCTCCGGCACGGAAGCCGGGGCAACGGCGATCGGCACGCCCGTCTCCTCCGTGATCAGGGGCTCGTCGTCGGCAGTCTGCGGGCCCGCTTCGGCGACGGCGGTCGGCGGCGCGGCCGCCAAGTCTTCGGCCACGGCGGCGTCTTCAGGCGCATCTGCCGCACTGTCCGCGACTGCGCCCGCTTCGTCCTGATCCTCCGCCTCGGCCGACACGGCATCCGCTTCGGGCTCCGGCCGTGTCAGGCGGCCGGTCGCCTGCTGGGTGCTCTGCTCCTCGGTGCTCAGAAAGCCGCGTCCGAGCTGCCACAGCGAGGTGTAGCGATTGTGGGCGGGATTGCGGAAATCCTCGTCGTAATCGTTCAGCCCGTCGAGATTGGCGAAGACCGGATTGGACCGCCACAGCTTGCGCAGCGCCTTGCGGCGCAGGAGCTCCGGCACGCCGCGCTTCATGAACAGGCCGAAATCGTCGCCGGCCTTCATGGAATCGATGTCGACCGTTTCCGCCGCCAGCCGGTTCTGTTCGAGCTCCTCGGCCTCGCGAGCAACGGCCTCGGGATCGACGACGTCGGGCGTCTGCGCCTCCGCCGCCTCGGCGGCTTCGGCCGCCTCGACCTCGCGCTTGCGGCGCGACCAGCGCGACAGGAAGCTGTCGTTTTCGCCCGTGCCATCAGCCATCGAGATTGCCTCCGGCCGGCTTCTCGCGCTGCAGGAAGATCGGGTCCTTGCCGAATTTGTGGTCCTCTAGATCCAGCTTGTCGCGCCGGCGCTTCTTGAATTCCTCCTCCTGGTGATAGCGGTTCACGAAGTCCTTGAGCGTCTCGGTAATGTCCGGCGGCATCGGGACGCGCTCGACGATATCCTCGCCGCTGTCGTCGTAATCCTGCGCGAGATAGGGCGAGGCGGTGACGCTGTGGACGAACCACGGCAGCGGGTGGCCGTCCTCCGAGGGGGAGCGGCGCAGCACGATGAACAGCGCCGGCACCTGGCTGTTGAAATTGTGCACATACGCCTCGGTATCGGCCGCATGGCAGGTGAGCGCATGCACGCCCATGAAATAGCGCGTCCGCTCGTCGTCGCTGAGCATCACGTCGCCGGTGGTCAGGCCGCCGGATGCCGGGGCGATTCCCACCGGGATCCAGTACTCCTTCGCCCAGCGCGAGACGGATCGGCGCCGCTCGGCCAGAACACCCAGCATGATCGTCAGTTCACGGGCCAAATTGGCGCACCTTTCGCAGTCCGCGAGCTCGTTTTTCACCCGCCATAAACAGCGTAACGTGTTATTCCTCATCGACAAAGGGAGAAGTCATGAGCGCGACGAGCCAACGGATTCTGGTCTGCAACTGCGAGAAGACCATGCAGGTGGACGGCAGGGCGATCGGCCGTGCCCTCGGTGGCGTGGACCTGCCGGTTCACACGCATCTGTGCCGCAGCCAGATCGGCACCTTCGAGGGCGCCATGGAGGGCGACGCGCCCGTGGTCGTGGCCTGTACCCAGGAGAGCCCGCTCTTCGCCGAGATCGCCGAGGAGAAGGGCCGCGAGGTTTCCGCCTTCGTCAACATTCGCGAAATGGCCGGATGGACCGCCGACAAGGCGTCGATCGCGCCGAAGATGGCGGCGCTGATCGGCGCGGCCTCGCTGCCGGTGGCCCCGGCCCGCCTTCGCGCCATCGAGAGCGACGGGCTGTGCCTGGTGACCGGCCGGGGGCAGGCGGCGCTGGACGCCGCGGCGCTGCTCAACCGCACGCTGTCGGTCACGCTGCTCTTGACCGATGCCGACGACATCCTGCTGCCCGAAGTGCTCGACTTCCCGGTCTTCCGCGGCCGGGTGGTCTCGGCCACCGGCACGCTCGGCGGTTTCGACATCGTCGTCGACGGTTACGCCGCCATGCTGCCGTCGTCGCGCGGCGAGCCTCAATTCGCGCTGCCGCGCAACGGCGCCAAATCGTCCTGCAGCGTCCTCTTCGACATGAGCGGCAACGCGCCGCTCTTCGCCCGCCCGACCGGTCGCGACGGCTATTTCCGCGCCGATCCCGCCGATCCGGCGGCGGTCATGCGGAGCGTCTTCGACGCCAGCGGCTACGAGGGCGAGTTCGAAAAGCCGATCTATGTCAGCTACGACGCGTCGATCTGCGCCCATGAGCGGTCGAAGAAGACCGGCTGCACCAAGTGCATCGACAATTGCCCGCCCGGCGCGATCTCGCCCGACGGCGACAACATCCTGATCGACACGGCGATCTGCGGCGGCTGCGGCAATTGCGCCGCCCATTGCCCGACCGGCGCGGTCTCCTACGACTATCCGGCCCGTGCCCAGTCGATCGAGCGGGTGCAGACGCTGGCCCGCACCTATCTGGCTGCCGGCGGCGAGGCGCCCGTGCTGATGTTGCATGAGCGCGAGCATGGCGCGTCGCTGATCAACGCCATGGCGCGCTTTGGCCGCGGCCTGCCGGCCAATGTCATTCCGGTGGAAATGCATTCGACGACGGCGCTCGGCCACGACCTGATTGTCGCGGCGCTGGCCGCCGGCTTCCGCTCGCTGGTGGTCCTGGCCGATCCGCGCAAATCGGGAGAGTTGCACGCGCTGCACGAGGAAATCGCGCTGACCGAGGCGCTGCTCGCCGGGCTCGGCCATGCGCCCGACCGGGTGCGGATCATCGCCGAGCGCGACCCGGAAATCGTCGAGGCGCTGCTCTACGACCGGCAGGAAGCTGCCGAGATCGCCCGCACGGCGTTCGCGCCCGTCGGCGGCAAGCGCGAGGTGGCGCGCGCCGGCATCGCCATCGCCGCGGCCGCCGGTTCAGGCCCGGCCGACGATCTGATCCGCCTGCCGGCCTCGGCGCCCTACGGCAATATTCTCGTCGACAAGGAACGCTGCACGCTCTGCATGGCCTGCGTCTCGGCCTGTCCAGCCGACGCCCTGCGCGACACGCCAGGCAAGCCCGAACTGCGCTTCGTGGAAGCGGCCTGCGTCCAGTGCGGCATCTGTGCCGCGACCTGTCCGGAAACCGCGATCACGCTCGATGCGCGCTACAATCTGGCGCCGACCGTGATGCAGCCGGTGACGCTGAACGAGGACGAGCCGGCCGAATGCACCTGCTGCGGCAAGCCCTTCGCCGCGCGCGGCATGCTCGACCGGGTCAGGGAAACGCTCGGCGGCAAGCACTGGATGTTCCAGACCGAGGAACGGGTGGCGCTTCTGAGCATGTGCGAGAGCTGCCGGCTGGAAGCCCTGGCGGCCGACGGCGGCGACCCCTTCGCCATCGCCCAGCGGCCCAAGGTCCGCACCACCGACGACTATCTGGAAGCCGGCCGGCGCGGCCTGTCCGTTGACGACTTCCTGACGACCGATTGAGGATCAGTTGCGCTGGTAGCAGAGGGAGCGCGCGTCGGCGCGTGACTTCTCGGCGGCTTCGGCGGTGATCAGATCCTGCTGGACCATGCCGTCGATGTCGGCGAAGCGCTTGTCCACGCAGGCCGCGACGTCGGGATCGACCCGCAGCGTGCCGAGCTCCTCGCCCCGCTCCTCGACACCGGCCACCCATTCTTCGGTCTGGGCGTAGACGAGGAAGGCGAGGGCGGCGAGGGCGATCGCGAAGACCAGCGCCACGAGGCGCATCCAGGGTGAGTTCGCGACGCTGTGTGATGAAGTCGTCATGTCGATTCCTTGATCATTGGACGCCGGAGGTGAGGGGCAGATTGGTCAGAAGGTTCTGGGGCTTGAGCCGGATGAGACCGGTGGGGTTCACCGCCACGCCGAGATAGGCCGGCTTGCCCCGCATGGTCGGCAGGATCCGGTTGTCGTCCTTGAATTCCATGCGGAACAGCGCGGCGATCCGGCCGATGCGGTCCTCGTCGACCGCTTCGCCCTCATAGAGCCCGTTCAGGATCTGCGTTGCCTCGGCGTCGAGCCCGACATGCCAGGACCAGTGCTGGTCGGTGATCGACTGCATCGCCTGGACCCGCACCGGCAGGTGCAGGAAATGCGCGACCCAGCGCTCGATCACCCGCGCCAGCGCATCCTGCCCCGGCTGGGTGAAGCGGAAATCGAGGGCGAAATTGAACTGGTCGGCCCGGCCCCAATAGGTCTCGCAATTCTCCTCGCTGAGCACGTCGAGCGAGACTTCGCGCATCGGCGTGCCGGCTTCGGCCAGCAGCGAACCCAGCCCGCCAAGGCCGCCGGATTCGGAATACATCTCGACCACTTCCGCGTCGGCCAGCGTCAGCTGGCCGTCGCCGGTCGTCGCCATCTGGTCGCGGAAGAACAATTCGGCGGCGCGCAGGACGAAGGGGTCGGTCTCCTCGGCCAGAAGCCCGCCGAGGATCAGATGCACCAGCTGTTCGATGAAGACCGGCGGCACGCGCGGCGCCTCCGGGCGGAACAGGGCGAGATAGCCGGCCTCGATGGAACCGTGCCGCAGGAGATGGTCGCGATAGGCCAGCAGCATGCGGTAATTGTCCGCCGTGTCGGCATCGGCGAGCGCCGCCAGATCGGCCTCGGTGACCGTCGCGTCGGGCGTCTCCATCAGCCGCTCGAACAGCCGATGCTCGTTGTCGCAGCTTTCCTCGATCGGATGGATTTCCGGCCGGGTGTAGTAGGCGCGCAGGAAATCCGGCGTGACCGCGAGCCAGCCATTGTCCAGCTTGTGGGTCAGATGCAGGCCGGCGGATTTCCAGACGACACGGCCCTGTGGCGCGAGGGGTTTCGCAGGCATCTGCATCAGGAATCGGCTCCGGTTGCGGCATCGGTCAGGGGCAGCAGCACCGTGCGCCCATCGGTCTTCAACAGGGCCCCGCCGGCGTCGTCGAGGCCGATCATGGTGCCGGAATGCCGGACGGCGCCGAGGACGATGTCCACGGTTTCGCCCATCGCATCGGCGCGGGACGTCCAGCTCTGATGCGCGGCGCGGAACCCGTCATGGGTCCACCCGTCGATCCACGACAGGAAATGCCGCGCCACCGCCTCGACGATGAGGGTTCGGTCGAGTTCGCCGCAGCCTTCTTCCATCAGGGCGGTCGCGGCCAGATCGTGGCCCGGTTCGGCGGGACCGTTCCGCGACGCCTCGATGGTCAGCGCGTAGCCGACGACCATGTGGTCGGGAATCCCGGCCGGATCGCGCGGTTCTGGAACATGCAGGCGCGCGGCGCCGACGGTCGCGCCATTGGCCAGGATCGTGCCGGGCCAGCGGAAGGTCAGCGCCAGATTGGGCGGTCCGATGCCGCCCAGCGCGTCGCCGATCGCCACCATCAGGAGCGGCAGCATCTGCGCGGCCTTGGCGAGCGCGACGTCCGGCTCCAGGATCAGCGCGGCCGCCGCGCAGTCCGTGTCGCGGCTCCAGAACAGGTCGCCCGCGCCATGGGATTGCGCGCGAGCGGCGTCGATCGCCGCCGCGAAGGGGTCGACGCCCGCAGCCACCGGGTGACCGGTGAAGGCAGGCGGGAATTCAGGGTCCGCCAGGGGCGCGATGTCGATCTGGCTGAGCGTCACGGCAGCTGGATTTCACCCTCGACGACATGGTCCAGCGGCTCACCCTCGGCGGTCAGATGCATGCGCACCTTCAGCGGGCCGGAGCCGGCCTTGCCGGAGCGCACCAGTTCCTCGATCTCGCGCTGCGAGGTCACGCCGACCTGCTTGAGAAACTTGCGCAGTGACATGTTGAAGGCTTCTTCGCTCATCGGTCCTGTTCCTTGCTGTCGCGGTGCCGCCGGCGGCGCTCCGCGTGATGATCCGTCTCGCACCGGGCGTGTGAAGGCACCGTGCCGCCGCATCCCGCGACGCGTGCGTGCGTGCGTCGTCGATCGGAGCTATTGCAGCCGGACGTTCTCGGTCGAATAGGCTTCGCTCGCCGATTGTTCCAGCTCGGTGTTGAGCAGGAGGCCGACGCCCAGCCCGATGAGCAGCACGATGGCCACGCTTAGCAGGAATGCCTTCATTGTGGTGTGGTCTCCCCCGGTTCTGGTGCCGATCGCCCGCTCGGCGGCGGCGTTTCGGCGTCGGTTGCGGTCGCCCGCTTCAGATAGGCGATCAGCGCGTCGCGCCGTTCGACGCTCTTCAGCCGCTGCACCGGCATTTTCGTGCCCGGCGTGACGACGTCGGGCCCATGGTCGAACAGCTGTGATACCGTGTCCTCGGTCCAGACGATATCCGATTCCGTCAGCGCCTCCGAATAGGCATAGCCTTCGACGGTGCCGGCCTTGCGCCCGAACAGGCCGAACAGCGTCGGCCCGGCGCGGTTGCCGTCATCCGGCGTCAGCGTATGGCAGACCGAGCATTTGCGCAGGAACTCGCTTTCGCCGGGATCGTCGGTGCCATGCGCCTGGAACCGCCGCGGATAGACCGACTGGATCGCCTCCATGCGCTGGCGCGGCGAGACCTGCCAGCGAATGGCGAAATCGTCGAGCCCGACCCGGTACAGCTCCTTGCCGTCCGGCGTGAAGGACAGGCCCCAGACCGGGCCGTAAACGTCGCCATATTCCTCGACCAGCGTGCCGGTGTCGATGTCGAAGACCCGGATGCGCCCGTCGGCGCTGCCGGTGGCAAACCATCCGGCCCGCGGTGACGCGGCGATCGACAGCACCGGGTTCTCTTTCGCGGCCAGTTCCACGGTTTCCAGCGTCGGGAGGTCGACGAGACCGGTCACGCCGTTCTGGCTGCCGAAGGCGAGCAGGGTGCCGCCGGGCAGGGGGGTGATGACGTTGACGCCCCAGCCATGGGTGTAGAGCACCCGCGACGAACCGGCGATGCGGCCGTCGTCGAGCGGCCATGCGCGGATCGCGCCGTCATAGCCGGCTGTGAACAATTGCCGTCCGTCCAGCGAGAAGGCGACCGCGTTGACATTGCCCTGATGGCCCTCGGCGCGCGCGATCTCGCGGCCCTCCGCAATGTCGAAGATCCGCGCCGTGCCGTCCCAGCGGGCTGCGGCGGCAAAGCGGCCGTCCGGGCTGACGGCGACGTCGAGCACCTTAACCGGCGTATCGGCGATCCGCTGTTCGAGGTCGCCGGTCGCAAGATCCCAGATGGCGAAGGAGCCGTCGTCGGAGACCGAGACCGCCTTGTCCGTGCCGGGAACGAAGGCGACGTCGTTGACCGCCGCGTCGTGGCCGGCGAGCCGGGCGGAGACGGTGCCATCCGGGCCGGTCATGTCCCAGAGGATGATCGAATAGTCGAAGGAGGCGGTCAGCGCGCGGGCGCCGTCATCGGACAGCGCGACCGCCTTCACCGGGCCGCCGTGGCCGACCAGCCGCTCCGGCAGCACCTCTGCGCCGGCCAGGTTCGACAGCATCGCGAGGATGGCCGCGGCGGCGAGCGCCGCCAGTCTCAAAGCGGGGCGCATGATCGCGTCACGCCGGCCGCTATTCCGCGGGTGCGGGATGCGCCCCGGCCTCGGGGCGGCCGTCCTTCTTCAGGACCTCGTCCACCCAGAGCGCATGATGCTCGCGCGCCCAGTTCACGTCGACGTCGCCGCTGCCCATGGCATCGAAGGCGCCTTCCATGCCGATCGTGCCGATATAGATGTGGCCGAAGATCACGCAGACCATGAACACCGCCATGACGGCGTGCCAGATGGTGTTGAACTGCTGCTCCTGGATCACCGAATAGGGCGGCTGCGGCAGGCCGAGCCAGGCCGGCACGTCGAGGCCGATGCCGGCAAGGGCGGTGAAGGTGTCGCCGAAGAAACCGTGCTCGAACGGGAACAGCAGGGCCCAGCCCGAGACGCTGAGCGACAGGCCGCCGATCATCACCAGCCAGAAGATGACCTTCTGTCCGGCGTTGAACTTCCAGGCTGGCGGATGCGCGCCCTTGGAGAAGAAGCCGCCGCCCTTCATCAGCCAGACGAAGTCGGCGCGCGAGGGGAGGTTGTGGACGATCCACAGGACGAAGGCGACCACCAGCCCGGCCATGAAGGCGAAGGCGACGTAGTTGTGCGACATCTTCAGGAAGCCGGACATCGGGCCGAAGAGCTCCTTGCCGATCAGCGGCATGATCAGCTCGCGGCCGTAGGAGATGTTCAGCCCGCTGATGGCGAGGATGATGAAGGACAGCGCCATCACCCAATGGGCGGTGCGCTCGATCAGACCGAAGCGCTTGATGGTCACGCCGGCAAGGCCGTGCTGGACGCGGATGCGGCCGCGAACGGCGAAGAACACGGCCAGCAGGACCAGCATGCCGATCATCGCCAGTCCGAGATAATCGAACATCGGGCCGTTGCGCAGCAGGCGCCAAGACTCGCCCTCGGACTGCACCAGCACCGAGGCCTTCTTGTCGGGGATCGAGACGCCGCCGGAAATGCCCTGGCGCACCGATCGCCAGATCTCGGCGTCGGAGGTGGTGCCGAGCGCGTCGCCGGGGACGGCGCCGCCGGTCGGGGAGGCGTTGTCCGGTGGCCGGACCGAGCTCTGGGCCTGGCCGGTGCCGGCTGCGGCGAACAGCATCAGGACGGCGATGGCGAGGACCGGCACGAGAGCTGCAAGACGCCGTAGCGGGGCGGAGCGTGACAAGACAGCGAGAGACGCTCTGAGGCTAGGCATGTCCTCTATCCCCGTTCGGGTGAAAGATGCGGCGGGAATGGGCAACGCGGAGCGCCACCGGTCATGGTCGGGCGGCGGACGGCCGGAGCCGTCCGCCGGAATTGCATGCGCGGCAGAGTCAGCCGCCCAGCTTCTGGTCGTAGGCGGTGCCCCAGCCCCAGGCGCCGGCGCCGAAGCCGCGGGCCACGACACGCTCGCGATAGATCGACGACACCGTGTCGCCGTCACCGGCGAGAAGCGCCTTGGTCGAGCACATCTCGGCACACAGCGGCAGCTTGCCCTCGGCCAGACGGTTGCGGCCGTATTTCTGGAACTCCACCGCCGAATTGTCCTCTTCCGGACCGCCGGCGCAGAAGGTGCACTTGTCCATCTTGCCGCGCGAACCGAAATTCGAGGCCTGCGGATATTGCGGCGCGCCGAAGGGGCAGGCGTAGAAGCAATAGCCGCAGCCGATGCACAGGTCCTTGGAGTGGAGAACCACGCCGTCGGAGGTCTGGTAGAAGCAGTCCACCGGGCAGACCGCCATGCAGGGTGCGTCCGAGCAGTGCATGCAGGCGACCGAGATCGACCGCTCGCCCGGCTTGCCGTCATTGATGGTGACGACGCGCCGGCGGTTCACGCCCCACGGAACCTCGTGCTCGTTCTTGCAGGCGGTCACGCAGGCGTTGCATTCGATGCAGCGCTCGGCGTCGCAGAGGAACTTCATTCGTGCCATTGGTCTGATCCTCCCTTACGCCCGTTCGATCCGGCAGAGCGTGGTCTTGGTTTCCTGCATCTGCGTCACCGAATCGTAGCCGTATGTCTGTGCCGTGTTGCAGGCTTCGCCGAGCACGTAGGGATCGGCGCCATCGGGATATTTCCCGCGGAGATCGTTGCCCTGGAAGTAGCCGCCGAAGTGGAAGGGCGTGAACACCACGCCGCGACCGACGCGTTCGGTGACCATCGCCATGATGCGGATCTTGCCGCCTTCCGGGCTGTGCAGCCACACCGTGTCGCGGTCGCGAAGACCGAGATCGTTGGCGTCCGACGGGTTGATCTCGACGAACATGTCCTGCTGCAGCTCGGCGAGCCACGGATTGGAGCGGGTCTCGTCGCCGCCGCCCTCGTATTCCACCAGACGCCCCGACGTCATGATCATCGGGAAGTCCTTGGAATAGTCGTTCTTCTGGATCGACGCGTAGGCCGTCGGCACGCGCCAGAAGGTCTTGTCCTCATAGGTCGGATAATCCGTCACCAGATCGCGGCGCGGCGTGTAGAGCGGCTCGCGATGGATCGGCACCGGATCGGGGAAGGTCCAGACCACGGCGCGGGCCTTGGCGTTGCCGTAGGGGGCGCAGCCATGGGCGATCGCCACGCGCTGGATGCCGCCCGACAGGTCGGTCTTCCAGTTCACGCCGCCGACCTTCTCGTCGTAGTCGGAATCGATCTCGCCGGTCTGCGACTGCTCGCCGACGTCGTCGCCCTGGCTCGGACGCTGGTCGGCAAAGCCGGCCACATAATCGATGTAGCGGCGCTCGTAGGGCGTCAGATCCTTGTCCCAGCCGAGCTCCTTGAGCATCGCGAAGGTGAACTCGGGATAGCCGTCCTCGATCTCCGAGCCGACCGGCCAGGAGCCTTCGGCCAGGAGGTTGTCGCCGTCACGCTCGACGCCGAAGCGGGCGCGGAAGCCCATGCCGCCCTGCGCCACCGGGATCGAGGTGTCGTAGAGATTGGCCGAGCCGCTGTGCTTCATCTCGGCGGTGCCCCAGCACGGCCAGGGCATGCCGTAGAACTCGCCGTCATGCGCGCCGCCGACGCCGCGAAGCGTGGTGCGGTCGAAGGTGTGCTGGTTCTGCATGTGGGACTTGAGGCGCTCTGGCGACTGGCCGGTATAGCCGATCGTCCACATGCCGCGGTTGAACTCGCGGGTGATGTCCTCGACGACCGGCTCGCCGTCCTTGACCTCGATGTTGCGGAACATGCGGTCCGCGAAGCCGAACTTCTCGGCGAATTTGTGCATGATCGTGTGGTCGGGCAGGGACTCGAACAGCGGCTCGACCACCTTCTCGCGCCACTGCAGCGACCGGTTGGATGCGGTCACCGAGCCGGAGGTCTCGAACTGCGTGGAGGCCGGCAGCAGATAGACCCCGTCGGTGCGGTCCTGCAGGACGGCGGTCATGGTCGGATACGGGTCGATGACGACCAGCATCTCCAGCATGCCCATCGCCTTCTGCATTTCCGGCAGGCGGGTCTGCGAGTTCGGCGCATGGCCCCAGAACACCATGACCTTGGTGTTGTCCGGCTGCTCGAGGTTTTCCCTGGCCTCAAGAACACCGTCGATCCAGCGCGAGACCGGGATGCCGGTCTCGTTCATCATCAGGCGGTCCTTGCCCTCGTCGCCGGCGCCCGGCATCACGGCAAATCGGCCCTTGAGCCAGTCGAGTTCCTCTTCCCAGACCCGGGCCCAGTGCGCCCAGGAGCCGGCGGTCAGGCCGTAATAGCCCGGCAGCGTGTCGGCGAGGACGCCCAGATCGGTCGCGCCCTGCACATTGTCATGGCCGCGGAAGATGTTGGTGCCGCCGCCAGCCTTGCCCATGTTGCCAAGGGCGAGCTGCAGGATGCAGTAGGCGCGGGTGTTGTTGTTGCCGTTGGTGTGCTGGGTGCCGCCCATGCACCAGATCAGCGTCGCCGGACGGCTCTCGGCCATGGTCCGCGCGACGCGCTGGAGCTGCGAGCCCGGAACGCCGGTGACCCGCTCAACCTCGTCGGGCGTCCAGCGCGCGACCTCGGTGCGGATCTGGTCCATGCCCCAGACGCGGCTGTTGATGAATTCCTTGTCTTCCCAGCCATTCTCGAAGATGTGGTAGAGAATGCCCCAGATCAGCGCGACGTCGGTGCCCGGCCGGAACCGCACATACTCGTCGGCATGGGCCGCGGTGCGCGTGAAGCGCGGGTCGCAGACGATCAGCGGGGCGTTGTTCTCTTCCTTGGCCTTCAACAGATGCAGCAGCGAGACCGGATGCGCCTCGGCCGGGTTGCCGCCGATCAGGAAGATCGCCCGGGAATTGTGGATGTCGTTGTAGGAGTTGGTCATCGCGCCGTAGCCCCAGGTGTTGGCAACACCTGCGACCGTGGTGGAGTGACAGATCCGGGCCTGATGGTCGATGTTGTTCGTGCCCCAATAGGCGGCGAACTTGCGGATCAGGTAGGACTGCTCGTTGGAATGCTTGGCCGAGCCGAGCCAGTAGACGGAATCGGGACCGGCGGCCTCGCGGACCTCCAGCATCTTGTCGCCGATCTCGTTGATCGCCTCGTCCCAGCTGATGCGCTGCCATTTTCCGCCGACGAGCTTCATCGGGTATTTCAGGCGGCGTTCGCCATGGGCGTGCTCGCGCACCGACGCGCCCTTGGCGCAGTGGGCGCCGAGATTGAACGGGGAATCGAAGCCCGGCTCCTGGCCGACCCAGACGCCGTTCGACACTTCCGCCAGCACCGTGCAGCCGACCGAGCAATGGGTGCAGACCGACTTGCGGATCTCCATCTCGCCGGTCGCGGTCTCGCCCGCGGCCTCGGCGCGGCGCACCATGCCGCCGGACAGCGTCGCCACGGCCGCGGCGCCGCCGATGGTCAGGCCCGAGCGCTTCAGGAAGGTCCGGCGATCAACCGCGGCCGTCCCCAGCTCCGACAGCGCCGACGCCATCCGGTTGCTCCGCGCCGCGCCGTTTGCCTTTTTCCTGAGCATATCTGCCTCCGATCCTTGATGTGCGGCCGCCCGCGATCCGTTTGACTGGCGGGTGGGTTAGAACCGTGCCGACTTGTAGAATGTCCTGACATGATCGGTTTCGCGGTAGCCCGCGCCCGTCGTGTCGTCCTCGGTGATCGCCGCTTCGGCGGGCGCGCCGGTGACCAGCGCGGCGCCGCCGGCAACGCCGCCCAGCCCTGCGAACTTCAGGAAAGCCCGGCGATCGGCCTGGGTGCCGCCCTTCGTTCCCGTGCTCTTGTCGCTCATCTCGTTTCTCCGTGGTCGAAGGGCCGTGCCCTGGTCTCGTTCCTTTTGCGGGGTGCCGCCGTCCCCGCGATTTGTGCGGCTACATGTCGAAGCCCGATTCCTCGATGGCCATGAACTGCCGGCCGATCGTGCCGACCGGGCGGTAGAGCCGCGCCGTGCGGTTGGTCTCCATATCCGCAAAGAAATGCCCGGCCCAGGAGCCGACATGCTTGCGGAAGAAATCCTTCTGGACGGCCAGCGGCTGGATCTGCCCGAAGCTGCCGTCGATCAGCCCGGCCATCATCTCCATCAGCGCGCCAGCGTGATCCTCGGGATCGCGGCTGTCCTCGGAGCGGGCGATGCCCAGCGGCACCATGTCGGAGCGCAGCCGCGCCAGCGGCTTTTCGTTGAGAAATCCGGTGAGGTAATAGGAGCCGTAGGGCACGAGCTCGCCGCGCCCGACACCGATGAACAGCTCCTGGTATTCCTCGCGGGCGGCGGCGAGCGATATCGCGCGCGCCGCGCCGGCAAGATCGCCGATGCCCCGGCCGAGCGGGCTGTCATCGCCCGACAGGCCCTGCAGCATCGCCAGCAACGCCTCGTCGGCCGGACGCGCCAGAAGGCGCGCAAGCAACCTGTAGAGGTTGGCGCGCAAGGCCTCGGCCTCGGCCGGTTCCGTCGTTACAGCGAGATTGTGGTTCTGCAAGGCTGTTCTCCCACTCCAGTAGAGCAACAAATCGTCCGATTCACAACGGTTTTCTGGCCCTGCGGCAATGTCGCCGACCGGCTTGCTTAAACATGACTGTTATACTCATGTTTGTATACTCTGCGTTGCGTACGACTTCCCGGGCACGTCTCGCAACTGCGTTCGAATACAACGCAGATGCGGTAACGATTGCTTAAGCTGGACGAAGCCGGCGTTCCCGGCCATAATCTCCCGAAACGACGCGAGTGGACGGACGAAACAGGAGAAAATGCAGGATTTCGCGAACTCATTTGCGCTGGCAGGCCATCTGATCCTGTCCGGCGATCCGGAATTGCTGGCCATCGTCCTGCTGTCGCTGAGGGTATCCCTGACTGCTGTTCTGATCGCTGCCGCGGTCGGAATGCCGCTCGGCGCGCTCCTCGCCGTGGGCCGTTTCCCGCTGCGACGCGTCGCCATCGTGCTGTTGAACGCCCTGATGGGGCTGCCGCCGGTCGTGGTTGGCCTGCTGGTCTATCTGATGCTGTCCAATGCCGGACCGCTCGGCGTGCTGCAGCTGCTCTACACACCCACCGCGATGATCATCGCGCAGGTTGTCCTGGTGGTGCCGATCATCGCCGCTTTGACCCGCCAGGTGGTCGAGGATCTCGACGCCGAATATTCCGAGCAGCTTCGCTCCTTCGGCGTCTCGCGTCTCGCGGCAGTGCCGACCCTGCTCTGGGACGGGCGGCACAGCCTGGTCACCGCGCTGCTGGCCGGTTTCGGCCGGGCCATCGCGGAGGTTGGCGCGGTGATCATCGTCGGCGGCAACATCAACCATGTCACCAGGGTGATGACGACGGCGGTGGCGCTGGAGACCTCGAAGGGCAATCTCTCGCTGGCCCTCGCCCTCGGCGCGATCCTGCTGATCATCGCCATCGCCATCAACGCGTCGGTCGGGCTCATCGGCGCCGGCCGCCCGCAGGCCGCCCATGCGTGACGATATCGCCCTGCAGCCGAGCGACGCCGACCTGTCACCGGTCCGGGCGCTGTCGGCCGCCGGCACGACCCAGGCCTCGGTCCTGCCGCTGCAGGCCGAGAACCTTGTGTTCCGGGCCGGCGGGCGGACACTCTTGGACGTTGGCGGGCTGACCATTGCCGCCGGTGGTCCGACCTTGATCCTCGGGCCGAACGGCGCCGGCAAGAGCCTGCTCCTGCGCCTGCTGCACGGGCTGATCACGCCGGCGTCCGGGCAGTTGCGCTACAATGGTCAGGGGCTCGACAAGGCGGTGCGCCGGCGTCAGGCCATGGTGTTCCAGCGGCCGGTGCTGCTGCGCCGCTCCGTCGCCGCCAATGTCGACTACGCGCTGAAGGTCCATGGCATGCCGCGCATCGCGCGCCGCGAACGCGTCGCCGCGCTCCTGGCCATGGGCGATCTGGCGGCCCGCGCAAACCAGCCGGCGCGCACCCTGTCGGGCGGCGAGCAGCAGCGTCTGGCGGTGGTCCGCGCCATCTCGACCGCGCCCGACATCCTGTTCATGGACGAGCCGACCTCGAGCCTCGATCCGGGGGCGACCCAGGCGATCGAGAGCCTGCTGCGCCGCGTCGCGGCGGCCGGCACCAAGATCGTCATGGTCACCCACGACATCGGCCAGGCGCGACGCCTCGCCGCCGAGATCGTCTTCGTTCACGGCGGCCGCATCGTCGAGCAAACGCCGGTCGACCGGTTTTTCGATGAGCCCGTTTCACAGCCGGCGCGGCAGTTTCTCGCCGGTGGGCTGGTTCTGTAACGCCGTTCGCGGCGAAGGAGGGGAAAGCATGAAGACGCAACTGATCGGGGTCATCGCCGCTGCCACGCTGGCGCTGGGCGCCATGGTCGCTCCGGCGACGGCCGAGGAGAACTTCATCGTCGTCCAGTCGACGACCTCCACCCAGAATTCCGGGCTGCTGGACGCCATCCTGCCGGCCTTCACCGAAAAATCCGGCATCGAGGTTCGCGTCGTCGCGGTCGGGACCGGCCAGGCGATCAAGAACGCCGAGAACGGCGATGGCGACGTGCTGCTCGTTCACGCCAAGCCGGCCGAGGAGAAGTTTGTCGCGGCCGGCGGCGGCGTCGAACGCTTCGACGTGATGTACAACGATTTCGTCGTCGTCGGCCCCGCCGCCGATCCCGCCGGTGTCGCGGGCATGAAGGACGCCGAGGTGGCGCTCGGGAAGATCGCCGCCGCCAAGGCGCCCTTCGCCTCGCGCGGCGACGACAGCGGCACCCACAAGGCCGAGCTGCGCCTCTGGAAGGACGCCGGGATCGACCTCGCCGCCGCCTCCGGCGGGTGGTACCGCGAAACCGGATCGGGCATGGGCGCCACCCTCAACACCGGAATCGGCATGGGCGCCTACGTCCTGACCGACCGGGCGACCTGGATCTCCTTCGGCAACAAGGGCGATCACACGGTCGTCGTCGAGGGCGACCCGGAACTGTTCAACCAGTATGGCGTGATCCTGGTGAACCCGGACAGGCATCCGGCGGTGAAGGCCGAAGCAGGGCAGGCCTTCATCGACTGGCTGACCGGAGACGAGGGGCAGGCCGCCATCGCGAACTACAGGGTCGATGGCCAGCAGCTGTTCTTTCCGAATGCCGACATGACCGGCGATCGAAGCTGACACGGGCGCGCCGGCCATCAGCGGCCGGCGCGCTTTCATCGCTGCCGGTCAGGGGCCGGGCGCGTTGTAATGCACGGTGCCTGCGGCGGCGACATCGTAGCCGCTCATCTCGGCCGCCCGGTCGTGGAATTCCGCCGTGTGCAGAAACCGCATCAGCGCCTGCAGCGGCGGCTCGAAGAAGGCCTGCCGCCAGACCAGAAGATCGGTGCGGTCCTCGGCCAGCTGCACGAAGCCGAGCCGGTACTGGGCCGCCATCGCCGCCAGCCCGAAGCCCGCATCCGCCTTGCCGTCCAGCACCAGCCGGGCGACGTCGTCCTCGGTCTTGGCGACGCCCGGCGGGCCGGCGAGCGCCGCCGGGTCGAGCCCGGCTTCCGTCGCCAGCGCCTCGAACAGCTTCTGTCCGCCGGCGCCGGGCTGCCGCCGCGCAAAGCGCAGCGGTGCCAGACCGGTGACCGCCTCGATCGCGTGCGGATTGCCGGGGGCAACGATCAGGCCGCATTGGCGGCGGGCGAATTCGATCAGCACCACCGGGGCGTCGCCCAGCATGTCGCGCACCGTGGCGACATTCCAGTCGCCACCGGTTTCCCGGATATGCGTGGCACAGGCCGCCGCCTCGCGCCGGGCCACCCGGCCGATGCCGTCGGAGCTGCCGTCGAAGAAGGCGGCCAGTCCGCTGCCCGACTGGCGCAGCGCCCATTCCAGCAGCGGATCGTGACTGCCGGCGAGGATCATCGGCAGTCGGGTTTCGGTCGCCACCGGGCCGGAGCGCGCGGCGGCCATCCAGGCGGCGACCTCCTCGCGCGGAAACAGCAGCTTGCCGACCACGCGGATGCAGGGCACCTCGCCGCTGGCCGCCAGATCGTAGACCTTGCGCTCCTTGATGCGCATGAGATCGGCGAGTTCGCGGGTGGTCAGATAGGTGGGCGCGGTGTCGGACATCGCTCCATCTATCGCCAAGCGTCCAGCGGCGGCAACGTCTCTTCGCCGTCGCACGCGCTGCGAACCGGCAGGACGCTTCGCATCTCGACCGGGCTTTCCTTCCTCGCATAGAAGGGCGGGGACCCCGCCGGGCGGGACAGATGCAGCGAAGGGACGGGTGCCAGGTGAAACAGCGCATATTCGGCATCACCGGCTGGAAGAACTCCGGCAAGACGACCCTGACGGAGCGGCTGGTGACCGAGATCACCGCGCGCGGCTTCCGGGTCGCGACGGTCAAGCACGCCCATCATGCCTTCGAGATCGACCGGGGGGGCACCGATTCCTTCCGCCACCGCAGCGCCGGCGCCGGTGAGGTGGCGATCGTCTCCGGCACGCGCTGGGCGCTGATGCACGAATTGCGCGGTGCGCCCGAGCCGAGCCTTGCCGACATCGTTGCGCGGCTGTCGCCCTGCGACCTGGTTCTCGTCGAGGGCTACAAGCGCGAGCCGCACCCCAAGATCGAGTGCCGGCGACAGGAGGCCCGCGATCGCCGGCCGATGCAGGACCACGCACCAAGCATCGCGGCGATCGCCGCCGATCATCCGGTGACGGACAGCGCGCTGCCGGTCTTCGACCTCGATGACATCGCGGCCATGGCGGATTTCGTCCTGGCTGAGACCGGTCTCGCCGGAGCGTCGGCGCCGGACTGACGCCGGTCGGGCGAAAGGCTACCAGCGCTTGCGGCGTTCCTCGAAGCGCTCGCGCCGTTCGCGAAAGCGGCTGTCGCCGCGCTGATCGTCGCGGGTCCGGTCATTGTCGAAGCCGCGGCCATAGTCCCAGTCGCCGTCCGAGTCCCAATCGCGCCGATCCTCGTCCCGGTCGCGATGATCGCGATCATGCCTGTCGCGGTCGTGATGCCGGTCGCCATCCCGGCGCCCATCGTCGCGCCGGCCATCGCGTCCGCGGCCGTCATGGCGTGCGCGCTCCTCGGCACGCCAGCGCGGCGCGTCCCGGAAATCGTAGAGATACCGGTCGGCGTCGAGACTGCCGCGGTCGATCCCGTCACGGCCGCCTCGGTCGCCGCTGCGCCGGTGGTGACGCCCGTCGCCGCGATGCTGCACGAGGCGGAACGCGTCGGCCGGTTCGTCCGTCGGGGCGACGCTGGCGGGGGCGACGCTGGCCGCGATGCCGGACGCGAGCGGAACCGGTCCGGGCGCGACAACCGGCTGGGCGAGCCCGAAGCTCAGGAGGACGAGGGTCGTTGCGAGCATGTGTCGATGCCTCCGGGGCGAGGAACGATGAGGTCCGCGATCATGGCGCGGGCGGGATGAGGTGCCGATCCGCGCAACGCCGGATCAGCTGGAACGCTGACCGCCGAACGGCCGGGCCACGGCATCCATCTGGTGCCCGCGCGTCAGCGGGCGATGCGCAGGCTGGAAATCTGTTCGGTGATCGACTGGAAGGCGGCGGCCAGCTCTTCCTGGCTCTGGGCGTCGTAATAGAGCTTTTCGCTGGCATCGATCAGGCCGTTCGAGGCGCAGTCTTCCATCAGCTTCTTCACCGGTTCGCCGTCGCGCAGGTCGAAGGCGATGGTGAAGATCAGGATGCCGTCCGTGCCGCCCGGCTTGCGGCCATCGGCCTTCACGTTCTCGCAGACCTTGGCGACGTTCTGGTCCATGGCGGCGACATAGCTGTCGACGCTGTAATCCTTCGCGTTGCCGGTGGTGCCGTCGTAGATGCGGCCCGGCTTGCGGGTGCTGCTGCCATGGGAATAGGCCGCGCCATAGCCGTAAGAGCCGTAGGTGGAGCGGTTGTAGTCGCGAATTTCCAGCGGCCGCCCGCCGGAGTTCAGATTGTAGGTGTTGTTGCCGTCGGTCATCAGCACCAGCACCTTCAGATTGTCGGGCTCGTCGTGGCTTCGCCCCTCGGTGAAGGGTGGGCGCGCCGTCAGCAGCCGCCAGCCCCATGCCAGGCCGTGCGGAATGTTGGTGGCGCCCTGGGCGTCCATCACGTCGATGGCGTCGGTCACCGTCTTGAGCGTCTTGGTCAGCGGCGTGATCGGCGTCGTCGCGCAGGTGGAATTCGGACCCCAGTCGCTGCGATTGCTGCTCGGCGTCGTGATGGAGTAGCCGCTGTCGAAATACTTGGCGACCTTGGCCTGCTCGGCCATCGCCTCCTTGGCCGAGTCGGGCGATCCGCTGCCGCTGTCGAGATAGTCGTTCCAGCCATAGGCGGAATCGTCGTATTCGTCCGGCGCGAAGGTCGGCACGAACAGCGTCTCCGGCTTGGAACTGACCGGCTCGGTGTCGGTGGCGGCCAACCCGTTCGGCCGCGCCTCGACGCAGCCCCGCCAGGTGCCGAACTGGCTCTTGTAGCGCGCATTGTCATAGACATAGAACCGGGTCAGCGGCTCGCCGGTGGTGATCCGCGTCCAGTAGGACCCGTTGTACCGCGCCAGGGGCGTGCCACTGGAGGGCGAGGTGTAGACCCAGCCCCTGTCCCGTATCCACTCCCAGCCGCCGCTGGTCGCGCCGGACAGCCAGCCGCCCCAGTCGAGATTCTCGTGATGGATCGGCGAGCGGCCCTGCGTGTCCATCCAGTCGGCATTCTTGTATTGCGGGCCGACATTCACCGAACTGGAGAACGGGACGACCGCGAACTGGACGGGAAACTCTTCGGTCGAGCCCTTGTCGGCCGACAGGAACTGCTCGGCGAGGTCCTCGGCGGCGTCCTTGATGATGTCGATCTTGCTCTTGGTGCCGCCCGAGCGTGGCCGGTCCTGCATCGAGCCGGAATTGTCGAGCACCAGCGCCAGCTCGATCGAGCGGTTCTGCACGACGATCTCGCTCTTGGCGTAGAGCGGGAACTGCCGCCAGTCGAGCGTGCCGCCGGTGACCCACATCAGCGCATCGCCGAAGAAGGTCGGCAATTGCCGCCGGGCGGTGACCTTGAGGATCGTCAGGCCGTCCTCGCGAAACACGCCGTCATAGCTGAACTGGGTGGTGCCGCGCGTCTCCTCGCCGGCATTGTGGAAGAAGAAGGCTTCCGAGACGCTCTTGAGATAGTCCGCGTCCTGGGTTCGGCCGTACTCCCGGCCGGCGGCGAGGGCGGCGACGTCGGCCGCCTGCTGCAGGCTGCGATTGGCGCCGTAGATGCCCGACAGGTCCACCGCGGTCGCAAAGCAGAGCGCGAGGACCGGCAGCGTCAGTCCGAAGACGACGGCGACATTGCCGGTCTCCTCGCGACGAAACCGGATGATCCTCGTAAATATCTGCACCGGGTCTCCCATGCGTCGCCATGACGAAAACACCCAGCGTAGGGACATACAGTTGCGATAAGGTTGCCGGTATCGTTCGCATATGCAGCGTCCGGGATTGCCGTGCTGCGATGGGGTTTCACCGCGTGCCGGCGCCCGGCCTTCGCGGCGCGCGGGACGGCTGGCATCGGGCCGCGGGCGGTGCCATGGTGCGGCCGGCGCAGGGCACCGGACGATCCTGCGAGGAGGAGACGACCATGGACATCAGGCGCGGGGGATCGGTCCCGACACGGCGCGGACCGGCCAGCTATTTCACCGGCACGGTCTGGCAGGACCCCATCATCGAGGCACCGGAGCCGGCACGCGTGCGCTCCAACCTGGTGACCTTCGAACCGGGCGCACGCACCGCCTGGCACACCCATCCGCTTGGCCAGACGCTCTATGTGACGGCGGGGGCCGGGCGGTTCCAGACCGAGGGCGGGCCGATCGAGACGATCCGCGCCGGCGACGTGATCTGGATCCCGCCGGGCGAGAAGCACTGGCACGGCGCCGGTCCCGACACGATGATGACCCATGTGTCGATCCAGGAGGCGCTGGACGGCGTCGCCATCGACTGGCTGGAGCATGTCAGCGACCTGGACTATGCCGCCGCGTGAGGGCGGCGCCGGTGCCGCGCGCCGGCCCTGAAACGCAAGACGGCGCCCCAGATGCGGCGCCGTCTGCGATGATCGGGTCTTGTCGCCTCAGGCGGCGACGGCGGACGGGGCTTCTTCCATCGCCCGCATGTAGAGGTCGAGCAGCGTCTCGTGCTCGTCCCGCTCGTCCTTGTCCTGCTTGCGCAGCTTGATGATCTCGCGGATCACCTTGACGTCGAAACCCTCGCCCTTGGCCTCGGCGAAGACTTCCTTCTTGCCGTCGTTGAGGTCCTGGATCTCGCTCTCGATCTGCTCGATGCGCTCGACGAACGAACGGATCTGTCCGCCCGCAATCATGGCCGTGTCACTCATGGTTTCTCCTTCGCGAATCCGGAGCCGCAATATCGACGGGGTCGGTAACCGGATCCTTAACTCTGGCGATCCCGCGCGACTGAGCTGTGGACGACGGGCGAAGCAATATGTCCGCAAGGGCCGCCGGATCGGCCGCGCCACCCCCACGGTCCACGTTTTGCAGGGCGGAGGGCGATGACCCTGCACCTCACCGACCATGACCGCGCACTGCTGAACGGCGAGGCGGGCGCGGCCGCGGCCTTCGCCATGCAGATCCTGACCGGCTTCGCCCGGTCGGTGGGCGCCGAGGCACTGCTCGACATTGCCGGCGCCCATGTCGATGGCTGCCTCTATCACGGCGCCGTCAGCCTCGATTTCGTCGAGCGGCTGCTGGCCGGCGGCGGTCGCGTGAGAGTGCCGACCACGCTCAATGTCGGCTCGCTCGATCTCATCCATCCCGAGCTCGTGCGCCTCGACGCCGGCGAACGGCAGCCGCGGCGACGGCTCATGCAGGCCCACGAGGCGCTGGGCTGCCAGGCCTCCTTCACCTGCGCGCCCTATCAGATGTTGTTCCGGCCGCGCTTCGGCGAGCAGGTGGCCTGGGGCGAATCCAATGCCATCGTCTTCGCCAATTCGGTGATCGGCGCGCGCACCAACCGTTATGGCGACTTCATCGATCTGTGCTGCGCGATCACCGGACGGGCCCCGGCCTATGGCCTGCATCTGGACGAGCACCGCCGCGGCCGGGTGCTGTTTCGCCTCGAGGGCTTTGCGCCGTCGCTCACGCCCGACGATGCCCTTTATGTGGCGGTCGGGCTGATCATCGGTGCGGCCTCCGGCGAGCTTGTGCCGGTGATCGAGGGCCTGCCGCCGCCGCGCGACGAGGATCAACTGAAGGCCCTCGGTGCCGCCGCCGCCTCCGCCGGTGCGGTCGGCCTGTTCCATGCGGTCGGCATCACGCCGGAGGCCCCGACGCAGGCGGACGCCTTCGGTGGCCACGAGCCGGACCGCATCGTCGCGATCACACCGGCCTCCGTCGACGCGGTGCTTGCCCGCCTCTCCACCGTGCCGGAGGGCGCGCCGATCGACGCGGTCTGCCTCGGCACGCCGCATTTCTCCCGCGGCGAATGGGACCGGCTGCTGCCGCTCTTGCGCGAAATCCGGCCGGACCGCGGCCTGCCGATCTACGTCAACACCAGCCGCGCGACCCTGGACGGGCTGCGCCGCGACGCGGCGCTGGCGGGACTGGAGGGCTCCGGCCTCGTTCCGGTCGTCGACACCTGCACCTATGTCACCGCGATCCTGCGCGACATCGACGGGGCGGTGATGACCAATTCCGGCAAATGGGCGCATTACGCACCCGGCAATATCGGCGTCTCGGTCGGCTTCGGGTCGCTGGAGGACTGCATCCTCTCCGCCGCCAGCGGCAAGGTCGTGAGGACGCGGACATGACGCGCGCGGGGACGATCGTCGTCGCCGGCCGCGCGGAAGGGACGGCGCTGGTTCTTGCCGAGCCGCTCAGCTTCTGGGGCGGGATCGACGTGGAGACCGGCGCCATCATCGATCATTCGCACCCTGCGCGCGGTGCCAGCGTCACCGGGCGCATCCTGGTCATGCCCTGCGGTCGCGGCTCGTCGTCGTCAGCCTCCGTCTTCGCCGAATCCATCCGGCGCGGCACCGGGCCGGATGGAGTGCTCCTGGCGCGCGCCGATCCGATCCTCACCGTCGGGGCGATGGTCGCCGCCACCCTCTACGGCCGGGACTGCCCCATCGTCGTCTGCGACATTGCCGGCATCGCTGACGGCGATGTCGTGGCGATCGACGCGAGCGCCGATGCCGGTGATGGCACCGTCGCGATCCGCCCGGCGTGACACACTTCGCAACAGGCGCACGCCTTGACCGCGGCCGTCCATCCCGCCGAAGAAGAGCCGGGGATTTGCGAGGGGAATCGCAAAGGGGGAACCGGCCGGCATGAAGATCACCGCCATCGAGACGCTGCGGACCGAGGAATTCGCCAATGTCCTCTGGGTGCGCGTCCACACCGATGCGGGGATCATCGGGCTCGGCGAGACCTTCTACGGCGCCGGCGCCGTCGCGGCCCACATCCACGACACGCTGGCCGGGCGCCTGATCGGCCGCAATCCGCTGCACATCGAGGCGCTGTCGAAGGAGATGGTCCATCTGCCGATGGCGCAATCCTCGACCGGCGTCGAGTACCGCGCTGCCTCGGCGATCGACATCGCGTTGTGGGACATCTTCGGCAAGCTCTGCGACCAGCCGGTGCACCAGATGCTGGGCGGCCTGTGCCGCGACCGTCTGCGCATCTACAACACCTGCGCCGGCACCCGCTATGTCAGTTCGAGCAACATCCGACCCGTGTCGAACTGGAATCTCGGCGAGACGTCCGGTCCCTACGAGGACCTCGACGCCTTCATGACCGATGCCGGCGCGCTGGCCGAGGACCTCCTCGACAATGGCATCGACGCCATGAAGATCTGGCCCTTCGACCCGATCGCCAACGAGACCGGCGGCCTCTATTTGACCGCAGAGCAGATGCGGCGCGGCCTCGAACCCTTCGAGAAGATCCGCAAGGCCGTCGGCGACAGGATCGACATCATGGTGGAGTTCCACTCGCTGTGGAACCTGCCGGCCGCCAAGATGATCGCCAAGGAACTCGAGCCTTACAAGCCGATGTGGTTCGAGGATCCGATCCGCATGAACTCGCCGCAGGCGCTCGCCGAATATGCCCGCTCGACCGACGTTTGGGTCTGCGCCTCCGAGACCCTCGGCTCGCGCTGGCCCTACAAGGACATGCTGGACCGCGACGCCCTGTCGGTGGCGATGGTCGATCTGTGCTGGTCCGGCGGCCTCACCGAGGGCCGCAAGATCGCGGCGCTGGCCGAGACCTGGCACCGGCCCTTCGCGCCGCATGACTGCATCGGGCCGGTCGGCTTCGCCGCCGCCGTCCACATGTCATTCAGCCAGCCCAACACGCTGATCCAGGAATCCGTTAGGGCGTTCTATCGCGGCTGGTATACGCAACTCGTGACCGCGGTGCCGAGAACCGAGGGTGGCTACGTCTACCCGATGGAGGGGCCGGGCCTCGGCGTCGAGCTGAAATCCGACGTGTTCGAGCGCACCGATCTCGTGCGCCGCATCAGTGAAATCTAGAGGGGAAGACATCATGACCGAAACCGCATCCTTCGACCTGACAGGCCGCACGGCGCTGATCACCGGCTCCTCGCGGGGCCTCGGCAAGGCGATGGCGCAGGGACTGGCCGAGGCCGGCGCGGTGGTGATCCTCAACGGGCGCAATGCCGAGACGGTCGCTGCCGCCGCCAAGGAACTGCGCGACGCCGGCCATACCGTCCACGAGGCGATCTTCGACGTCACCGGCGAAGCCGCCGTGGTCGCCGCCTTCGAGAAGTTCGACGCCGAGGGCCTGGAGATCGACATCGTCATCAACAATGCCGGCATCCAGCATCGCCAGCCGATGCTCGAACTGGCCCTGGCCGACTGGCAGCGGGTGATCGACACCAATCTCACCAGCGCCTTCCTGATCGGCCGCGAGGCCGCCCGCCGCATGGTCCCGCGCGGCCGCGGCAAGATCATCAATATCGGTTCGCTGACCAGCGCGCTCGCCCGTGCAACGGTGATCCCGTATACGGTCGCCAAGGGCGGCATCAAGCTCCTGACCCAGGGCATGGCCGCCGAATGGGCCGCGTCCGGTATCCAGGCCAATGCCATCGGACCCGGCTACATGCTGACCGACATGAACGAGGCGCTGGTCGCCAACAAGGATTTCGACAACTGGGTGAAGAGCCGCACGCCGGCCGGGCGCTGGGGCCAGCCCGAGGAACTCGTCGGCACGGCGATCTTCCTGGCATCCTCGGCCTCCGACTACGTCAACGGCCAGATCATCTATGTCGACGGCGGCATGCTGTCGGTCCTCTAAGACCGCGAAAGCTGGAGACACCATGAAAGCGATCGTTGCACACGGCCCCCACGACCTCCGCATCGAGGAGCGCCCCGATCCGGGCGCGCCGGGGGCGGGCGAGGTGCGGCTGCG
Organism: Aurantimonas sp.; assembly: GCF_964217435.1. Taxonomy (NCBI): domain Bacteria; kingdom Pseudomonadati; phylum Pseudomonadota; class Alphaproteobacteria; order Hyphomicrobiales; family Aurantimonadaceae; genus Aurantimonas; species Aurantimonas sp. The sequence continues at coordinate 69,375 of NZ_CAXPJM010000055.1, read as the reverse complement.
CGTCCAGTCGGGCGGCATCTGCGGTTCCGACCTGCATTACTACCACCACGGCGGCTTCGGCACGATCCGCATCAAGGAGCCGATGATCCTCGGGCACGAAGCCTCGGGCATCGTCGAGGAACTGGGCGCCGGCGTCTCCGGCCTCGCCATCGGCGACCGGGTCGCGATCAATCCGTCGCGGCCCTGCGAGAGCTGCGAATACTGCCGCCGGGACATGCGCAATCACTGTCTCGACATGGTGTTCAGCGGCAGCGCCATGCGCTTCCCGCATGTCGAGGGCATGTTCCGCGAAGTGCTGGTGGTGCCGGCGGCACAGGCCGTGCCAGTGGGCGCGGCGACCGATACGGGCCTGGCCGCGCTGGCCGAGCCCTTCGCCGTCTGCCTGCACGCCGCGCGTCAGGCCGGTCCGTTGCTCGGCGCCAGCGTGCTCGTCTCCGGCTGCGGGCCGATCGGCTGCCTTGCGGTGGCCGCGGCCCGCCGCGCCGGGGCGGCGCACATCACCGCCTGCGACGTTGTCGGCGAACCGCTGGAGACCGCCCGCAAGCTCGGCGCCGACACGGTGATCGATCTCGGCAGCGACCGCAGCGGGCTCGACGCGCTGAAGGCGGACAAGGGCCGCATTGACGTGGTGTTCGAATGTTCGGGCAACCCGGCCGCCGTCACCACCGCCGTCGAATGCGTCCGGCCGCGCGGCCGGCTGGTTGCGGTCGGTAATGGTGGCCCGGTCGAGTTCCCGCTCGCCTCGCTGGTCGCCAAGGAGATCGAGATGGTCGGCTCTTTCCGCTTCGACACGGAATTCGCGCTGGCCGCAGATCTCGTCTCGCGCCAGCTCGTCGATCTGGCGCCGCTGATCACCCACCGGATGCCGGCGGGCCGGGCGGTGGAAGCCTTCGATCTGGCCAGCGACCGCAGCCGGGCGATGAAGGTGCAGCTCGACCTGACGGACTGGACCGCCGCGACCTGAGCGTCGACAATACCGGAAAGGCACGCCGGCCTTTCCGGCGTCTGACGATGACAGGAACGGACCGCCGCGCATGCTGCAGAACCCGCCGGCCGAGCCGGGCATGGCCGAGGAGGAGGTCGACACCCCGGCGCTCCTCGTCGACCTCGACGCGCTGGAACACAATCTCGACCGCATGGCGGCCTTCGCGGCAAAGGCCGGCATCCGCCTGCGGCCCCACGCCAAGACCCATAAATCACCGGTCATCGCGCATTGGCAGGCCCAGCGCGGTGCCGTCGGGCAATGCGTGCAGAAGGTCGGCGAGGCCGAGATCCTCGCCTGGGCGGGCGTTCCCGACATTCTCATCACCAACGAGATCGTCGCGCCGCGCAAGCTGGCGCGTGTCGCGGCGCTGTCGAAGATGACGAACATCGCGCTCTGCACCGACGATACGGGCGTGGTCGACCTCATCGAGGCCGCCGCCGAAGCGGCGAGTTGCCGGTTGACGGTGCTGGTCGAGATCCATGTCGGCGCCAACCGCGCCGGGGTCGGCTCGCCGGCCGCCGCCATCGCCCTGGCCGAGCGCATCGCAAGCAGTCACGCACTGATCTTCGGCGGCCTGCAGGCCTATCACGGCGGCGCCCAGCATCTGCGTGACCTCGATGCGCGCCGCGCCGCCATCGCTTCGGTGGCCGATACCGCCCGGGCGGTCGTCGACGGTCTTGCCGCGAAGGGGATCGCCTGCCCGGCGGTGACCGGCGCGGGCACCGGCACCTTCGAGCTGGAGGCGGCGAGCGGCGTCTTCACCGAATTGCAGGCCGGCTCCTACGCCTTCATGGATGCCGATTACGGCCGCAACCGCCCGGCGCCGGACTTTCGCCAGTCGCTGTTCGTCGCGGCGACTGTGATGAGCGCGGCGCGCGAGGGTGTCGCGGTGGTGGATTGCGGCCACAAGGGCATCGCCATCGAGAGCGGGCTGCCGCTGGTCCACGAACGGCCCGGCGTGACCTATGCCGGTGCATCGGACGAGCACGGACAGCTGGCCTGTGCGGCGGGCACGAAGCTGTCTGTGGGCGAGCGCCTGCGGCTGGTGCCGGGGCATTGCGACCCGACGGTCGATCGCTACGACTGGTATGTCGGGGTGCGGGACGGCTGGGTCGAGGCCGTCTGGCCGGTCGCCGCGCGCGGCATGATGGCCTGAGCGGCGACGATCCGGAGACCGCCGCCGCTCAGGGAAATCGGGCTCAGACGTGGTGGATCACGTCCGAGCGGGGCGGCGGGCCCTGCAGGGTGTTGATCAGGAACTGCAGGCCGAGCGCGCCGAAGCCGATCGGCAGCATTCCGTAGGGCAGCCACATCGGCGTGCCGAAGCCGCTCGAGACGCGTTCGCCATAGGCCCAGGCGTCGTAGGCCATGAGGCCGCCGCGCCAGGTGATGATCGCGCAGAACACGCAGCCGACGATGCCGACGATGGCGGACAGCACGCGCCGCCCGTTGTCGCCCATGCTGTCGGGCAGGAGCGTGATGCCGATATGCTCGCCGCGCCGCTGCACGTCCGCCGCCGTCATGACCGCCAGATAGACGACCAGGAAGGCGTTGATCTCCAGGCTCCAGGAGGTCGGCGCCGCGAAGATGTAGCGCATCGTCGCGTCATAGGTGATCGTCAGCGCCATGAAGGCGAGCACGACCTGGCCCAGGACCTGCAGAAGCCTGGCGAAATGTTCGAACAGCCTGACCGGAACGGCGAGCATGATGGTTCCCCTTACGCGTCTTCGCCGTGGGCGAGCGCAATGGCGCGGCGGCCGACCTCTTCACCGACCTCAGAGACCCAGCTCTCGCGGACATTGGCGCTGATCTCGTTGAAGCGCTCCACGGCCGCCTGGTCGGGCTCGATTTCCTCGATGCCGAGCTCGCGGAACGCCGGCCAGTACTTCTGCTCGAAATAGTCGGTGTTGGCGACCTGGGCACTGTGGGTGTCGAACCATTCGACGCCGTCCATGAAGGCGTCGCGCACCGCCTGGTCCATCGCTTCCCAGCGATCGGTCTGGACAAACACGCCGATGGCGAAGCCGGTGAGCGGCATGCGGTAGACGTGGCCGACCTGCTCCTGGATGCTGCGGCCGTTGATCGTCGAGATGTTGGCGACAGCCGCGTCGACGGTGCCGCGCTGCAGGGCGAGATAGAGCTCGGAAGAGGGGATGCGCACCGAAGCGCCGCCCAGATCCTCGATCGCCTTGGTCGCCTCGAAGGAGACGACGCGGATCTTCTTGCCCTCGATGTCGTCGAGATTGCGGATCGGCGCGTCCTTGGTACTCCAGATATATTCCGGCTCCATGATGCCGCCGCCGAGGCTGAGGACGGTGAGGCCGTTCTTCTTCAGCTCGTCCTGGATGAGCTGGAACAGCGGCGAGCCGCGCTTCAGCCGGTCGGGATTGCGGGCGAGATCGCCGACGACGCCCGGCAGCCCGGTGATGCCGAGGATCGGCAGCGAGCGGGTGACGTAGGACGTGGTGTGGAACATGAAGTCGATGGTGCCCGACCGCAGCGCCGGCAGCTGCTCGTCGGCCGACAGCAGGCGGCCGGAATCGTAGAAGTCGATGGCGACGGTCTCGCCGGCCTTCTCGTTGATCCGGTCGACCAGGCCCTGCGAGCCATAGGCGAGATCGGCGTAGGACGGCGGCAGGTAGGTGACGCCGGTCAGCTTCTGGGCGGCGGCGGCCGGCCTTGTGGTGCCAAGGCCCAGGGCCGAAGCCAGCGCGACGGCGCCCGTGGTGGTGATGAGCCTGCGTCTGTCGATGGTCATGTCTTTTCCTCCCTTGATGAAACTCAACGCATGAGATTGGGCAGCCAGAGGCTGATGGCGGGGAACAGCACGAAGATGATGAGCATCACGAACTGCACCATGACGAAGGGCACCACGCTGCGGACGATCTCCTCGATCTTCAGCATCGGGGCCACCGCCTTGAGCGTGTAGAGGTTGAGGCCGACCGGCGGCGTGACGACCGCGATCTCCAAATTCATCACCAGGATGATGCCGAACCACAGCGGGTCGTAGCCGAGCGTCGTGATCAGCGGCAGCAGGATCGGCGTGGTGACGACGATCAGCGACACCGCATCGACCAGCATGCCGAGGCCGACAAGGGCCAGCATGATCAGGACGAGGATGACCTCCGGCGGCAGCTCGGTGCCGATCAGAAGGCCGGTGATCGCGTCGGGTACCCGCACGAGATTGAGATAGTCGCCGAAGATCCGGGCGCAGCCCATGATCAGCAGGATAGCGCCGGAGATGCGGGCGCTGGAGCCCAGCACCTTCATCGTGCCGCGGACATCGACACTGCGGAAGATGACGGCGGCGATCAGGAAGGCGCCGACGGCGCCGAAGGCCGCGGCCTCCGAGGGAGTGGCGACACCCGTGTAGATCGTGCCGAGGACGACGGCGATCAGCAGGATGGCGTGCCAGATGCCGCCGATGGCGCGCAGGCGGTCGCCCCAGCTGTATTCGACATGGGCCTGGCGCGGTGCTTCCGCCGGGTTCAGCAGCACCCGGAAGTAGAGATAGACCGACAGCGCCAGGGCGAGGGCGATGCCCGGCACGATGCCGCCGATGAACAGGTCGGCCACCGACACGCCGGAGACCGCGCCGTAGATGATCAGCGGCACGCTTGGCGGGATCAGCATGGCCAGCGCCCCGGCACTGACGACGCTGCCGGCGGCGATCGACCGGCTGTAGCCGCGCGCCAGCATTTCCGGCACGGCGATGGAGCCGACCGCCGCGACGCCGGCGATCGAGACGCCGGAGACCGCGCCGAAGACCGCCGAGGCGCCGACGGTGGCAATCGCCAGTCCGCCGCGCAGCCATTGCAGCCAGACGACGGCGGCGTGGAAGAGGTTCTTGCCGACGGGGGTCGCCGCAAGGAAATTGCCCATCAGCACGAAGAGCGGCAGCGCCAGCAACTCGAAGCTGTTGAGCTGGCCGAACAGCGAGGTCGGGCCGAAGAAGAAGGCCATCGACCCGCGCGCCATGTAGAGGCCGGTGAGGCCGGCAGCGCCCAGCGCGAGGAAGATCGGCGCCCCGATGGCGATCATCGCCAGAAGGATGACGACGACGATGATGGGCTCGATCATCGCGGCGCCACCATGCCATGCGCGGCAGGCCGCCGCGTGCGCCTTGCACCAGGGGCCGACCGGCAGCCGGCATCAGCCTTCGTCGCGGGCATCCGCAATTCGAGTGGCAATGACATTCCTCCCACTGGCCGGTTCGCGCGACGCCCGGCTCCCTGCCGCGTCGCGCGTCCGGTCGCATTCCCTAGATGATTTCGGCAGCTTCCAGCGCGTCGATCCGCGCGTCGTCGTAGTCCAGCCATTCGCGCAGCACGGGCCGGGTGTGTTCGCCGAGCTTCGGCCCGGTCCGCTCGACGGCGCCGGGCGAGGCGGAGAGGCGCGGGAAGACGTTCTGCATGGCGGTCGCCCCCAGCGTCTCGTCCTCGACCCGCACGATCGATTCCCGCGCGATGAAGTGCGGGTCCTCCAGCATGTCGTGTGCGCGATAGGTCAGGCCCGCCGGGACGCCGGCCTCGGCGAGGAGCTCGACCAGCGGATGCGCCTCCTGCGTCTGCGTCCATTCGCCGATGATCGCGTCGATCTCCGCCTGGTTGCGACCACGCGCCTGGTGATTGGCGAAACGCGCGTCGTCGGCGAGCTCCGGCTGGCCCATCAGGGCCGTCAGCCGGCGGAACAGGCTGTCCTGATTGGCGCCGATGATGATCGTGTCGCCGTCCTTGGTGGGATAGGCGTTGGACGGCGCGATGCCCGGCAGGAAGCTGCCGGAGCGCTCGCGCACATGGCCGCCGCGGTCGTATTCGGTGACGACGCTCTCCATCACCGACAGGACGGCCTCGTAGATCGAGGCGTCGACCATCTGGCCTTCGCCGGTGACATGGCGGTGCTGCAGCGCCAGCAGCGCGCCCTGGAAGCCGCTCTGGCCGGCCAGCGTGTCGCCGATCGACAGGCCGATGCGAACCGGCGGGCGGTCGGGGTAGCCGCCGATGTAGCGCATGCCGCCCATCGCCTCGCAGACGGCGGCGAAGCCGGCGCGGCTGCTGTAGGGGCCGGTCTGGCCGAAGCCGGTGATGCGGACCATGATCAGGCGCGGATTGATCGCCTTCAGCGTCTCGTAGTCGAGGCCCCAGGCCTCCATGCGTCCGGCGCGGAAATTCTCGACGATGATGTCGGTCGACGCGACGAGTTCGCGAACCAGCTCCTGCGCTTCCGGCTTGCGCAGGTCGAGGGTCAGCGACTTCTTGTTGCGGGCGATCACCGGCCACCACAGCGGATGGCCCTCGGCATCGGTGCGGCCCCACTGGCGCATGGCGTCGCCGACGCGCGGCGGCTCGATCTTCACGACCTCGGCGCCGAAATCCGCCAGCAGCTGCCCGCAGAAGGGACCGGCGATGAGCTGGCCCATTTCGAGCACACGGATTCCGTCTAGCGCTTTCATCGATCCTCCCGGGCATGTCCTCCACGGCCGCGTCCCACCGCGGCCGTCGCCAGCCCGAACCGAGCTTGCGCCGGCACGCTATCGCTATTGTATCCAATGCGTCAATCTTGCACTGCACCCAAGGCGCGGCCGGTGCGGCCCAACGAGCCGGAAAGCGGCACGTTCGGCCAGGGACCAGCTAGCGCGCCGGTGGCGATGTCTCGGGGGCTTCCAGGGTCGTATCGCGCGCTGTCGTCAGGGCCGTGCGCGTTGCCAGCATGTGCGAGCGCATCACCGCTGTGGCCCAGTCGCTGTCGCCGGCGGTCAGCGCGTCGATGAGGACGCGGTGCTCGGCGAGGGAACGCCGGATGTCGGGGCTGCGGAAACTGCCATAGGTGTGGATCAGGAGGCCGATCCCCATCAGGCGCAGGGCCGCTTCCTCCAACGTGCTGTTGCCGCTTGCCGCGGCGATCACCTGGTGGAACTCCTGGTTGAGCCGGGAAAGCCGCTCGATCTGGCCGCGATCGGCGACGATCCGTTCCATTTCCTCGGCCAGATGGGTCAGCCGGGCAAGGTCGGCCTCGCTGCGCCGGGTCGCCGCAAGGCCGGCGGCCGTGCCTTCCAGCAGTGCACGGACGCCGTAGATCTCGGCGAGTTCGGCCTGCGAGCGGGTTTTGATCAGCGCCCCAATCCGCGGGATCATGTCGACGAAACCGTCGCTGGCGAGCTTGTGCAGGGCGGCGCGGACCGGGGTGCGGCTCACCTCGTAGCGCTCGGCCAGCATTTCCTCGGTCAGCCGCGATCCGGGCGGATGCTGGCCGCGGATGATGTCGGCCCGCACGTCCTCATAGACGCGGTCGACGGTCCGCTGCTTGGCATTGCGATGGCGACTTCCGGTCATGGCCGGTCCCGAGGCTCCATGGGCATGATTGGATACAATCGAAACGGGTTGCGGAAAGCAACTGCGGATCGCGCACGGCACCGACGCGGGTCAAAACCGTGCCGGTTCAGCGGTTCTCGCGCCACCAGATGTACAGACCGCTGGCGACCAGGATCACGGTGCCGAGGATCATCGGCGGTTGCAACGGGTCGCCGAACAGAACCACGCTGAGAATGCTGGCAACCAGCACCTGCGAATAGAGGAAAGGCGACAGCAGCGAGGCCGGGGCGTGGGAGAAGGCCGTGACCAGGGTGAAATGGCCGATCGATCCGGCAACGCCGCTGAGGACCAGAAGCGCCAGCGTCGCCGGGGCTGGCGTCTCCCAGAAGGGAATGATGACGAGGGTGAGGATCACCGCGCCGGCCGCCGTGGTATTGAACTGCGTCGAAGCGGCGTCCTCGGTGCCGGCGAGGCGGCGGGTCATCAACAAATAGCAGGCGTTGAAGCCCGATGCCGCCAGGGCGAAGCCCAGCGCCGGCTCGATGCCGGCAAAGCCCGGCCGCAGGATCAGCAGCATGCCGCAGAAGCCGGCGATGATCGCGCCGATCCGGTGGATGCCGATGCTCTCCTTCAGGACGATGACCGACAGGATGGTGACGACGATCGGGGTGAAGAACAGGACGGCCGTCGCATCGGCCAGCGGCACGCGGGCAAGGGCATTGTACATGCAGATCGTCGCCGCCAGGAGCAGCATGCCGCGCACGAGCTGCAGATAGGGGTGGCGGGCTTTCAGGAAGCCGGTGCCGGTGGTGGCGCCGAGATAGCTGCCGAGGATCAGCGTCTGGAAGAAATAGCGGCCCCAGATGACCTGCAGCACCGGTACGAGCGTCGTCAGGTGCTTGCCGAGGGAATCCATGCCCGCGAAGACGCTGCCGGCAAGGACCGTCAACAGAATGCCGGTCAGGAGAGAACTGAAGGATTTCACGGGATCGACGCCTTTGCTAAGCGTTGCTTACTGGAAAGCCGCGGCGCTGAAAAGCCGAACCGCCCGGCTTAAGGGGCGACATCCGGGATAATCGGTCCAGCCCTGCGCCACCCTCGTGGCAGCCATGTCGCCGGAGGCCTGCGAGCGGCGACGGCGTCGCTGGACTTCCCCGTCGCACCCTTCTAGGCCACCGAGCATCAGGCGGTGATGTCATGCAGACGAATGTTTCAGAACGGTCCGGCGCGCAAACGCAGCCGCTGCCCGGGGCCGATGGCCGTGGGCCGGTGCAGTCATGGCTGAAGCACGCCGTCGCGACGGTCGTTCTGGCGGTGCCGCTGATCGGCGCGCAGCTGGCGCAGATGACCATGAACGTCACCGACACGGTGATGATCGGCTGGCTCGGCGCCACCGAACTGGCGGCCGGCGTCCTGGCCACCCAGACCTTCTTCATCGTCTTCATCTTCGGGGCCGGCTTCGCCCAGGCCGTGCTGCCGCTGGCGGCCGGCGCGGAGGGCCGCGGAGACGTGCGCGACGTGCGCCGCTCGATCCGCATGGGCCTCTGGGTGCTGATGCTCTACAGCGCGCTCGTCATGCTGCCGCTCTGGTACACCGAGGCGATCCTGGTGGCGCTCGGCCAGGACCCGGAAATCTCGGCCCTCGCAGGGGCCTATATGCGGGTCGCCCAATGGTCGATGTTCCCGGCGCTGCTGGTCCTGGGACTGCGCTCCTACCTGACCGTCGTCAACCGCGCCTATCTCGTCCTGGCGGTGATCCTCGTCGGCGCCGTGGTCAATGCCGGGCTGAACTATCTGCTGATCTTCGGCCATTTTGGTGCGCCGGCCCTCGGCATCGTCGGCGCGGCCGTGGCGACGCTCGGCAGCAACCTCCTGATGACCGGCCTGCTGGTCGCCTATACGGCGATGGCGCCGAGTCTGCGGCGCTACGAGCTCTACGCCCGCTTCTGGCGGCCGGACTGGCCGGACTTCTTCGAGGTGCTGCGGCTCGGCTGGCCGATCGGCGCGACGATCATTGCCGAGGTCGGGCTGTTCGTCGCCTCCTCGATCATGATGGGCTGGCTCGGCACCATTCCGCTGGCCGCCCATGGCATCGCGCTGCAGATCGCCTCCATCGCCTTCATGGTGCCGCTTGGCCTGTCGAGCGCCGCCACGGTGCGGGTCGGGCTTGCCTTCGGACGCGGTGACCGCCGCGATCTCGACCGGGCGTCGGCGGTGGCGCTGGGCATCGGCACGCTGATCTCGATCGGCGGCGCATGCCTGTTCTGGTTCTGGCCGCAGGAACTGATCGGGCTCTATCTCGATCGGGGCAACGCCAATGCCGAGGCGGTGCTGGCCTATGGCGTGCCGCTGCTGGTGGTCGCCGCGCTCTTCCAGATCGCCGATGCGCTGCAGGTCGTGGCTGCCGGCATCCTGCGCGGCGTGAAAGATACCCGCACGCCGATGCTGATCGCGCTGTTCAGCTATTGGCTGGTCGGCATGCCGGTGGCCTATGTTCTCGCCTTCATGGTGGGATGGGGCGGCGTCGGCCTTTGGTGGGGGCTGGCCTTCGGCCTGTCCACCGCGGCGCTGCTGCTCAACGCCCGTTTCCTGCTGCGCGAGCGCTACGGCCTGCTTGACGCCTGACCGGACGCGTCAACGGCGGCTCAGTCGCCGTTCTGCCGCCGCAGCAAGGTGGAGGAGACGGTCGAGCGCGGCCCGTGCAGGAACACCCAGGCCGGTGGCCGTCGCAGGGGCAGGGCCCTGGCCGCCGTCTCCGGCAGGCGGAAGCGTGCCAGCACCTGGGGCGTGACCGCCGAGAGGACGGAGAGGGTCGAGCCGGGCCGGTCGACCACGGCGATCGGCAGGCTGGTCGCGATCTCCTGCCAGTCCTGCCAGCGATGGAAGCTGGCAAGGCTGTCGGCGCCCATGATCCAGACGAAATGCACGCTCGGATGGCGCCGCCGCAGCAAGGCGACCGTATCGGCCGAATAGCGGATGCGATGGCGCGCCTCGAAGGCGGTGGGCACCGAATGGGGACCGGGCGCCAGCGCCCGGACCGCGGCCAGGCGTTCGCCGATCGGCCGCAGCTTGCCGTGATCCTTCAGCGGATTGCCCGGCGTCACCATCCACCAGACCCGGTCGAGGCCGAGCCGCCGGCGTGCCGTCTCGGCGACCAGCAGATGGCCTTCATGCGGCGGGTTGAACGAGCCGCCGAACAGGCCGATCCGCATGCCGGGCTGCGCCGGTGGCATGGCCAGCGCCGCCGCATCGACGCCCTTGAGGGCGTCGGCGGCGGTATCGCCCAGCCTCATGGGCGCGTCTGGCCGTTGCCGTGGACGCGATAGTTGAAGCTGGTCAACTGCTCGACGCCGACCGGGCCGCGCGCATGCATCTTGCCGGTGGCGATGCCGATCTCCGCGCCCATGCCGAACTCGCCGCCGTCGGCGAACTGGGTCGAGGCGTTGTGGAGGAGGATAGCCGAATCGATGCCGGCGAAGAAGGTCTCCGCCGTGTCCGCGTCGTCGGTCACGATCGCTTCGGTGTGATGAGAGGAATGGCTCTCGATATGGTCGATCGCGCCCGCAACGCCGTCGACCAGCGCGACGGAAATGATCGCGTCGAGATATTCGGTGACGAAGTCCGCCTCGCTGGCCGGCTCCGCGGTCGGGTAGCGCTCGCGCACCTCGTCGGTGGCGCGGATCTCGCAGCCGGCCTCGCGCAAAGCTTCCATCAGCGGCAGCAGATGCGTGTCGGCAACGGTTCGGTCGATCAGCAGGGTTTCGGCAGACCCGCAGATGCCGGTGCGGCGCATCTTGGAATTGACGACGATGTCCCGCGCCATGTCGAGATTGGCCGCCCGGTCGACATAGACGTGGCAGAGCCCTTCGAGATGCGCGAAGACCGGCACCCGCGCCTCGTCCTGCACGCGGCCGACCAGCGAACGGCCGCCGCGCGGCACGATGACGTCGATCGCCCCGTCGAGGCCGCGCAGCATGGCGCCGACGGCCGCGCGGTCGGTCGACGGCACGATCTGGATCGCGTCCTCGGGCAAGCCGGCCGCGGTGAGCCCGGCGACCATCGCGGCGTGGATCGCGGCCGAAGAGCGGACCGAATCCGAGCCGCCGCGCAGGATCACCGCATTGCCGGATTTCAGGCAGAGCGCCCCGGCATCGGCGGTCACGTTCGGCCGGCTCTCGTAGATGACGCCGATGACGCCGAGCGGCGTGCGCACGCGCTCGATCGACAGGCCGTTCGGCCGGTCCCAGGCGGCGACCGTCGCACCGACCGGGTCGGGCAGGGCGGCGATGGCGCGCAGGCCTTCGGCCATTGCGGTGATGCGGTCGGGCGTCAGCGTCAGCCGGTCGACGAAGGAGGCGGCCATGCCGGCCTCCGCCGCGCGGTCGAGATCGGCGGCATTCTCGGCGAGGATGGTGTCGGTGGAGGCGACCAGCGCGTCGGCCATTGCCAGAAGCGCCGCGTTCTTCGTCTCCGTCGGCGCCAGGGCGAGGCGGCGCGCCGCTGCGCGGGCCCGCTTGCCAATGGCATCCATCAGCGTGTCGATCGATCCGGTCTCGGTGCTGTCACGCATGGGTGTGGTCTCCGAAATCTGTACTGCGTCGCGGCAACGGGCAGGCGCTCTCGCCGTGCCTTCGCGCCGTCTGTCTCAGGCCGAGGTAAGCTGCTGGCCCGGCGTCTCCGCCGCGCCCGGATCGACGGCGAGGTCGTCGCGATGGATCATCGCCGCGCGGCCCTCATAGCCCAGCGCCGCACCGATCTCGGAGGAGCGCAGGCCGGCGACCAGCCGTGCCTCGTCGGAATCATAGGCGATGAGGCCACGGGCGATCTCGCGGCGGGCGTTGTCGTACACCGCCACCGTGTCGCCCCTGCGAAACTCGCCCTCGACCTTGCTGACGCCCGCCGGCAGCAGGCTGCGGCCAGCGACCAGCGCCTTGACGGCGCCGGCATCGACGAACAGGCGCCCGGTGGCATGGAGCTGGCCGGCGATCCAGCGCTTGCGGGCGCCGACCGGCGTATCGACCGCGCGAAACAGCGTGGCGCGCTCGCCGGTCTCGATGGCCGACAGGGGATAGAGCCGGTTGCCCGCCGTGATGATCATGGCGGTGCCGGAACCGGTCGCGATCCGCGCCGCGTCGATCTTGGTCTTCATGCCGCCGCGCGACAGTTCCGAACCGGCGGAGCCCGCCATGGCCTCGATCTGCGGCGTGATCTGATCGACCAGGGGAATGTGCTCGGCGTTCGGGTCGAGATGCGGCGGCGCCGTGTAGAGCCCGTCGACATCCGACAACAGGACCAGCATGTCGGCGTCGATCATCGTGGCGACCCGGGCGGCCAGCCGGTCATTGTCCCCGTAGCGGATCTCGGAGGTGGCGACGGTGTCGTTCTCGTTGATGACCGGCACGGCCTTGAGGGCCAGCAGCGTCGCGATGGTGGCGCGGGCATTCAGATAGCGCCGGCGCTCTTCGGTGTCCCCGAGGGTCAAGAGGATCTGCCCGGTCTCGATGCCGTGGCGGCCGAGGATCTCCAGATAGGTGCGCGACAGGGCGATCTGGCCCACCGAGGCGGCCGCCTGGCTTTCCTCCAGCCGCAGCGGACCGCGCGGCATCTTCAGGATCTTGCGGCCGAGCGCGATGGCGCCCGACGACACGACGAGAATCTCCCGGCCCTCGCTGACGAGGCGCGCAATGTCCTCGCCCAGCGATTCCAGCCAGGTCCGCTTCAGTCCGCGTTCGCGGTCCACGAGCAGCGACGAACCGATCTTGATGACGATCCGCCGGTAGCCGTGGAGGGGATTGCTCATCACTCCGCGTCCTTCTTCCCGGCCTCGGCCTCTTCCGCCTCGGCGCGTTCGGCCGCGGCCACGGCGAAGCGGTCGGGCTCTTCCTCTTCCGTGGGGGCGAGGCGGCTGATGCGGCTCTTCAACTCGCGCAATGCCTCGGTCATGCCCTCGCGGCTCACCGCCGACAGAGCGAGCGGCGCGTAGCCGACGGCCTCCTGCAGCTCCGCCAGCTTCTCCTCGCGGGCCTCCGGCGTCAGCGTGTCGACCTTCGACAGGGCGACGAGCTCGGGCTTGTCCGCGAGGCCGTGCTCATAGGCTTCGAGCTCGCGCCGCACGGTGCGGTAGGCACCGGCGACGTCGTCCTCGCTGGACGAGACCAGATGCAGCAGCACGCTGGTGCGCTCGACATGGCCGAGGAAGCGGTCGCCGATGCCGACGCCCTCATGGGCGCCCTCGATCAGGCCCGGAATGTCGGCGATGACGAATTCCGCCTCGTCGACCTTGGCAACGCCGAGGCCGGGATGCAGCGTGGTGAAGGGATAGTCGGCGATCTTCGGCCGGGCCCGCGTCACCGAGGCGAGGAAGGTCGACTTGCCGGCATTGGGCAGGCCGACGAGGCCGACATCGGCGATCAGCTTCAGCCGCAGCCAGATCGTCAGCTCCTCGCCCTCCTGGCCAGGATTGGCGCGCCGCGGCGCCTGGTTCACCGAGGTCTTGAAATAGGCGTTGCCGAAGCCGCCATTGCCGCCGGCGGCGATGCAGTGACGCTCGCCGATATCGGTCAGGTCGAACAGCAGCGTCTCGTTGTCCTCGGCGAAGATCTGGGTGCCGGCCGGCACCTTCAGCGTGATGTCCGAGCCCTTGCCGCCATTGCGGTTGCGGCCCATGCCGTGGCCGCCGGTCTTGGCCTTGAAATGCTGCTGGTAGCGATAGTCGATCAGCGTGTTGAGGCCGGCGACGGCCTCCACCCACACATCGCCGCCGCGGCCGCCGTCGCCGCCGTCCGGCCCGCCGAACTCGATGTATTTCTCGCGGCGGAACGACACCGAGCCGGCACCGCCGTCACCGGATCGGACATAGACCTTGGCCTGGTCGAGGAATTTCATCTCTGTGCTCTCCTGAGCATGCGGTCGGTATGGCGGACGGCCCCTTCTAGCGGGCCGGTCGGGACTTGTGAACGGATCGCCGGCCAAGAGGCAGGCGATCCGGAAGGTTCATGTGCGCGGACCCGGTCGGCCCGCGGCGTCAGTGCGCGTCGAGCGCAGCCTTGTCCTTAGCGAAAGCCACGTCGGACGTGGCCAGCGGCACGCCGAATTTCGACACGCTGACATGGTTGGCGACCGTTCCGTCCGACTGTCGCGTCATGCGGTGGCGAAAGTGCAGCAGCGTGTCGCCGCCGCCCGGTGCGTAGCCGTCATAGTCGAGAACGACACCGTTCGGCGCCAGCCTGCCGGAGACGGCCACCGGCGGTGACAATTCGCCGTCGTCGCCCTCGGTCCGCACCGTGCCGGTGTAGAGACCGGGGCTGGTCATGCCGAGGTCCCAGCGCTGCAGCCGGTCGCCATCGGGAAAGCTAAACTGCTCGTCGAGCAGCAGCCGCCCATCCTGGCGCGTGCCGGAAAAGCGCGCGGTGAAGTCCTCGGTAAAGAATAGCGCCGTGGTGACCGATCCCTTCGAATAGGACGCCCCCGCGAAGAACTCCTCCAGCGCCAGGCCGTCGGCGACGGAGGCGGGCGGCACGTCGGCTGGATCGTCGCCGCAGGCCGCAAGCCCGGCCAGCAGCAGCGCCCCAGTGAGGGCGCCGCCGATCCTGCGCGCGACGATCTTCCGGCAACTCATGCCCGACCCCATGCCTTGAGCGACGTCCAGCACCGCCGGTCCATGACGAAATGCTCGCTGGCCACGCGCCCGGAACTGATCGTGTCGATGAGGCCGCTGCCGGTGAAGTGGAAGCCGCATTTGCGGATCACCCGGCGCGACGCCTCGTTGACGACGCGGCAATCGACGGCGATGGCGTCGGCCTTCAGCGCGACAAATCCGAAATCGATCACGGCCTGCGCTGCCTCGGTGGCAAGACCCTTGCCCCAGAACCGGCGGCCGACCCAGTAGCCGATGTCGAACCGGCCCGGCACGCTTTCCGGCTTCAGGCTGCAGCAGCCGACGAGGTCGCCGCCGTCCTTCAGGCAGAGCGCAAAGACCGTTTCCGGTGCGTGGTCGCTGATGAAGGCGCGGGCGTCGGCAAGACCGTAGGGATGCGGCACGCGGGCCAGCATCCGGGCGATCTCGCGGTCGTTGATCAGCTTCGCCAGCGCGCCGGCATCGTCCATCGTCAGCGGCCGCAACAGCAGCCTGCGGGTCTCGATCGTCTCGCCGTCCCGTTCGACGGTCGTGTCCTCAAGCATCGCATCGTTCCTTCCAGACGCGAAAAGGGGAGATGGCGGTCCATCTCCCCTGTCGTGCTCTGAAGGTCCGATCGTTCGGAGGGTTCAGAGTGCCGGGTCGGTGGAACGCCGGCGCTCTGAAGCTCCGGTCACTCGGCGGCTTCGGCTTTCGGCATGACGGCCACGTAGGTGCGACCGTTCGCCTTGTGCTGGAACGCCACGTTGCCTTCGGCCTTCGCGAAGAGGGTATGGTCCTTGCCCATGCCGACATTGGCACCCGGATGCCAGCGCGTGCCGCGCTGACGGATCAGGATGTTGCCCGGAATGACGGACTCGCCACCGAACTTCTTCACGCCAAGGCGCTTGGACTCCGAATCGCGACCGTTGCGCGAAGAGCCGCCTGCTTTTTTATGTGCCATCGTAGGTCTCCTTGCCTGTCAGGGCTCGCGGGGGATATGGCCCCGGAATTACTGCTTCGCCAGTTCGCCGGCCTGGGCGCGCCAGTCTTCGATCTGCGCGGCGCTGAACGGCATGTTCGCGTCGATGCGGGCAACGTCCTCGTCGGACAGGGCCGCGATCTGGGCATAGGTGGTGATGCCCTGCTCGTTGAGCTGCTTCTCGGCGACCGGGCCGATGCCCTTGATCTTGGTCAGCTTGTCCTGCTCGCCGCCGGTCGGGGCGGTGAACATCGGCACGTCCGGCGTGGCGTCGGTCGTCTCGGCGGACGGCTTGGGCGCAGCGACCTTGGCCGGCTTCGGCGCGGCGGCGGTCTGCGACGGGGCCTTGCCGTCGGTCAGGATCTCGGCGATGCGGATCATCGTCAGGTCCTGACGGTGGCCACGGGTGCGCTTGGAGTTCTGGCGGCGACGCTTCTTGAAGGAGATCACCTTCTTGCCGCGGGTCTGCTCGACGATCTCGGCCGTGACGGCAGCGCCCTGAACGAACGGCGCACCGATGGTCGAACCGACCATCAGGACCTCGTTGAAGGTCACGAGATCACCGGCGGCGCCCGGGAGACGCTCGATGGTGAACTTGTCGTTGGGGACAACGCGGTACTGCTTGCCACCGGTCTTAATGACTGCGAACATTTTAGCTCCGTTCGTTCGATCGGTTCTCGTGTCCCGCGGGACCCGGACCGTCTTCTTGTCAGTCGGTTACTGAATGGGCGAAAACAAACAGGCGCGGCAGTGCCACGCCCAGAATTGCGATTTGTGACTAGCGGCAAGGCCGCGCAAGGTCAAGCCTTCCGGCGGTCAAACCGGGTCCGGGGCCCTGAAGGTTTCCCCAGCGTCGAGCGGAGGCGCGTCGGCGCGGGCCCCGGCGGGCTAGAGCTTGCCGGCCTGCCGGCGCAGCAGTTCCAGCGCCTGCCGGTCGGTGCGGTCGCGGTGCAGCTGATGCAGACGCCCGGCTTCCTCGCTGTCGCGGTCGAGAATCGCCTGGACGATCTGCCGGTGTTCCTGGTCGGACTGGACCGGCTTGATGCGCAGCGGAATGATCGCCATGCGGGCCCGGTACTGCTGTTCCCAATATTGCCGCAGGGTCGCCTGCAGGCGGGAATTGCCGCACAGCGAGACGATATCCGAATGGAAGGCGTCGTCGAACTGCGACCAGCGCTCGATGTCGTCGCTGCGCGTCGCCTTCTCCATCTGGTCCATCAGCGATTTCAGCCGTTCGCTCTCGCTCGGCTCGAGCCCGCGCACGGCGGCAAGGCGCGCGGCCTGCACCTCCAGCGCCGAGAAGACCTCGTAGATTTCCGCCAGATCGTCGAGGGACTGGGCGCGGACGGTGACCCCGTGCCGCGGCTTCACCTCGACCAGCCCTTCCTCCTCGAGGCGGATCAGCGCCTCGCGGATCGGCGTGCGGCTGAGCGACAGAAGATTGGCGACCTCCGTCTCCAGGAGCGTCGTGCCGGGCGGCAGCCGACCCTCCAGGATCCGGTACTTCAGCTCGTGATAGGCCCGCTCGCGTGCCGCCATCTTGGCGACGCCCTGCATGCTCGGCCGGGGCCGCGAGCCGCTGGCGGGAGGACGGCGATGGGGTGCGTTCGTCGCATCCTGTTTCGTCAGTGCCGGCCTCCCTTGTTCATCTGCCGGGGATCCTTCTCCCGGTCGTCTTCGTCAGCTCTTCGAGCCGTCGGGCGTCGGGACCCCGTTCAGCTCGAAGACGATGTCGGACAGCATCGGCAGATAGTCGCTGCCGCGCCCGATCGCCTCGGCCGTGGCGAGGCCGTTCTTTACCGACGCCGAAACATGCGTGGCAATACCGCTTTGGTCGGCCATCGACACCACGTAGCGCATGTCCTTGTGGGCGTTGCGGATCGTGAACTTGTGGGCGTCGCGGTCGCGGTCGACGACGTATTTCATGAAGGTCTGGTAGAAGCCCGAATCCATCCGGCCGCCGCTGATCACGCCGTGGAAGGTCTTGGCATCGATGCCGTTCTTGGCGCCGATCGCCAGCGCTTCGGAATAGAGCGCCGCATAGCCGAGCGAGACGAAGTTGTTGAGCAGCTTCATCGTGTGCCCGGCGCCGATGTCGCCGACCCGCACGATCTTGCCGGCCCAGGTCTCCAGAAGCGGCTTCACCCGCTCGAAATCCGCCTCGGAAGCGCCGACCATGGTGTCGAGCGTGCCCTCCCAGGCTTCCTTCGGCGTGCGGGACAGCGGCGCGTCGATGAGCGTGACGCCGGCCTCGCTGCAGCGCTCGGCCAGCGCCCGCGTCGAGACCGGATTGGCGGTCGAGCAATCGATGATCGTCCTGCAGGCGCCGTTCGCGGCGAGGATCTCGCCGACGACGGCTTCCACCTGCGGACTGCCCGGCAGGCAGAGGAAGATGATCTCGGCGGCCTTCGCGACGCCGACGACGCTGTCGGCCTCACTGGCGCCACGGGACTTCAGATCCTCGATCGGCTCGCGGTTGCGATGGGCGAGGACGGTCAGCGTGTAGCCGGCCTCGACGATGTTCTTGGCCATGCCGTGGCCCATCAGGCCGACGCCGATGAAACCGATGCTGGGACGGTTCGTCATGTACACTCCTGCGCGAAGGCCGGGGACGCGCTGCGCGGCGGTCAGGCCGCGGCGTTGCGTGCCGCTTCGTCGGCGATATGGGCGCGGATGATGTCCGCGAAATTGTCGTCGGCAACGAAGCCGACCTTGGACGCCCGCGAGGCGTCGAAATCACGCGGCCAGCCGGCGACGATCTTCTCGATGGTGGCGTCCGGCTCGCGGCGGATCAGGGCGACGGCCTCGTCACCGGCGACCTCGCGCAGCGCCTCGATCATCTCGCCGATGGTGATCGACAGGCCCGGCATGGTCAGGCAGCGGCGGGCGCCCAGCGTCTCGGTGTCCATCGTCGCGGCATGCAGCAGGAAGCCGACCGCGGCAGCCGGGCTGGCAACCCAGTGGCGCACGCTGTCGTCGACCGGCAGGATCGCCTCGTGGCCGGCCAGCGGCTCGCGGATGATGCCGGAGAAGAAGCCCGACGCGGCCTTGTTCGGCTTGCCCGGGCGCACGACGATGGTCGGCAGGCGAATGCCGACGCCGTCGACGAAGCCCTTGCGGCTGTAATCCGAGAGCAGCAGCTCGCCGATCGCCTTCTGGGCGCCGTAGCTGGTCAGCGGGGCCGACAGGAAGGTGTCGGTGATCGGGTCCTCGAACGGCGCGCCGAAGACGGCGATCGAGGAGGTGAAGACGAGACGCGGGCGGTAGACGCCGTCCTGCTGGCGGATTGCTTCCAGCAGATAGCGCGTGCCGTCGAGATTGATGGCGTAGCCCTTCTCGAACTCGGCCTCGGCCTCGCCGGAAACGATCGCGGCGAGATGGAAGATCATGTCGGGCCGCTTGTCGACCAGGGCACGCACCGTCGCCTCGTCGGCGATGTTGCCGGCGCTGCACTCGATGGTGATGCCGCCGGCCTGGCTGTCGAAGGCCGGCTTGACGACGTCGAAGGCGTCGATCTCCGTGACCTTGTCGCCGAGGCGCGTGTCGTCGGCGATGATTGCCTCGATCAGCTGCCGGCCGACCATGCCGGCGGCGCCCAGTACCAGAATCCGCATCGTGTCCTCTTCCCTGTTGTCGTTCGGTGTCGTCGCGTGTGCTGCGCTCCTAGAGCGTCCAGCCGCCGTCGATCACCTGCATTGTTCCTGTCGTGAAGGCGCTCTCGTCCGAGGCGAGATAGACCGCCAGCATGGCGATCTCCGACGGCTTGCCGAGGCGGCCCATGGGCTGGCGCTCGATGAACATCGCCTTGGCCTTGTCGGTGCCGCCGATGGTCTTGCCGAGATCGGCGATCCGCTCCTCCAGCGAGGGGGATTCGATCGTGCCGGGGCAGATGGCGTTGCAGCGGATACCCTTGCCGACGAAGTCGACCGCGACCGAGCGCGTGAGGCCCGCCACCGCGGCCTTGGTCGCCATGTAGACATAGCGGTTCTGGGCGGCTTTGACCGGGCCGGCGGCCGAGCAGATGTTGACGATCGAACCGCCGCCCGCCTCGAGCATGCGCGGCAGCAGGCCGGTGATCATCCGGTGCATCGAGCGGACATTGAGATCGAAGGAGAAGTCCCAGGCCGCGTCGTCGCAGTCGAGAATGGTGCCGTGGTGAACGTAGCCGGCGCAGTTGAACAGGATGTCCGGGGTCGGCACGCCGGCGAGATACGCCTTCACCGCCTCGCCGTCGGTGACGTCCAGCGCGGCGGTATGGACCGGGCCGAAGGCGTCGAGGCCCTCCAGCTTCTCCGCGTCGCGATCGCTTGCATAGACGGTGGCGCCTTCCTTCAGGAAGGTCTCGACCACCTGGCGGCCGATCCCCTGGCCGGCCGCGGTGCAGACGGCGGTCTTGCCGTCCAGGCGTTTCGTCATGGCTCTGTCCCGTTCCTCTCGGTGCGCGTAGCGATGCGCGGCGATGGTGTGAAAAGGGCGGGCCGCGTCATGCGCGGTCCGCCCCGTCAGATCAGTGGTTGTCGCGCGGCACCGGGGCGGACTTGCCGTCGATGCCGCCCTGGGCGAGGCGCTGATACGAGATCGCCGGCTCCAGCACCGCACCGGTGGAGAGCTGCGAGACGATGCCGCGCTGGATCTCCTGCCAGGGCGTCTGGTGCGCCGGATAGGCGTAACCGCCGGCTTCCTCGAGCGCCTTGTGGCGCGCGGCGAGCTCCTCGTCGGAGATCAGGATGTTGGCGGTGCCGCGGCCCAGATCGATGCGAACCATGTCGCCGGTCTTCAGGATGGCGAGACCGCCGCCGGCCGCCGCCTCGGGCGAGGCGTTGAGGATCGACGGGCTGCCCGACGTGCCGGACTGCCGGCCATCGCCGATGCAGGGCAGGGAGTGGATGCCGCGCTTCAGGAGATAGTCGGGTGCCCGCATGTTCACGACTTCCGCCGCGCCCGGATAGCCGATCGGGCCGGCGCCGCGCATGAACAGGACCGAGCGCTCGTCCACCGCCGTCGCCGGATCGTCGATCCGGTGGTGGTAGTCCTCCGGCCCGTCGAAGACGATCGCCTTGCCCTCGAAGGCCATCGGGTCCTCGGCATTGGAGAGGTAGCGGTCGCGGAACTCCTTGGAGATCACCGACAGCTTCATGATGGCGGAATCGAAGAGATTGCCCTTCAGGACGCGGAAGCCGGCATGGTCGATCAGCGGCCGGTCGATCGGCCGGATGACGTTCTCGTCCTCGATGATCGCGCCGCGGCAATTGTCGCCGATGGTCTTGCCGTTGGCGGTCGGAGCATCCTCGTGGATCAGGCCCCTTTCCATCAGCTGGTTGACCACCGCCGGCACGCCGCCGGCATGGTAATAGTCTTCGGCCAGATACTCGCCGGCCGGCTGCAGATTGACCAGCAGCGGCACTTCCTCGCCATAGGTCTGCCAGTCGTCGATGGTCAGCTCGACGCCGAGGTGACGGGCGAGGCCGTTGAGATGGATCGGCGCGTTGGTCGAGCCGCCGATGGCCGAATTGACGCGGATCGCGTTGATGAAGGCGTCCTTGGTCATGATGTCGGTCGGCTTCAGGTCCTCATGGACCATCTCGACGATGCGCTTGCCGGTCAGATAGGCGACCTCCTGGCGGTCGCGATAGGGCGCGGGGATCGCCGCCGAGCCCGGAAGCTGCATGCCCAGCGCTTCGGCCAGCGAGTTCATCGTCGAGGCCGTGCCCATGGTGTTGCAATAGCCCGTCGACGGCGCCGAGGAGGCGACCAGCTTGACGAAGCCGGCATAGTCGATCTCGCCGGCGGCCATCATCTCGCGGGCCTTCCACACGATGGTGCCCGAACCGGTGCGCTCGCCACGGAACCAGCCGTTCAGCATCGGGCCGACCGACAGTGCGATCGACGGCAGGTTGACGGTGGCCGCGCCCATCAGCATGGCGGGTGTGGTCTTGTCGCAGCCGATGGTCAGCACGACGCCGTCGAGCGGGTAGCCGTAGAGCACCTCGACGAGGCCGAGATAGGCGAGGTTGCGGTCGAGGCCCGCGGTCGGGCGCTTGCCGGTCTCCTGGATCGGATGGACTGGAAACTCCAGCGCGATGCCGCCGGCCTCGCGAATGCCCTCGCGGACCCGCTTGGCGAGTTCGAGATGATGGCGGTTGCAGGGGCTGAGATCGGAGCCGGTCTGGGCGATGCCGATGATCGGCTTGCCCGACTGCAGCTCTTCCTGGCTGAGGCCGAAATTCAGATAGCGCTCGAGATACAGCGCGGTCATGTCCGGATTGGAAGGATTGTCGAACCACGCGCGCGAGCGCAGCGGGCCGGCTTTGATGTCGTTGGTCATGGGGTCTCCGGAACGTCGATCTCTGGTTGCATCCGCAGCGCGGGCAGCCTCTGACGCAATGTATACATTAACCCGGCGCCGGTTCCAACCCGTGACGCGGTGTCACGCGGCGAATGAATCGGCAGCCGGGTGATTTGGGGACTAGGTCAGCCGCGCGCGGCCGACTTGTAGGCGGTCATCCAGCCGAGGCCCGCGTCGGTTGTCGTGCGCGGGCGATATTCCGCGCCGACATGGCCGTTCCAGCCGAGGTCGGCCATGGCCGGCAGCAGGCGATCATAGGCGATCTCGCCCTCGTCCGGCTCGCCGCGCGAGGGGACGGCTGCGATCTGCAGATGGCCGATCATCGGCAGATGCTGCTCGAAACGCTTGAGGAGGTCACCCTCGATGATCTGCGCGTGATAGCAGTCAAACATGATCTTCAGATTGGGCTTGCCGACCCGGGAAACGATCTCGGCGGCCTGCGCCTGATAGGACAGGAAATAGCCCGGCGCATCGCGCTGGTTGATCGGCTCGATGAGGATCGTCATGTCGCCGGCAGCCTCGCAGGCATAGGCGAGATTGGCCTCGAACGTCGCCTGCGCGCCGTCCACGCCTTGCGACTTGCCGGCCATGACATGCACCGCGCCGGCGCCGATCGCCCTGGCATAGCCGATGGCCTGGTCGATGGCGGCACGGGCTTCCTCGACCCGGTCGGGCAGGGCGGCGAGGCCGAAATCACCCTCGCGATCGCCGCGGCTGGTGTTGAGGCCGAGCATCTTCAGGCCGGTCTCGTCGAGAGCCGCCTTCACGGCAGCCGGATCGACCGCATAGGGGAAGTGGCACTCGACCGCGTCGAAGCCGGCGTCCCTGGCGCGCCGGATGGCGTCGGGCAGGGCAAGCTCCTGCCACAGGAATCCGAGATTGGCGGAAAAGCGGATCGTCGGCACGGCTGATCTCCAGAAGGCGCTGCGCATCCCCTGTGGATACGCAAGGCCCCGCTATGGCCCATGCGCGATCCGTACGCAAAGGGGCCGTCGCGGAAAAGGCGCGCCATTGTGAGGCGAGCGAGGCGGCGATCAGTAGCGGTCGGCGCGGATCAGGTCGTCGATGCTGATCGGCTCCAGCGCGGCGCTGGTGGAGCCCGCCGACCGGGACGCGGCCATGGTCGTCATGGCGGAGGGCTGGGCGGCCGGGCGCCGCGGATCGTAAGGCTCGGGATTGCGGAACGGCGGGTCGCTCAGCCGGCGGGCATTCTTGCGTTTCTCGTAGAAGACGTTGCCGCCCGCTTCGACGAGGTAGTGCATGTTGGTGTAGGGGAAGGTCATGCCGGCGGTGTGGAAGAACATCGCCTTCTCGACATTGCGGTGGCGGGCGCCGTTCAGCACCTTGGTGGCGGTCCGGGAGGCGAGATCCTTGCCCTTTTCCATCGAGCGGGTGAGGACACCCGGCGCGAACTGGTTCTTCTGGCCGACGACACCGCAGACGGTCTTGGGGTAGCGGCCGCTCTCCAGCCGGTTCATCACCACGGTGCCGACCGCGATCATGCCCTCTTCGCTGCTGCGGTTGGATTCGAAATACATCACCCGCGTCATGCATTCATGCGCCGTCATCGGCCGCAGGCGCGGCCCGCCGGCGCAGGCGCCCAGCACCGTGACCAGGGCAAGAAGCGCCAGTGTCGCCTGGGCGCGCGTGATGGTGGGTCGAAATGCCATGCGGCAAGCCTCGGCAGGGTGTCGGGGCACGGCCAGTATCGCCGGCGCCCAAACCCGACAAATCGCCGAAATTTCTTAACCGGGCGTTCAGATGACACGGCGCCCGGCGGCCTATCGGCCGGCATCGTTAAAATTGTCTGAAATTCCGGCGGGTTTGACGGGAAGGCCGGGGCGACACCAGTCTTGCCGGCTCCGCGAGCGAAAGTGCGGCGCCATACTGGACGCCGGCCCGGACTGGAGATTCGCCTCCGGAGCGGCTATGCCGAAGGCGCGGTTCACTGGCAACGCAACGTCGGCTTTTCGATGCCGGCCGTCGGCCGCCGTGCCGCCGTGATGACCAGCGAGGCGGGTTGCCCGCCGGCCTGTCCCGTTCCGCGCCCATCGGAGGCTTCGATCCTGACCTGCAGCCTTCCTCGCCCCGGCCTGTCGCTCCTTGTCTGCCTGCTTCTCGCCGTTGCGGGCTGTGCAGGGCGGCCGCTGGGCACGATGGTGCCGATTGCCGGAACCGTCGCCGGCGCCAGCACGGTCGACATGCTGGTCGCCACAACGCGCGCGCCGTCGCCGGTCGCCGGCGTCGTTTATACGGGCAATCGCGGCAACACCCTGTCGGTGGACAACATCGTCGTCTCGGTCCCGCCCTCCGCCAATCGCAATGCCGGCGAACTGACCTATCCCACCGCCAACGCGGCCAATCCGCAGACCGAATTCGCGGTGCTGAAACTGGCGCCGATGGACGATGCGGCGGCGCAGCGCTGGTTCGACCGGGTCGCCGGCACCAAGCAGGGCGACGTCCTGATCTTCGTCCACGGCTTCAACACGACCTACGAGGAATCGGTCTTCCGCTTTGCCCAGATCGCCCATGACACGGCGGCCTCGGCGGCACCGATCCTGTTTTCCTGGCCGTCCCACGGCAGCGTCTTCGACTATCTCTACGACCGCGAAAGCGCCAATTTCTCGCGCAACGCGCTGGAAGAGATCATCGAGAAGGCCGCCGACGATCCGCGCGTGCGCAATGTCACGGTGATGGCCCATTCGATGGGAAGCTGGCTGACCATGGAGGCGCTGCGGCAGCTGTCGATCCGCCGCGGCAAGCTGCCGGCCAAGGTCCGCAACGTGATCCTCGCCTCGCCCGATCTCGACGTCGATGTCTTCTCCCACCAGCTCGACGAGATCGACACCGAGCGCACGCAGCTGACCATCTTCGCCTCAACCGACGACCGCGCCCTGCAGGTGTCGCGGCGGCTGGCCGGCGGCGTCCAGCGCCTCGGTGCCATCGACGTGTCGCAGGAACCGTATCGCAGCGGCATCGAGGCCAAGGGCGTCGACGTGATCGATCTCTCCGCGCTGCAGTCGGGCTCGGCCCTCAATCATTCGAAATTCGCCGAGAGCCCGCAGATCGTGCGGCTCATCGGCCAGCGGCTGATCGCCGGGCAGGCGATCGGCGAAGAGGGCATCTCTCTTGGCGAGACCCTGGGCGCGGCGGCCCTCGGCACGGCCCAGACCGTCGGCTCGGCGGCCGGTGCGGTGGTCACCGCCCCCGGTGCGCTCATCAGCCAGCGCGGGCGCGAAGAGTTCGGCCGGCAGGTCGGCAATATGGGCCGCAATCTCGGCGGCACGCTGCAGACGGCCACCGGCCAGTAGGGCCTGGCCACAATCCTCTTCGGCTTTCCAGGCGCAACGCTGACGCGCGGCGGGACGACGTGTCGTTCGGCGTGCGCGCATCGGATCGCGGTCATTGCCTAGGCAGTGGCGGCAATAATCGCTGTTGCCCGAGAGGCAATCGGGTCAATTTTTGACCAGACGATAAAAAATTTGACCTTTTGAAAAACTGGCATCATTCTAATCTTCCACGAGCCGTCGAAGGCCGGAAGATCGCCGTCGCCGGCTCCCTGGAAGGTTTCGAGGGGGATGCGACGCATGAACGAAACCCGACCGTTCCGGCCCGATATCGGCGCAGGGCGCCTCGCTTCCGACAAGCTGGCGGGCAATTTCTCTGACATCCATCCGCCGCTCGAGCAGCACGAGGCGCTGGTCGAGGCCGATCGTTGCTATTTCTGCTACGACGCGCCGTGCATGACGGCCTGTCCGACGTCGATCGACATCCCGCTGTTCATCCGCGAGATCCAGGCCGGCAACCCGACCGGCGCGGCCAAGACCATCCTCTCGTCGAACATACTCGGCGGTATGTGCGCCCGGGTCTGCCCGACCGAAACCCTGTGCGAAGAGGTCTGCGTCCGCGAAGTGGCCGAGGGCAAGCCGGTGAAGATCGGCCTCCTGCAGCGCTATGCGACCGACCATCTGATGGAGACGGGCGAGCATCCCTTCACCCGCGCCGAGCCGACCGGCAAGACCGTTGCCGTCGTCGGCGCCGGTCCTGCGGGCCTCTCCTGCGCCCATCGCCTCGCCCTGCACGGGCACGACGTCACGCTCTATGACGCACGGCCCAAGCCCGGCGGCCTCAACGAATATGGCATCGCCGCCTACAAGGCGACGGAACAGTTCGCCCAGCGCGAAGTGGACTTCATCCTCTCCATCGGCGGCATCGCGCTGGAGACCGGCAAGGCGCTCGGCCGCGACATCCATCTCGCCGATCTGCGCCGCGACTATGATGCGGTCTTCCTCGGGCTCGGGCTGGCCGGCGTCAACGCCCTCGGCGCCGAGGGCGAGACGAGCAGCGGTTCGGCCGACGCCGTCGCCTGGATCGCGGATCTCCGCCAGACCACCGATCTCACCAACCTGCCGATCGGCCGCCGCGTCGTCGTCATCGGCGGCGGCATGACCGCTGTCGACGCGGCTGTGCAGGCCAAGGCGCTCGGCGCGGAGGAGGTGACCATCGCCTATCGCCGGGGCCAGGACGCCATGAACGCCTCGGCCTACGAGCAGGAGATCGCCCAGACCCGCGGCGTGCAGATCCGCTGCCATCTGCAGCCGAAGCGCATTCTCGCCGAGGGCGGCCATGTCCGCGGCATCGAACTGGAGCGCACGACCATCGAGAACGGGCGGCTGACGGGCACCGGCGAGACGGTGACCATCGAGGCGGACCAGATCTTCAAGGCGATCGGCCAGAGCTTCCTGCCCGACGGTCTCGACGACGAGAGCGACGGCATCGCGCTGGAGCGCGGCCGCATCCGCGTCGATGCCGAGCGGCGCACGTCGCTGAAGGGCGTGTGGGCCGGCGGCGACTGCATCTTCGAGGGCGAGGACCTCACCGTCGTGGCGGTCGAGGACGGCAAGGTCGCGGCCGAAAGCATTCATGCGGAGCTGGCGGCGGAGAAGGGGCTCGGCGCCCGGATCGCGGGTGTCATGTCCGATGCGGTCGAAGCACTGACCCCCGGTCGGATCTAGGGAGAACGAGCCATGGCCAATCTCGCGACGAACTTTCTCGGCATCTCCTCGCCGAACCCGTTCTGGCTCGCCTCGGCGCCGCCGACCGACAAGGAATACAACGTCCAGCGCGCCTTCGAGCAGGGCTGGGGCGGGGTCGTCTGGAAGACCCTCGGCGAGGACCCGCCGGTGGTCAATGTCAACGGCCCGCGCTACGGCGCGATCTATGGTCCCGACCGGCGGCTGCTGGGGCTGAACAATATCGAGCTGATCACCGACCGGGCGCTCGATACGAACCTCGAGGAAATCGCGCGGGTCAAACGCAACTGGCCCGACCGGGCGATGATCGTGTCGCTGATGGTGCCCTGCGAGGAGGCGCCCTGGCAGAAGATCCTCGCCCTCGTCGAGGAGACCGGCGCCGACGGCGTGGAACTGAATTTCGGCTGCCCGCACGGCATGAGCGAGCGCGGCATGGGCGCGGCGGTCGGTCAGGTGCCCGAATATATCGAGATGGTCGCGCGCTGGTGCAAGCAGCACTCGAAGCTGCCGGTCATCGTCAAGCTGACCCCGAACATCACCGACATCCGCTTCCCGGCCCGGGCGGCCAGGAAGGGCGGCGCCGACGCCGTGTCGCTGATCAACACCATCTCGTCGATCGTCTCGATCGACCTCGACAATTTCGCCCCGACCCCGACCATCGACGGCAAGGGCAGCCATGGCGGCTATTGCGGCCCGGCGGTCAAGCCGATCGCGCTCAACATGGTGGCGGAGATCGCCCGCGATCCCGAGACGGCCGGAATGCCCATGTCGGGCATCGGCGGCATCACAACCTGGCGCGACGCGGCGGAGTTCATCGCGCTCGGCTGCGGCACCGTGCAGGTCTGCACAGCGGCCATGACCTACGGCTTCAAGGTGGTGAAGGAGATGAGCTCCGGCCTGTCCGACTGGATGGACGAGAAGGGCTATGCCTCGATCGAGGATTTCCGCGGCCGTGCCGCACCCAACGTCACCGACTGGCAGTATCTCAACCTGAACTACGTCACCAAGGCGCGGATCGACCAGGACAAGTGCATCTCCTGCGGGCGCTGCCACATCGCCTGCGAGGACACCTCGCATCAGGCGATCACCAGCATGGTCGACGGCATCCGCAAGTTCGAGGTGATCGACGAGGAATGCGTCGGCTGCAATCTGTGCGTCGACGTCTGCCCGGTCGAGGATTGCATCACCATGGAGCGGATCACCGGCTTCGATCCGCGCACCAAGCGGCCGATCCCCGACACCTACGGCAACTGGACGAGCCATCCGAACAATCCGATGGCGAAGGAGCGCCAGCAGCACGCCGCCGAGCCGGTGGTGCTGCCCGACGCCGCCGAGTGACGCAACACGGCGTCGCGCGGAGGCGGCGGCGGTAGGCATGTCCGGGCTGGCGGAGGGCGGCATCGGGGGGAGGGGACCGATTTGAGCGAACGCACCGATGCGGTCGTCGTGGGTGCCGGTCTGGCCGGACTGGTGGCGGCGAGCGAACTGGCCGACGCCGGACGCCGCGTCGTCATCGTCGATCAGGAGAGCGCCGATCATCTCGGCGGGCAGGCCTTCTGGTCGCTCGGGGGCCTGTTCATGGTGGACACCCCCGAGCAGCGCCGCCTCGGCATTCGCGACAGCCGCGAACTGGCGCTGCAGGACTGGCTGGGCTCGGCCGGCTTCGACCGCGAGGAGGATCACTGGCCGCGCATCGTCGCCGAGGCCTATGTGGACTTCGCTGCCGGCGAGATGCGGTCCTGGCTGCATGCGATGGGCCTGCGCTGGTTTCCGGTCGTCGGCTGGGCCGAGCGCGGCGGCAGCCTGGCCACCGGCCATGGCAATTCCGTGCCGCGCTTTCACATCACCTGGGGCACCGGTCCCGGCGTGCTTGCGCCCTTCGAGCGGCGCGTGCGCGCGCACATGGCCGCCGGGCGCATCATCCTGAATGGCCGCCACCGGGTCAGCGAATTGCGGATCGTCGAGGGCACCGCAACGGGCGTGGCGGGCGAGATCCTCGCGCCGGCCACGACGGCCCGCGGAGAAACCTCGTCGCGCGCGGTGATCGGCGATTTCGAGATCGAGGCCGGCGCGATCCTGCTGACGGCAGACGGGGTCGGCGGCAATCACGAGATGGTACGGCGCAACTGGCCGGTCGCGCGGCTCGGACCGGCGCCGCAGAAGATGATCTCGGGCGTTCCCGCCCATGTCGACGGACGCATGCTGGAGATCGCCGAGGCGGCCGGCGGCCGCGTCATCAACCGCGACCGGATGTGGCACTATACCGAGGGGGTCACCAATCACGACCCGATCTGGCCGATGCACGGCATCCGCATCCTGCCCGGCCCGTCGTCCCTGTGGTTCGATGCGCACGGCAACCGCATGGAGCCCCCGGCGCTGCCGGGCTTCGACACGCTGGCGACCCTCAAGCGGATCCTGTCGACCGGCCATTGCCATTCCTGGTTCGTGCTGACCCAGTCGATCATCAAGAAGGAATTCGCGCTGTCCGGGTCCGAACAGAACCCGGACATGACCGGCAAGGACTGGCGCGCCGTGCTGCGCAACCGGCGCGGCCGCAACGCACCGCCGCCGGTCGAGGCGTTCAAGCGGCATGGCGAGGATTTCGTCGTTGCCGACACATTGGACGAACTGGTGGACGGCATGAACGCGATTGCCGGCGAGCCCAAGCTCGACCGGGCGCATCTGGAAGCCCAGATCGTCGCGCGCGATCGCGAGATCGCCAACCCCTTCTCCAAGGACGCGCAGATCATCGCGCTGCGCGGCGCCCGCCGGTATCTCGGCGACCGGCTGATCCGGACCGCCAGGCCCCATGCGATCCTCGATCCCGCCCATGGACCGCTGATTGCTGTCCGCCTGAACGTCCTGACGCGCAAGACTCTCGGCGGTCTTCATACGGATCTGGATGGCCGGGTGCTCGCGGCGGACGATCGCCCGATCCCCGGATTGTATGCCGCCGGCGAGATCGCCGGCTTCGGCGGCGGCGGAGTTCACGGATACAATGCACTGGAAGGCGGCTTTCTTGGAGGCTGCCTGTTCTCCGGACGCCGGGCCGGCCGGTATTCAGCCAAAGCCACAGGTTGAAAAACCGGCAAAAATAATTCGCGCGACCCGTCGTCACGTAACCGTGAAGTAACCTAGCCGAAGCATTTTTCTGTCAGAACCGCTTTGTGCGCGTCGAGAATGCGGTTGCCCGAAATGGCAGCCGATTGGGAAATGAGCTGTATGTCGATCCATTTGCGTCTCATTATCGGCAGTTCGATCTTCGCGGTGCTGGCGCTCCTGTTCGCGGCCTTTTCCTATCATTCCCAGTCCGTGTCCCTCGGTTTCGCGCAGAATTTCTACGATGGCGGGATCGATCCGCTGGGGCGGCTCCAGGTCGCCAAGGGCAAGACGGTGGCGCTGGCCGAGAGCCTCGGCGCCCAGGGGACAGCCAGCGGCGACGACGCGCAGGTCCGGCTGGAGCCGGCGATGCGCACCATCTCGTCGATCAAGGCCGACGTGCAGACAGCCCTCGCCCAGTCCGGCTCCGCCGAGGTTCAGGCCATCCTGTCCGAGCTCCTGTATCCGTTGAGCCGGCTGGAAGCCTCAGGCGGCAACATGTCGGCCCGCATGGCGGCTCGCGAGATCGCCAGCACTGCGCTGGTTCTCGACCGCGCGGTCACGGCGATGAACGCCGACCTGGTGCAGACCAAGGCCGAAGCGGTCGGCGCCATCGAGAGCGCGCGGTTGCGCAATTTCGCCGGCCTGGCCGCGATCCTCATCGGCATGGCGGGCTTTGCCGTCTTCCTGTCGCGCTCCGTCGGCGCCTCGCTGCGGCGGGTGTCGGGCCTTGCCCGCAACCTGGCCAGCGGTATCGAGTGCGACATGATCGAGGCCCGCGGCCCGAGCGAGGTGCGCGACGTTCTGAATGCCCTGCGGCAGATGCAGGAGCATTGCGAGAAGCTCGAGACGATGATGCTCGACAAGGTCGACCTGATGGCCGGCCGGCTCAACACCCAGCAGGACCAGCTGACCGCGGCCCTCAACAACATGACCCAGGCGCTCTGCATGCTGGACGGCCAGAAGCGCATGATCCTGTGCAACGAGACCTTCACCGAACTCTTCGGCGACCACCCGGCCGGCACCAACGCCCGCGACTTCTTCACCGATGCGCGGCTGACCGGCCGTGTCGCCCCGAACGACACCGCGTCGCATGTCCAGGAAGTCGGCGAGGGTCAGATCATGGAAGTGAAGCGTCGCGGCATGTCCGGCGACGGCCTTCTGATCACCTTCGAGGACATCACCGAGCGCGAGGCCATCGCCCGGCGCCTGCAGCACCTCTCCGGCCACGACGCCCTGACGGAACTGCCCAATCGCGGCGTCTTCGCCGAAATCCTCGACGAGGCGCTCGGCAAGGGCCGCAAGGCGCTGACCATCGCGGTGATCGACATTCGCGGCTTCAAGACCATCAACGACACCTATGGCCATCCCGTCGGTGACGCCATCCTGCGCCAGTGCGGTGCGCGGCTGATCGAGAAGGCCGGCGCGAAGGCGACGGTCGCGCGCCTCGGCGGCAACGAATTCGCCGTCATCCTCCTCGGCGGCCGCTCCGCCGCCGATGCCGAGGACCTGGCCCGGTCGATGGTCGCCAGCTTCGATGAGCCCTTCGAGGTCGAGGGTCGCCACATCAGCGCCTCCGGCAGTGTCGGCGCCCTGTATGTTGCCGGCGGCAAGCGTCCCGTGGATCTCGACGCCGCGATCGCGCTGCAGAATTGCGACCTCGCGCTCTACCAGGCCAAGCAGTCGGCCGGCAGCAGCTACCGCATGTTCCAGCCGAGCATGCGCCAGAAGCTGCAGCAGCGCCGCGAACTGGAGATCGACCTGCAGAAGGCGATCGAAGAGGGCCAGTTCGAGCTGTTCTACCAGCCCTTCGTCGATACCGGGCGCCGCGCGATCAGCGGCTTCGAGGCCCTGCTGCGCTGGAACCACCCGGAACGCGGCCGCGTCAGCCCCTCCACCTTCATCCCGCTGGCCGAGGAAACCGGCCTGATCACGCAGATCGGCCTGTGGGCGCTGGAAACGGCCTGCGAGCAGGCGTCGAGCTGGGTCAGCGATCTCGCCATCTCGGTCAACCTCTCGGCGGTGCAGTTCAAGAGCCCGACCCTCGTCGCCGATGTGCGGCGCGTTCTGGCCAAGTCCGGGCTGCAGCCGTCGCGACTGCAGATCGAGGTCACCGAATCCCTGTTCCTCGACGAGGGCGACAAGGTGCTCTCGATCCTGACGGAATTCCGCCGGATGGGCCTGACCATCTCAATGGACGATTTCGGCACCGGCTATTCCTCGCTCGGCTATCTGAACCGCTTCCCATTCGACAAGATCAAGATTGACCAGTCCTTCGTGCGCGACATGTCGCGGCCGGAGAACATCGCCATCGTGCGTTCGGTCATCGGCCTGTCCAACGCCCTCGACATGCGGGTCATCGCCGAGGGTATCGAGACGCCGGAGCAGATGCGCATTCTCTACGCCGAGGGATGCCGCGAGATGCAGGGCTATTATTTCTCGCGGCCGCGGCCCGCTTCGGACCTGCCGAAGATGCTGGTCGAGATCGCCGACCGCTGGCCGCATGAATTCGAGGCGCTGACCCAGGAGGTGATCGACCCGCGCAGCGCTGCCGCCACCGCCGCCTGAACGTCGGACGAGCGCAGATTGTCCAACAGCGAGTGAGCGTCAGTCCCTGGGCCGGATGCCGTTGAGGACGACCGACAGCACGGCCTGCGCGGTCTGCTCGCGGAAGCCGGGCGCATCGACCTGACGGCCGACGATCGCGCGGACCTGCACGTCGAAATCGGCATAGTGCTGGGTCGTCGCCCAGATCATGAAGATCAGATGGTACGGATCGACCGGCGCGAGCTGGCGGCGATCGACCCAGTCCCGGATGACCCGTGCCTTCACGTCGACGAGCTGCTTGAGCCGGGTGGCGAGAAAGTCGCCGACCACCGGGGCGCCGGCCAGGACTTCGTTGGCGAACAGGCGCGAGGCGGCCGGATTGTCTTCCGACATGGCCAGCTTGGCGGTGATGTAGCGGCGCAGTTCCTCGATCGGGTCGCCGTCGGCGTTCATCGCTTCCAGCGGTGCCAGCCAGTCGTCCAGCGTGTGCTCCAGCACCGCCCGGTAGATGTCCTGCTTGCGGCGGAAATAATAGAGGAGATTCGGCTTCGACATCTTCGCCCGCACGGCGATCTGGTCGACGGTCGATCCCCGGAAGCCGTTGACCGAAAACACTTCGAGCGCAGCGTCCAGGATGATCTCGCGGTTGATCGCCTGGATGCGGGTCGGCTGGCGGTCGCCATGCGGCGGCTCTGCGCCGGAATGCTCGACTGTCTGGTCCACGCGTTCCGCCCTCTCCAAACCGGAGTCTGCCCGCCTATTTTGCACTGCGATATTCTGCGCAGTTCTTCAGCAGGACGCTTGACCGGTTCCTGACGACCTTCTAGCCTCGCTTTTGACCATTTAGTCAAGATTTCGGACGATCCGGGCTTCGGAACCGTCCCATTGAGGCGGTAGCCGATGAACGAGAACGCACCGATCGCGCCCAACAATCTCGAAGCCTTCTGGATGCCGTTCACCGCGAACCGGCAGTTCAAGCAGACGCCGCGCATGTTCGTTGCGGCCAAGGACATGCACTACACCACGTCCGACGGGCGCCAGGTACTGGATGGCACCGCCGGCCTGTGGTGCGTCAATGCCGGCCATTGCCGGCCACGGATCGTCGAGGCGATCCAGAAGCAGGCGGCCGAGCTCGACTATGCGCCGGCCTTCCAGATGGGGCATCCGAAGGCCTTCGAACTGGCCTCGCGCCTTGCCGCGATCGCGCCGTCCGGCCTCGACCACGTGTTCTTCACCAATTCCGGCTCCGAGTCGGTCGAGACCGCGCTGAAGATCGCGCTTGCCTATCACCGGGCCAAGGGCGACGGCGCCCGTTTCCGCCTGATCGGGCGCGAGCGCGGCTATCACGGCGTCAATTTCGGCGGCATCTCGGTCGGTGGCATCGTCGGCAACCGCAAGATGTTCGGTACGCTCCTGACCGGCGTCGACCACATGCGCCACACCCACGATCCGGTCCGCAACGGCTATTCCAGCGGCGAGACGGAGCATGGCGCCGAACTGGCCGACGACCTCCTGCGCATCGCCACCCTGCACGATCCCTCGACCATCGCCGCGGTGATCGTCGAGCCGGTGGCCGGTTCGACCGGCGTCCTGCCGCCGCCCAAGGGCTATCTGAAGCGGCTGCGCGAGATCTGCGACCAGCACGGCATCCTGCTCATCTTCGACGAGGTGATCACCGGCTACGGGCGCATGGGCACGGCCTTCGCTGCCGATTATTTCGGCGTGACCCCGGACATCATGGTCACCGCCAAGGGGCTGACCAACGGCGTCATCCCGATGGGCGCGGTCTATGTGAAGGACGAGATCTACGACGCCTTCATGGGCGGTGCCGAGCATCTGATCGAATTCGCCCACGGCTATACCTATTCCGGCAACCCGATCGCCGCGGCGGCGGGTCTCGCAACGCTGGAGACCTACAAGGAAGACGGGCTGTTCGAACGGGCGAAGGCGCTGGAGACGGTCTGGGCCGAGGCGATCCATTCGCTGAAGGGCGAGCCCCATGTGATCGACATCCGCACCATCGGCCTGATCGGCGCCATCGAGCTGGAGCCGATCGCCGGGGAGCCGACCAAGCGGGCCTTCTCGGCCTTCCTGGAAGCCTACGAAAAGGGGCTGCTGATCCGCACCACCGGCGATATCATCGCCCTGTCGCCGCCGCTGATGATCTCCGAGGACCAGATCGCCGAGATCGTCGAGACGCTGCGCGGCATTCTGAAGACCCTCGCCTGACGGCACCGCAACAGATCGAAAGAGTGACCCCATGAGCCCAGCCACCAATCTCCAGATCGACGGCGATCGCCTCTGGGATTCGCTGATGGAGATGGCGAAGATCGGCCCGGGCGTCGCCGGAGGCAACAACCGCCAGACCCTGACCGACGAGGACGCCGAGGGGCGGTCGCTGTTCAAGTCATGGTGCGAGGCCGCCGGCCTGACCATGGGGCTCGACACGATGGGCAACATGTTCGCTCGCCGCGAAGGCACCGATCCCGATGCGCTGCCGGTTTATGTCGGCAGCCATCTCGATACCCAGCCGACCGGCGGCAAGTATGACGGTGTGCTCGGCGTCCTGGCCGGGCTCGAACTGGTGCGCACGCTCAACGACCTCAACATCCGCACTCGGCATCCGATCGTCGTCACCAACTGGACGAACGAGGAGGGCACCCGCTTCGCCCCGGCCATGCTGGCCTCGGGTGTCTTCGCCGGCGTTCTGGAAGAGAGCTGGGCCAAGGGCCGCAAGGACGCTGCCGGCAAGAGCTTCGGCGCCGAACTCGAACGCATCGGCTGGCAGGGCGACGAGCCGGTGGGCAGCCGCAAGATGAAGGCGTTCTTCGAACTGCATATCGAGCAGGGGCCGATCCTGGAGGACGAGGGGATCGACATCGGCGTCGTCACCCACGGCCAGGGGCTCTACTGGCTCGAGGTCACCCTGACCGGCAAGGAGAGCCACACCGGTTCGACCCCGATGTACAAGCGGCGCAATGCCGGCCTCGGCATGGCGCGGGTCATCGAGCTCGTCCATGAGGTGGCGATGGATTACCAGCCGAACGCCGTCGGCACGATCGGCCAGATCGACGTCCATCCGAACTCCCGCAACATCATTCCCGGCCGTTGCGTCTTCACCGTCGACATTCGCTCGCCCTCCAAGGAGACCCTCGACACGATGCGCGAGCGCATCGAGGACGGCATCGACCTGATCGCCGACGCGCTCGACATCGACGTGTCCGTCGACGAGGTCGGCCATTTCGATCCGGTGACCTTCGACGAGACCTGCGTGACGGCCATCCGCGACGCCGCCGAGGCGCTCGGCTATTCCCACCGTAACATCGTCTCGGGGGCCGGCCACGACGCCTGCTGGATCAACCGCGTCGCGCCGACCGCCATGGTCATGTGCCCCTGCGTCGACGGCCTGTCCCACAACGAGGCGGAAGAGATTTCCAAGGAATGGGCGACGTCCGGCGCCAACGTCCTGATGCGCGCAGTCGTGGAGACCGCGGGGATCGTGGAGTAGGCTGGACCGGGATCGCGCTACGCCAGGAGGTCGTCATGGGCAGGCCGAAGGAACTGACCGAAGCGGAACGGGCCGATCTTCTGGCTCGCGGATATCGCCCCGTGGAAGTCTGGGTGCCGAACTGGAACGATCCGGCCTTTCAGGCGCAGTTGGACAAGGACTGCCGGGCGATCAATGCGGCGGATCGCCGGTCGGGAGAGATCGATCGCCTGTCGGACGAGGTCGCCGATCTGTGGGACGATCTTCCTCAATGAGAAGAGGGGATGTCGTGCTCGTCTCGGGGAAGGGAGACTACGGCAAGGCTAGGCCGGCCCTTGTCGTGCAGGCCGACCATTTCGCCGAACATCTGGGCAGCGTCACGGTCGTTCCCTTCACCACCGATCTTGGCAAGGACATCTCCATCCGCATTCCCGTCGAGCCGGCGCCATCGAACGGATTGCGGGAGCGGTCGCAGCTGATGGTCGACAAGCTCCAGACCTATCCGCGCGAAAAGGTCTATACGCCGATCGGCAGTGTCGACCCGGACCGCATGCCTGAGGTCGACCGGGCCCTGATGATCTTCCTGCAACTGGCCGGCGTCGTCGGCGCTGCGCCATCCATTCTTCCATCGTCCAGCCAGGAGTCACCATGACCATCGTCATCAAGGGCGGCACGATCGTTACCGCCGATCTCACCTACAAGGCCGACATCCTGATCGACGGCGACACCATCGCGGCGATCGGACCGGACCTGTCGGGCGACGAGGTGATCGACGCCTCAGGCACCTACGTCATGCCCGGCGGCATCGATCCGCACACCCATATGGAAATGCCCTTCATGGGCACCCATTCGGCCGACGATTTCGATTCCGGCTCGGCCGCGGCGCTGGCCGGCGGCACCACCATGACCGTCGATTTCTGCCTGCCGGCCCCCGACCAGGGCCCGCTGGACGCGCTGCAGACCTGGTTCCAGAAGGCCGGCCCGGCCCGCACCGACTATTCCTTCCACATGGGCGTGACCTGGTGGGGCCAGAAATATTTCGACGAGATGCCCAAGGTGGTCGAGGCCGGCATCAACACCTTCAAGCACTTCATGGCCTACAAGGGCGCGCTGATGGTGAATGACGACGAGATGTTCGCGTCCTTCACCCGCTGTGCCGAGCTTGGCGCCATGCCGCTGGTCCATGCCGAGAACGGCGACGTCGTCGCCTTCCTGCAGCAGAAACTGCTGGCCGAAGGCAACAATGGGCCGGAGGGCCACGCCTATTCGCGCCCGCCCGAGGTCGAGGGCGAGGCGGTCAACCGCGCCATCATGATCGCCGATCAGGCCGGCGTGCCACTTTACGTGGTCCACACCTCCTGCGAACAGGCCCACGAAGCGATCCGCCGGGCCCGCCAGAAGGGCATGCGGGTCTATGGCGAGCCGCTGATCCAGCATCTGGTGCTGGACGAGAGCGAATATTTTCATCCCGACTGGCAGCACGCCGCCCGCCGGGTGATGTCGCCGCCCTTCCGCGACAAGAAGAACCAGGATTCGCTCTGGGCGGGCCTCGCCGCCGGCTCGCTGCAGGTCGTCGCGACCGACCATTGCGCCTTCACCGACGAGCAGAAGCGCATGGGGCTCGGCGATTTCACCAAGATCCCCAACGGCACCGGCGGCCTCGAAGACCGGCTGGCGGTCCTGTGGACCAAGGGCGTCGGCACCGGCCGGCTGACGATGAACGAATTCGTCGCCGTCACCTCCACCAACATCGCCAAGATCCTCAACATCTATCCGAAGAAGGGCGCGATCCTCGTCGGGGCCGACGCCGATCTGGTGATCTTCGACCCGGCCGCCACCAAGACCATTTCGGCCAAGACCCAGAAATCGGTGATCGAATACAACGTCTTCGAGGGCATCGAACTGACCGGCCTGCCGGTGATGACGTTCTCGCGCGGCCGCCTCGCCTACAAGGAGGGCGACGTGCGGGCCGAAAAGGGCAATGGCCGCTTCGTCGAACGTCCCGCGAGCGCGCCCGCGGCCAAGGCGCTGTCGACCTGGAAGGAACTCACCGCGCCGCGCAGGATCGAGCGCACCGGCATTCCGGCGAGCGGGGTCTGACAGTTTGAGCCAGACCACGTCCCGATCGGTGGAACAGTCTACCGCGGCGCCAGCGCCGGTCATCGAAGCCCGCAATCTCGACCTTGTCTTCGAGACCGCCGACACGCCGGTTCATGCGTTGAAGGGCATCGACCTCACCGTGAACAGCGGCGAGTTCGTCTCCTTCATCGGGCCGTCCGGCTGCGGCAAGACCACGCTGCTCAGGGTCATCGCTGATCTGGAGCAGCCGACCGGCGGATCGATCTCGGTCAACGGCATGACGCCCGACCAGGCGCGCCAGGCGCGGGCCTATGGCTACGTCTTCCAGGCCGCGGCGCTCTATCCCTGGCGCACCATCGAGAAGAACGTCGCACTGCCGCTGGAAATCATGGGCTTCGACCGGGCCGAGCGAAAACGCCGGATCGACGCCAATCTCGAACTGGTCGGCCTTGCCGGCTTCGGCCGCAAATATCCCTGGCAATTGTCCGGCGGCATGCAGCAGCGGGCCTCGATCGCCCGCGCCCTGTGCTTCGACCCGGACCTCCTCCTGATGGACGAACCCTTTGGCGCGCTCGACGAGATCGTCCGCGACCATCTCAACGAGGAACTGCTGAAGCTTTGGGCCAAGACCCGGAAGACCGTCGTCTTCGTGACCCATTCGATCCCCGAGGCAGTGTTCCTGTCGACACGGATCGTGGTGATGAGCCCGCGGCCGGGTCGCATTCACGAGATCATCGACTGCGATCTCGGCCCGGACCGTCCCCTCGACATCCGCGACACACCGGAATTCCTCGCCATCGCCCACCGGGTGCGCGAGGGGCTGCGGGCGGGGCACGGCTATGACTGAGCGGTGCCGATGACGCCGCCGTCGACACCTATCGCCGAGCCGGGCGCCGCCATCGGCTATGCCGGTCCGCTGCGGCGGCTCGGCCGGCGCATGCGCGACGGGCGGACCGTGCCGGTTCTGACCGTCGTCCTGGCAATCCTCGCCATCTGGTATTTTGCCGCGATCGGCATGAACTGGGCGACCGAGACGGTGAAGCTGGAGCGCGCCGGCGAGGCCTATGGCGCCCTCGACACGGTCGCCGCCACCTGGTCCGCCGAGCGGCCGGTGCTGCCGGCGCCGCACCAGATCGTCGTGGAAATCTGGAACTCCACGGTCGGGGTGAAACCGTCCTCGCCGCGTTCGCTGCTCTACCACGCCTGGGTGACGCTCTCCTCGACGCTGCTCGGCTTTCTCATCGGCACCGCCCTGGGCGTGCTCTTGGCCGTCGGCATCCTCAATTCGCGCACGCTCGACAAGAGCCTGATGCCCTGGATCATTGCCTCGCAGACCATCCCGATCCTCGCCATCGCACCGATGGTGATCGTCGTCCTCAATTCCGTCGGCGTGACCGGCCTTCTGCCCAAGGCGATCATCTCCACCTATTTGTCCTTCTTCCCGGTCGCGGTCGGCATGGTGAAGGGGCTGCGCTCGCCCGACGCGATGTTGATCGACCTGATGCACACCTATTCGGCGACCCGCCGTCAGACCCTGGTCAAGCTGCGTTGGCCGGCCTCCATGCCGTTCCTGTTCACCTCCATGAAGGTGGCCGTGGCGGCAGCTCTCGTCGGCGCCATCGTCGGCGAACTGCCGACCGGCGCGGTCGCCGGTCTCGGCGCGCGGCTTCTGGCCGGCTCCTATTATGGCCAGACCATCCAGATATGGTCGGCGCTCGTCGCCGCCGCGATCATGGCGGGCGTCCTCGTCTGGCTGATCGGGCTCGGCGAAAAGGCGTCGCTCAAGCGCATGGGGGCCCGGCCATGAGCGCCGCGCGGAACGGCGCCGGCCCCGGTCCCGGCGCGATCGCCCTGACTAGCGGCCTTGCGGCGATGGCGGCAATTGCCGCTCTGGCGCTGCTCGGCGTGAACCAGCGTGGCCCGCTTCTGATCCTGGCGATCCTCGCCTTCTGGGCCGCCTCCTGGCGGCTGACCGTCAGTCTCGCCGCGATCGAACCGCGGGGGCGGGCAGGGCACGTCGCGCTCCAAGTGCTCATTCCGGTCGTCTTCGGCGTCTCGCTGCTGTTCCTCTGGGAGTTCGTGGTGCGGGCGCTACAGGTGCCGATCGTGCTGCTGCCTGCCCCGTCCGACATCGGTGTCAGGATCGCCAACTCGCTGCCGATCCTGTGGGTCGACTTCGTCCAGACCTTCCTGAAAGCGGTGGTGGCGGGCTACGTCATCGGCTGTGCCAGCGGCTTCGCCGTGGCCGTGCTGGTGGATCGCTCGTCCTTCCTCAAGCGCGGGCTCCTGCCGGTCGGCAATCTCGTCTCGGCGCTGCCCATCGTCGGCGTCGCGCCGATCATGGTGATGTGGTTCGGCTTCGACTGGCCGTCCAAGGCCGCCGTGGTCGTGGTGATGACCTTCTTCCCCATGCTGGTGAACACCGTCGCCGGCCTCTCGGCGGCCGGCGCGATGGAGCGCGACCTGATGCGCACCTACGCCGCGGGCCCCTGGCAGAGCCTTCTGAAGCTGCGGCTGCCGGCGGCCATGCCCTTCATCTTCAACGCGCTGAAGATCAACTCGACCCTCGCCCTGATCGGTGCAATCGTGGCGGAGTTCTTCGGCACGCCGATCGTCGGCATGGGCTTTCGCATCTCGGCCGAGATCGGCCGGATGAACACCGACATGGTCTGGGCCGAGATCGCGGTCGCCGCGCTCGCCGGTTCGCTGACCTATGGCATTCTGTCCGTCATCGAGCGGATCACGACTTTCTGGCATCCGTCCTACCGCAAGGGCTAGGCGGCGACGCAACGCAGCAGCAAAGGAGAATGCGCATGAGGAAGCTACTGGCAGGCGCCACGGTGGCGTTGGCAGGTCTTGGTCTGGCAATGCCTGCAATGGCGCAGGATGCGCTGACGCTGCAGCTCAAATGGGTCACCCAGGCGCAGTTCGCCGGCTATTACGTCGCCAAGGAGAAGGGCTTCTACGAGGAGGCCGATCTCGACGTCACCATCAAGCCGGGCGGACCCGACATCGCCCCGGTCCAGGTGCTGGCCGGCGGCGGCGCCGACATCGTCGTCGACTGGATGCCGTCGGCGCTGGCCGCCCGCGAAAAGGGCGTCGCGCTGGTCAACATCGCCCAGCCCTTCGAGCGCTCGGGCATGATGCTGACCTGTCGCAAGGAGACCGGCATCGAGAAGCCTGCCGACTTCAAGGGCAAGACCCTCGGCGTCTGGTTCTCGGGCAACGAATATCCGTTCCTGTCCTGGATGTCGCAACTCGGCCTGTCGACCGAAGGCGGCGACGAGGGCGTCACCGTCATCAAGCAGGGCTTCAATGTCGACCCGCTGATCCAGAAGCAGGCCGACTGCATCTCCACCATGACTTACAACGAATACGGCCAGGTTCTGGACGCCGGCATCCCGGCCGAGGAACTGGTGGTGTTCAACTACACCGACCAGGGCGTCGCGACGCTCGAGGACGGCCTCTATGTCCTCGAGGAGGATCTGCAGAAGCCGGAGATGGTGGATGCCTATGCCCGCTTCGTGAAGGCGTCGATGAAGGGCTGGTCCTATGCGGCCGAAAACCCGGAAGAGGCGGCCGAGATCGTTCTCGACAACGACATGACCGGTGCCCAGACGATGGCGCACCAGACCTTCATGATGGGCGAGATCGCCAAGCTCCTCGGTGACGACGGCGCGCTCGACACGGCGGCGGCCGACAACACCGTCGGCGTCCTGATGTCGGGCGGCTCCGACCCGGTGATCACCAAGGAGCCCGAGGGCGCCTGGACCAGCGTCGTCACCGACAAGGCTGCCGAGATGGACTGACCGCCTGCCGGTCAGTACGGACAAGCGAAAGGCCGGGGGCATGTCCCCGGCCTTTCTGCATGCTGGGAGCCGCGTGGATCGACCGCGCGCGGCGTCGTCACCGGTGAAGCGGCGTCAGGCGGGGGCGGGCGCGGCGCTTGCCGGCGCCGGCGCGTGCTTGGCCAGCGGATCGCCAATGAGCGGGCTTGGCACGTCCTCGCCGCGCTTGCGCCTGAACCAGGCGACCAGGCATTCGCCCAGCATCAGCATGGCCGGGGTCAGCACCAGCGTCAGCACCGTGGCAAAGGTCAGCCCGCCGGCGATGGCGCTCGACAGTTCCGTCCACCACTGGGTCGAGGGCGCGCCGAACGCCATGGTGCGGTGGATGAAGTCGATATTGACGCCGATCACCATCGGCATCAGCCCCAGAACGGTGGTGATCGAGGTCAGAAACACCGGCCGCAGACGCTGGGCGCCGGTGCGCAACAGCGCTTCCAGCGGCGGCTGGCCCGAGCGCCGCAGGTCGTTGTAGGTGTCGATCAGGACGATGTTGTTGTTGACCACGATGCCGGCCAGCGCGATCACGCCGATGCCGCCCATCACCACGCCGAAGGGCCGTCCGGTGAGGAGCAGTCCGTAGAATACCCCGGCCGTCGAGAACACGATGGCGCTCATCACCAGGATGGCCTGGTAGATCGAGTTGAACTGGGTCACCAGCACCAGGAACATCAGGAAGATCGCCGCGCCGAAGGCGCCGGCGAGGAAGCTCATCGCTTCCGCCTGGTCCTCCGCCTCGCCGCCGAAGCGGAAATCGACACCGGGCGGCAGGCTGGCCTGCTCCAGCGCCTGCCGCAGGGCGACGATCTGGTCGTTGACCAGCAGACCCTCGGCGACGTCCGCCTCCACCGCCATGACCCGGCGCTGGTCGATGCGGATGATCGTGCCGACCTTGGGCGCCGGCTTGAAGGAGACGAAGTTGCGGATCGGCACGAGCCCCTGCGCGGTGGGGATCCGCAGATCCTGCAGCCGCTCCAGCGTCCGGTCGCCGGCTGGGAAGCGCACACGGATCGGCACCTCGCCGTCGCCGCCGGCATCCTCGGGCCGATAGTTGGAGACCTCGATCCCGGCGGTCAGCAGCCGGACGGCCTGGCCGAGCAGCGAGACGTCGGCGCCGTAGCGCGCGGCCTCCTCGCGGTTGACCTGCAGCTGCCATTCGACGCCGGGCAGGGGGCGTGTGTCGGTGACGTTGGTGAAGCCGCCGATCTCCTCCATCAGCCCACGCGCCGTGGCGATGCCGTCGGCGAGCGTCTCCAGCGACGGACCGAGCAGCTTGAGATTGACCGGCTTGCCGCTGGCCGGGCCGTTCTGCTCCTGCTGCACCTGGACGGTGATGCCGGGAATATCGGCGACCCGGGCGCGGATGTCGTCGAAGATCGCGGTCGCCTTGCGCCGCTCGTCCCACTCGTCGAGCTCGAGCTGGACGGTGCCGATGACGTCGGCGCCGACCTGGCGGGCGCCGCCCTCGCTGAGCGTGCGGGCATAGACGGTCTGCACCTCCTCCATGCCGAGCAGCCGGTTCTCGACCCGGCGCACCAGCGCGTCGCGTTCGAAGATCGAGAAATTGTCGCGGGCGCGGATCTGCACCTGGGCGAATTCCGGCTCGATCGACGGGAAGAACTCGACGCCCTTGCCGTGCTGCGAATAGCCGTAGAAGGCGCCGACGAGCAGGACGGTGGCGATGACGAGCGTGGCGAAGGGCGCCTTCACGGCGCTGCGCAGGACGCGCAGATAGGTGCCGGTCCAGCCGCCGATCTGCGACATGTCGCCGGTCTCGGCGGCCTCGATGGCCGCGCGCTGGCGCGCCGGCATCGGCTGGGCCTTGCCGATCATACCGCCGAGGACGGGGATGAAGACCAGCGCCATGAACAAAGACGCGGCGAGGGTGATCATCACCGTGATCGGCAGGAATTTCATGAATTCGCCGACGATCCCGCTCCAGAACAGAAGCGGCAGGAACACGGCCAGCGTCGTCACCGTCGAGGCGATGATCGGCCAGGCCATGCGCTTGGCTGCTTGGCGATAGGCGTCGCGCGGGGAGGCGCCCTCCAGAAGCCGCCGGTCGGCAAGCTCGGTGGTGACGATGGCCCCGTCGACCAGCATGCCGACCACGAGGATCAGCGAGAACAGGACGATGATGTTCATCGTGTAGCCGGCGAGCCAGAGGATCGCGATGCCGGCGAGGAAGGAGCCCGGGATCGACAGGCCGACCAGCACAGAAGTGCGGAAGCCGAGCGCCGCGACGATGACGATCATCACCAGGACGATGGCCGAGATGACGTTGTTCTCCAGGTCCCCGAGCATGGTCTTTACCTGCTCGGACTCGTCCTGCAGGTAGCGCACGCTCACCGTCTCGGGCCAGGCTTCCTTCTGGCGCGCGACCACTTCGCGCACGGCGTCCACCGTCTCGATGATGTTGGCGCCGGAGCGCTTCTTCACTTCCAAGGCCAGCGACGGCTCGCCGTCGATGCGGGCAAAGCCCTCCGGGTCCTCGAAGGTGCGCCGCGCGATGGCGACGTCCTTGAAGGTCAGCACCGTCGAGCCGTCGACCTTGATCGGCAGGTCGAGCACGTCCTGCGCGTCCTCGATCAGGCCGGGCACCTTG
Source organism: Aurantimonas sp. (assembly GCF_964217435.1). Classification (NCBI taxonomy): domain Bacteria; kingdom Pseudomonadati; phylum Pseudomonadota; class Alphaproteobacteria; order Hyphomicrobiales; family Aurantimonadaceae; genus Aurantimonas; species Aurantimonas sp. The sequence goes on along the minus strand of NZ_CAXPJM010000055.1, from coordinate 24,441 downwards.
AGGACGATGCGTCCGGCCCCGGTGTCGAGCGCGCCGGCGGCGATCAGCCGGTTGTTGCGGCTGATCTGGCTGACCAGCTCGTCGAAGGAGAGATTGTAGGTCTCGAAGACCGTGGGGTCGATCAGGACCTCCATCAGCTCTTCGCGCTCGCCGCCGATGTCGATCTCCAGAACGCCCGACAGGGCTTCCAGATCGTCCTTGAGGTCGCCGGCGATGTTGACCAGCGACCGCTCGGGGATCGGCCCCGACAGGACGACGGTCAGGATCGGGAACAGCGAGGTGTTCACCTCGGTGACCACCGGCTCGTCGACCTCGGCCGGCATGTTCGGCTTGGCGCGGTCGACGGCGTCCTTGACGTCGGTCAGTGCCTCGTCGGCGTCGAAGCCCGCCTCGAACTTCAGCTGCACCGAGGCGAAGCCCTCGGAGGCGTGCGCTTCCATCTCGTCGAGGCCTGAGAGCGACGACAGCTCGGTCTCCAGCGGCCGCACCAGCAGGCGCTCGCTGTCCTCCGGCGAGATGCCTTCCAGCACCGCGCTGACATACATCACCGGGATCGGGATGTCGGGCGAGGATTCCTTCGGGATCGCCTGATAGCCGGCGACACCGGCGATCAGCACCAGGATGAGGAACAGAAGGACCGTGCGCGACCGGTCGAAGGCGGCGTCGATGAGGGCTCTCATCGGGCCGTCTCCGCGGCGTCGTCGAGAAGCAGCGCGCCCGCCAGCGCCGGCGTCACCTCGCCGGTCACCTCCATGCCGTTGTCGCGCTGATAGGCGCGGATGGCCGCACGGGTCGATGCGCCGAGAACGCCGTCGACGGTGCCGGGCGAATAGCCGAGCGTCTGCAGTCGCTGCTGCAGCGCCCGCACCGGCAAGGCCTCCAGCGACGTTTCGATCTCGGCGGCAGTCTGCGGGGCGATCGACGCGGTCTCCGTGCTCTCTTCGGTGGTCGCGGCCTCCGGCATGTCGGCGTCGGCATCGCCCTGCGCCACGATCCTGCCGTTGCCCTGTTCCTGTTCGCTCACCGTCTCGCCAACGATGTCGGGGGCCGGTTCGGGAAGCTCCACCTGCGGATCCGCCGCCGTCTCCGGCTCGCCAGGCTTACCCGGTTCGGGCGCTACGACGCGCACGGTCTCGCCGGCCGCGACAAAACCCTGGCCAACCGAGATGATGCGCAGCTCTTCGGGCAGTCCGCTCACCCAGATGCCGTCGGTCTCGGCGCGCACCAGTTCGATCGGGTGGAAGCTGACGACGTCGTCTTCGCCGACCGCCTTGACGCCGAGCGTGCCGTCCGGACCGAGGGCCAGGAGGGCCGCGGAGATGAAATGCGCCGGCGTCTCGCCGGTGGGGATGCGGACCTGCGCCGAAATGCCGGCCGGGATGTCGCGGTCGGGATTTTCGACCACAACCTCCACCGGGAAGGTCCGGGTGGCGGTATCGGCATTGGCCGCGATGTAGCGCACCGTGCCCTCGCGCGCCTCGCCGGTGATGAAGGTGACGGCGGCCGGCTGGCCGACCCGGACCTTGCCGACATTCTGCTGGGCGATCTGCACGTCCACGGTCAGGGGGTCGATGTCGATCTGCTGGCCGATCTCGGCGCTGGCGGCGACAAACTCGCCGAGATCGAGGTCGAAGGCGTCGAGCACGCCGGTGATCGGCGCGCGGATCTCGGTATCGCCGGTGGTCTGCCGGATCGCTGCCAGTGCCGCCTTGGCGCTGGCGAGTTCGGCCTGCGCGGCCTCTACTTCGGCGGCGGTCGAATAGCCCCGATCGGCCAGGCCCGAGACCCGGTCGTACTCGCCCTGGCGGCGCGACAGCTCGGCCTCGGCCTGGGCGACCTGGGCGCTGCGATCGTCGAGCGCGATCCGGGCGATCAGTGTGCCTTCCTCGAGGAAATCGCCCTTGGCGACGAGCACCTCTTCCACCGTGCCGCCGACCTTGGCACGCACCGGGGTGATGCGGTCGGGCGAGACCTGCCCCTCGGCGGCGACGAACTGGGTCACCGCCTTGGCGGTCGAGGCGAAGGCCTCGACGGTGAAGGGCTGCTGCTGGCGCGCCTGCGGCGCCGTGGCGGTGTCCTCGGCGGGGTAGAGATAGCCCGAGCCCATCCACGCCACGAGGGCGAGAACGAAGAGGGTCGCCAGCCAGCCGGCATAGGACCTCGGTTCCCTGGCGGGGGGCGCGGTGTCGGCGGCCGGTGTCTGCGTCCGGTTTTCGTCGGTGCTGGTCATCGGTCGTCCGGGGTTTGCGCGGGCACAGGCTGATCGGCGAGGCGCGCGGCGATGTCGGCAAAGGCGGAGACCGACGTTTCGAAGAACTGGCGTGCCTCGTCGAGCCGGGCGCGCTCGATGGCGGCATCGCCGGGCAGGGCATCGGCGGTCTCGGCAAGGGTGGCGAGCATGTCCTGCATCCGCGCGATGATGCCGCGCATCATGTTCGCATAAGGGCGCTCGGCGAGGCGGAAGAAGTCCTGGCGCTCGCCCGGCACGGCCATCCGCTCGATCAGCCCCTTGCTCTCGAGGAGCCGGGCATTGGTCGAGATCGAACCGCGGCTGACGCCGAGCGTCTCGGCCAGCGCGCCGAAGCTCACCGGTTCGGGCGCAAGGATAAGATAGCCGAACAGACGGCCCGCGATCCGCGGCAGGCCTTCCACTTCGAGATGATGGCCCATGCGGTCGACGAAATGCGCGCGCACGGCGCTGCCGTCGTCGGCCGGGACGGACTGGGGATCGAGGACGATGTTCATCCGGCGCAGATACGTGCGCCGGGCCGTTCAATCAAGACTGAACGCAGGCAAATCGTTCAGCTATGGCTGAATGTCACAGAAGCGGGCCGATCAGCCGACGGCGGGCTTGCCCGGACCCGCGGGGACGACGGGAGCGGGAGGCTGGAAGCTCTTCTTCAGCCGCGCGCTCAGATCCTCGAAGGGCTGCTTGCAGGGCCCTTCCTCCGGATGCTGGACGAGATGCTCGTAGACATGCGGCACCAGATCGACGGCCTGGTCGAGCGTCTGGTCGCTGCCCCGCTGATAGCCGCCGAGAAGACGCAGATCGCGCGTGTCCTCGTAGCGCGAGATCATGCTGCGCAGGCGGCTGACGAGCTCGCGCTCCTGCGGGTTCCAGGCCCGGTCGGCAAGGCGCGAGATGGATTTCAGGACGTCCACCGCCGGGAACCGGCCTTGTTCGGCAATCGCGCGGTCCAGCACGATATGGCCATCCAGCGTGCCGCGGATGGCGTCGGCGATGGGATCGTTGTGATCGTCGCCATCGACCAGCACCGAGAAGATGCCGGTGATCGAGCCGGAGCCTTCGAGCCCCGGTCCGGCGCGCTCCAGGAGCTGCGGCAGTTCTGAGAAGACGCTCGGCGGATAGCCGCGCGCAACCGGCGGCTCGCCGGCGGCAAGGGCCACGTCGCGGGCGGCATGGGCGAGGCGGGTGACGCTGTCGACGATCAAGAGGACGCTGTCGCCCCGGTCGCGGAAATATTCGGCGACGCTGGTGGCGGTGCGCGGCGCCAGGCGCCGCATCATCGGGCTCTCGTCGCCGGTGGCGACGATGGTCACGACCTTGGACAGATTGCCGGCCATGGTCTCTTCGAGGAATTCGCGCACTTCGCGGCCACGCTCGCCGACGAGGGCGACCACCACGGTGTCGAAGCCCTTGGCGCGGGCCAGCATGCTCATCAGCGTCGACTTGCCGACGCCGGAGCCGGCGAAGATGCCGATGCGCTGGCCGCGGACCAGCGGCGTGAAGATGTCGAGGGCGCGCACGCCCGTGGCGACCGGCTTGCCGGTGCGGCCACGCTGCATGGCGGGAAGCGGCGGCGCGTCGGCGCGGCGCGGATCGTCGCCTTCGGTTACCGGCCCCTTGCCGTCGGTCGGCCGGCCGAAGGCGTCGAGAACGCGGCCTTTCCAGCTGCGCGAGGGCGAGACCATGAAGGGCCCGATCTGACGGGCCTGCGCCTTGACGCCGCGCACGAAGCGGTTGGCGAAGGGTTTGACGGTCAGGCTGCCCTGCTCGATGCGCACCACTTCGCCGATGGCGTCGCCATCATCGCCCGGGCAGGCAATGCGGTCGCCCAGCCGCACGAAGGGCGACAGGCCCGCGACGCGGAAGGCCTGCGGCGAGACGTCGATGATGTGGCCGGTGATCGACAGGCAATGATCGTCGAGCCGGGTCTGGCCGGAACCGGAGGTCGGCGCAGCCGTCACGAGTTCGTCCCAAGCGTCTTGACCGCGTCATCCAGCGTGCGCTCCGAGCTCTGCACGAGGTTGGACGCGTTCTCGAAGGCGCGCTGCAGCGAGATCAGCCGGCTGATCTCGAGCATCGGATTGACGTTCGAGCCTTCCTGGAAACCCTGAATCACGCCGACATCGGCGAATTCCACGATCGGCACGGCGGCGCGATCCGGGATCAGGCCGGAATTCTCGAAGCGCGTCAGCTTGGCGCCGGCCGGCAGCTGGAACAGGCCGACGGCGCCCCCCTGGGCGCCGTTCTGGGTGATCATGCCGTCGCGGGTGATGGTCACCGGGCCAGCATTCGGATCGACCTGCAGCGGCGCGCCGCCGACATCGACGAGCGGATAGCCGCTGATCGTCTCGACCATGCCCTGGGCATTGATCCGCATGCGACCGTCGCGGGTGTAGACCGGCCCGTTCGGCCCCTGGAAGGCGAAGAAGGCGTCGCCGTCCACGGCCATGTCCAGCGGATTGCCGGTCTGGGTCATCTCGCCGGAGCGGGTGGAGAAATAGGTGGTGCCCTCGGAGGCGAAGGAGACCGGCTCGGGCGCGCTGAGCGAAATCAGCTCCTCGAATTTGATCTCCTCGGCGCGAAAGCCCGTCGTGCGCGAATTGGCGACGTTGTGGGCAATGGTGTCGAGTCGCTTCGACATGGCGAGCTGCGCCGACAGGGCGACTGGAAGAGCAGTTTCCATCGTCAGATATCCCGACTGTCTTGGAGGAGACCGGAAATGGCGGCCGAACCGGCGGACAGGGTCGACCGGTCAAGAACGCGCTCGATGCGGGCCCGTCCGGCCATGCTGACGATGGCGCCGGTCATATCGCGGCGTTTGAGGGTCGATCGGTTGGTTGCGGCCGGCATACGGGCCTCCGGTAGAAGAATGTATGCCGTGAAAATCCGGGCTCACCCTTGCGCCAGCCTGTCGCCACGCGCCGTTCCAGCCCGATCCGGCCGCCAGCGCCGCCGGATTGGTGCGGGGGCAAGGCTCGCACAAGCGGTACTTCCTACCGGTGGTCTGCAACATTCGCATTCGGGGGCCGCATGGGCATTGTAGTCGGACTGATCGTCACCTTGAGCTGCCTTCTCGGCGGCTTCGTCGCCATGGGTGGCCATCTCGGCGTTCTCGTGCAGCCGTTCGAGTACGTCATCATTCTCGGGTCCTCGATCGGAACCTTCCTGGTCGCCAACCCCACCAAGGTGGTCAAGGACACCGGCAAGGCGGTCAAGGAAGCCTTCGCCAACAAGGTGCCCACGCAGAACGACTATCTGAAGGTGCTGGCACTCCTGCATCAGCTGATGCGCGAGATGCGCTCCAAGTCGCGCGGCGAGGTCGAGGCGCATATCGACGAGCCGAAGGAGTCGCCGATCTTCCAGGCCTATCCGGAGTTGATGAAGGACGAGTCGCTCGTCCACTTCATCTGCGACTATTGCCGCCTCATCATCATCGGCAACGCGCGTCCGCACGAGATCGAGGCGCTGATGGAAGAAGAGATCCAGACGATCTCCTCGGACCGGCTCAAGCCCAAGCACGCGCTCCAGGACATGGCCGACGGCCTGCCGGCACTGGGCATCGTCGCCGCCGTTCTCGGCGTCATCAAGGCCATGGGCGCGCTCGACCAGTCGCCGGAAGTGCTCGGTCACCTGATCGGCGCGGCCCTCGTCGGCACCTTCGCCGGCATCTTCTTCTCCTATGGCGTGGTCGGCCCGGTCGCCACCAAGGTGAAGTCGGTGCGCGAGAAGAACATCCGCGTCTTCGTCATCGTGCGCTCCACGCTGATCGCCTACATGAACGGCGCCATCCCGCAGGTCGCCCTCGAATACGGCCGCAAGACCATCTCTGCCTACGACCGCCCGTCCATCGACCAGGTCGAGACCGAGACCATCGGCGGTGGAGCCTGATCCGATGAGCCAGACCGAACAGATCAGCGGTGCGGATGTCGGCGAACGCCTTCGCAATGCCGCCGAATTCGAACCCCGGCGCCTGCCGCGCCTCAAGCACATGGCCGAGACCTGGGCCGCCTCGGCCGCGACCAAGATCTCCGCGATCGCCGGCGCGAGCCTCGACCTGACGCTTCGCGAGGTGGAATCGGATTTCGGTCCCGAGCTCGACGAGGCCGAAGACGACGGCACCATGTACGCGCCATTGTCGTCGCCGCGTTTTCGCAGCCCCGGCTATGCGATGCTCGACCACGAGGCGCTGGAGGCCCTGATCTCCGCGCTCTTCGCCGCCGAGCCGTCACCGCCGGGAACCCCGCCGCGCACGCCGACCGATCTTGACCGCAGCATCGTCAAGCTGGGGCTGGCGACCATCGCCGACTCCGCATTGTCGGTGTTCGAGATGATCGGCGAGTTGCGCCTGTCGGTGGGCAACATCATCAACGCGGCCGAACTCGGCGAGCAGCTCGCCGGCGAGACCGACCGGTTCATCCTGTTCCGCTTCGATCTGACGGTCGCCTCGCTGTCGACGACCATCACCTTCGCGCTGCCGGGCGCGCTCTTCGCGCCGCATCTCCGCTTCCTGCGCGAGCCGCCGAAGATGCCGCCGCCGGATCGCGAGGAAAGCTGGTCGAACGCCATCAAGGAAAGCTTCGCCAAGAGCGATCTTCGTCTCAGTGCCATCGTCACCAAGAAGAAGATCGACCTGGGAACGATCGCCGGCTTCGCCGTTGGCGACACCATTCCGCTGGATGTCAGCGCCAACAGCCTGATCGCCATCGAATGCGAGGACCAGCCGCTGTTCCGCGCCCATATGGGCCGCTCGCGCGATTCCTACGTCGTCCGCATCGAAGAGCGCATCGACCCCGCCGAGGAGTTTATTGATGATATCCTATCTGCTTGATTTCGCTCTCGTCGTGGCGCTGGTCGTGACGGCGTTCCGCTGCACCCGCATGCAGCGCGAGCTGCGGACCCTGCGCTCCTCGGAAAGCGCGCTCTCCGCCTCGCTGGCGCAGGCCGATGCCTCGATCACCCGCGCCGCCGAAGTGGTGGTCGGGCTGAAGCACGAGGGCGTCGAGACGCTGCGCCGCCTGGAATTGCGGATTACCGAAGCCGACGACGCCACCGACCGGCTCGAGCGTCTGATCGTCGAGGCGGACGCGCTGCCGCGCCGTGCCGAGGCCGGCCGCGTCCATCGCGTCCTGCCGCCGGCAGGCGAATGGACCGATCGCAGGCTTCACGCCAGTCTGGCCGGCTAAATCGGATTGATCACTCCCGTGTGACACGGCCCCCGCATGATGCGGACGGCTGAAGACCCAAGGACGAAAACGCCATGACCGACGACAACTTCGCCACCAGCAGCGCTGACCTGGGCACCGGCCGGATGGATCTGGACCTGGTGAAGGATCTGCAGGTCACGATGCACATCGTGCTCGGCTCGACCAGCATGACCGTCGCCGAAGTGCTCGACCTGGGTCGTGGCGCGGTGGTCAAGCTGGAGAGCAAGGTCGGCGACCCGGTCGACGTGATCATCAACGGTCGTGTCATCGCCCGCGGCGAGATCGTCGTCCTCGACAACGACGAGCAGCGCTTCGGCGTCACCCTCACCGAGGTCGCCAAGCCGGGCGCGCGCATTGCCGCCAAGAACCAGCGGGCAGCCTGACGATCATGTCGATGATCGCCGCTTTTCAGGATAACGTTCCGGAACTGCCGGCAAGCGGCAAGGCCCGCGTGGCTGTTCTGCTCCTTACCCTCGGAGCACCCGGCACGTCCCGGTTGCTCAAGCATTTCTCCGCCAGCGAGATCAAGCTTCTGAAGGAAAGCGCGGCCGGTCTGCAATCGGTCACGCCCGAACAGATCGCCGAGCTGGTCGACGAGTTCCAGGACGCCTTCAAGAAGGCGCCGGGGCTGGATGCGCCGTCCCAGCAGATGACCAATCTGCTCAAGGAATCGCTGTCGGAAGAAGAATTCGAGACGATCTTCTCGGTGTCGCCCGGCGAAGGCGACGACGGCGCGAAGGCTGCCGAGCGCGATTCCCGCAATGTCTGGGATTCGGTCGCCGAGCTGCAGGGCGAGATCCTCGCGCCGCGGCTGTCGCGCGAACACCCGCATGTCGTGGCCGTGCTCCTGTCGAAGATCCGGCCCGACACGGCGGCGACCGTCGCCCGCGAATTCGATCCGGCCTTCCGGCATGACGTCATGCGCCGGGTGCTGACGCTGAAGTCGCTGACGCGGCCGGTGCAGCGCCTGCTCGAGGTCCATCTGCGGCAGGCCTATCTGGCGTCGCCGGACAGGGGCGAGCAGCAGAGCAGCCACACGATCCTCGCCGACATCGTCAACCGCATGTCGAAGAGCCATGCCGACGACCTGATCGTGATGCTCGACCAGACCTCGCCGAAGGATGCCGAGAAGCTCCGCAACCTGCTCTTCGCCTTCGACGACATCGTGGCGCTCGACAAGCGCGCCCGCATGGTGCTGTTCGATGCGATCGACACGGAGGTGATCATCACCGCCTTTGTGAGCGCGAGCGAAGAGCTGAAGGAGGCCGCACTGTCCTCGCTCAGCGCCCGTTCGCGGCGCATGGTCGAGGCTGAGTTCAAGCGCGGCGACGAAAAGCCGGCGGCCGACATCGATCGCGCCCGCCGCCAGGTGGCCAGCACGGCGCTCGAGCTGTGGAGCCAGGGCAAGCTGGATCTGCACGGCGAATCCGAAGCATAGCGGCGCGAAAGCGCCGCGTGTCCTCCACGGCTTTCCCGTCATCGGCCGGGAAAGCCGTTCTCTTCACTGAACGTCAACACCTGCGGAGCTTAATCGCCAGTGTCGGATAGCGAGGACAAATCCTCAAAAACAGAGTTCCCGACCGAGAAGAAGATCAGCGACGCGGTCGAGAAGGGCAACCTTCCGGTTTCGCGGGAAGCGCCTATTCTGGCCTCGCTTCTGGCCATCATGGCGTTCATCGCCCTGCAGGCCCGTGAGGGCGTCCAGCGCCTCCTGCTGTCGCTGCAGACGACGTTCGAGAACCCGCTCCAGTGGGATTTGGATACGAGTGCCGATGCTCTACACGTCCTGCACATGCTGGCCCGCGAGGCCGTCTGGTTCATCCTGCCGGCCGCAGGGCTCTTCGTCGCCGGCGGCGTCATCTCTTCTGTCCTGCAGAATCCGCCCCAGATCAATATCGAGCGCATTCGTCCAAAATGGTCGAACGTGTCGCCGGCATCCGGCTTCACGCGCATTTTCGGCCTGCGCGGGCTGACGGAGTTCGGCAAGGCGGTGTTCAAGTTCATCACCATCGGCGTCGTCGTTAGCATGTTGCTCGTGTCGAGCTTCCCGACGATGATGCAGGCCATGTTCGCGGACCCCGTGCTGGTGCCCGAGCTGATCCTGCAGATGGCGATGAAGCTCTTGTCGGGCATCTCGATCGCCACCATCGTCCTCGTCGCCGCCGACCTGGCCATGACCCGGTTCCACTGGCGCCGCGACCTGATGATGTCGAAGCAGGAAATCAAGGACGAGAACAAGCAGGCCGAGGGCGATCCGCAGATCAAGGCGCGCCAGCGCCAGATCGGTCGCGACCGGGTGCGCCGCCGCATGATGGCCGACGTGCCGCTGGCCACCCTGGTGATCGCCAACCCGACCCATTACGCGATCGCGCTGCGCTACAATCGCGAAGAGGGCGGCGCTCCGATGGTCGTCGCCAAGGGCGCCGATCTGGTCGCGTTGAAGATTCGTGAAATCGCCGAAGCCAACGATGTTCCGGTGATCGAAGACAAGCTCTTGGCAAGGTCGATGTACGATCATGTCGAAATCGATCAGATGATTCCGCCCCAGTTCTTCAAGGCGATCGCTGAGATCATCTATTTCCTCCACTCCCGCACGGGATCCAAGGTAGGAGTTGCTACAGCGTAGCCATGCTGGATATTCGCAAGCACAGGACCTTGTCCCGGGAGCGCGCGCTCGCCGAAGGCATCAAGGAAGTCGCCGCCGAGCTGCGGCTGGTCGAAGTGGTCGATTACATCGCCTTCCTGCGACTGGAGCGCTACGGCAATCTGTCCGACATCGTGACCTCCTCGGCGGAGCTGTTTCTCAAGCCAGGTGTCCTGCGCTTCGCCAATTCCGGCCATGTCCGGGTGTCGTGGGGCACGGTGCCGATCGTCTGCCTGGCGCTGGAATTCGTCTATGACGGTGTGACCGCGCATTTCCAGCTCGAGCTGGGCGCCGCCACCGCGGCCGTCGACATCACCTACATCTCCTTCGACAGCCCGGCCTGCCCCGACGAGGGCGTCGAGCGTCTGGAAAACGCCATCCACGACGCGCATCTGAAGCCGCGCGCGTCCTGATCCGGGCGGTCCGGCGGACCGCTCCGATCCCTCTCCGCAAGTCCCGCACCAGCCCCGCTCCGCGCGCCATGCCGCGGATGCGGGATTCTGGCCTCCTGCGGGCAATACTTTCCCCCTGCCGTTTCATTTCAAGTCGTTCCTGCCGATCCATCAAGCTTCGGACAAGCGCCTCGTCCTAAGGCTGGACCCGTCGCAAGTTTTCAGCGCGGATCGTCATGGATAGTCTCTACATCTTCGGGCTCGCATCGCAGCGCACCGCCTATCTGGCCCAGCGCCAGACGGTGGTCGCCGAGAACGTCGCCAATGTCGACACGCCCGGCTACACCTCCAAGGATCTCTCGTCCTTCACCGAGGCGCTCGACGCCACGGCGCTGCGCATGTCGCGGTCGCAGGCCATGCATCTGGCCTCGATGGACAGTGCGGGCGGCGGTTCCGACGTCGTCAACGAGATGCCCTGGAGCGTCAAGCATTCGGGCAACTCCGTCAGCCTGCCGCAGGAAATGCTGAAGGCCGGCGAAGTGTCGCGCGAATACGCCCTCGGCACCTCGGTGGTGAAGTCGTTCCACCGCATGCTCATCATGTCCGCGAAGGGATAACCCGATGGCCGATCCACTGCTCTCGTCTCTGAAGATCGCCGCCAGCGGCCTGCAGGCGCAATCGACGCGCATGCGCATCGTCTCCGAGAACATCGCCAATGCGCAGACCACCGGCACGACGCCCGGCAGCGACCCGTATCAGCGCAAGATGGTCAGCTTCCAGAGCGAACTCGACCGGGTTTCGGGCGCCCAGATGGTCTCGGTCGACAAGGTCGGCCGCGACGACACGCCGTTCATCCTGGAAAGCGATCCCGGCAATCCGGCCGCCAATGCCGACGGCTACGTGAAGATGCCGAATGTGCGGATGCTGGTCGAGATGGCCGATATGCGCGAAGCCAACCGCTCCTACGAAGCCAACATCCAGGTGGTGAAACAGGCGCGTGAAATCATCAACATGACCATCGACCTGCTGAGGAGCTGACCATGATTCCTGCTATCGGAGCGAGCCTGCCCCGCATCCAGACCGGCAGCGTGGATGCCGGCCTCGCCACCACCGGCGCAACCGCGACCCCGCAGGGCGCCGGCGCCGATTTCAGCGCCGTCCTGTCGCAGATCGCCAAGGACGCCGTCACCACCGTCCAGTCCGCCGAGGCCACCTCGATCCGTGGGATCAACGGCCAGGCGACCACCCAGGCCGTCGTCGAGGCGGTCATGGAAGCCGAACGCACGCTGCAGACCGCGGTCTCGATCCGCGACAAGGCGGTCAGCGCCTACATGGAACTGTCGCGGATGGCGATCTGATCCGGCGGTCTCCGCCACCTGAAACTTTCCACGGCGCCCCGCATCGATGGGGACCGGGTACACCGTCCTGAAGGAAGCATCCGATGCGAGCCCTTGCGATCGCCGCGACCGGCATGAATGCGCAGCAGACCAATGTCGAGGTCATTGCCAACAACATCGCGAACATCAACACGACCGGCTTCAAGCGGGCCCGTGCCGAGTTCACCGATCTGCTCTACCAGGTCGAGCGCGCCCAGGGCGTCGCGGCTCGCGGCGGTCAGGGCGTGGTGCCCGAGGGTGCCCAGCTCGGCCTCGGTACGCGGCTCGCGGCCATCCGCAACCTGCATATCCAGGGCACGCTCAACCAGACCGGCAACAAGCTCGATCTCGCCCTGAACGGCGAGGGCTGGTTCCAGGTCCAGGGCCCGGGCGGCGAGATCCTCTACACCCGCGACGGTGCCTTCAACACCAATGGCGACGGCCAGCTCGTGACCCTCGACGGCCTGCTCGTCGATCCGGCGATCACCGTGCCGGCCAACACCAGCGAGGTCATCGTCAACGAGAGCGGCCAGGTCTTCGCCCGCGTCGGCGGTGCCGCCGATCTGGAAGAGCTCGGCCAGCTGACCCTCGCCACCTTCGCCAACAACGCCGGCCTTGCCGCGCAGGGCGGCAATCTGTTCCGCGAGACCATCGCATCGGGTGCCCCGACGGCCGGCGTGCCGGGCGACGAGGGCTACGCCACCATCCAGCAGGGTTATCTGGAAGATTCCAACGTCGATCCGGTGAAGGAAATCTCCGAACTGATCTCGGCCCAGCGCGCCTACGAGATGAACTCCAAGGTGATCTCGGCCGCCGACGAGATGGCGAGCGTCGTCTCGAAGGGGATTCGCTGAATCATGGGCGGCGGTACGCGCGATCCCGGCCGGGTCATGGCCGTACTCTACGCCGTGGCGCTGGCGCTCGCGGCCCTCGTCATCCTGTCGGTTCCGGTTCGGGCCCTGGCGGCCGAACTCGAACTGCCGGTGCCCACGACGGTCATCTATCCCGGCCAGAGCGTCACCGCGCCGGGCCTCAACCACAAGGCCTTCTACGTCAAGGACGACAAGATCGGGCTCTATGCCGTCGATGACAGCGCGCTGATCGGCCGGGTCGCCCGCCGCACCCTTCTGCCGGGCAAGGCGATCCGCCTGTCCGACCTGAAGGAGCCGGATCTGGTGCGCGCCGGAGCCGCCGTCACCCTCGTCTACAGCGAGGCGGGCCTCGTCATCACCGGCCAGGGGACCGCGCTGCGCTCGGCCGGCGCCGGCGAGACCATACGCGTCCGCAATGCCGACAGCGGCATCATCGTCTCCGGCATCGTGTCGGCGGACGGAAGCATCAGGATATCGGGATGATCCGCAAGCGTCTGATCCTCGTTGCCGGCCTGGTCGCCGCATTGGTGAACAGCAGCCTGGCGGCCGATTATCCGGGCTCGGGCGGCGGCGTGCCGTCGCTGCCGGCGCCGGTCATCGGCGATGCGGCGAGTGCCCGCGGCAGCGTGCGCATCAAGGACATCGTCGACATCCGCGGCGTGCGCCCCAACCAGCTCGTCGGCTACGGTCTCGTCATCGGCCTGCAGGGCACCGGCGATTCCATGCGCAACTCGCCCTTCACCGAACAGTCGATGCAGTCGATGCTCGACCGCATGGGCGTCAACATCCGCTCGCAGAACTCGCGCAGCAAGAACGTCGCCGCCGTCACCGTGACCAGCGAGCTGCCGGCCTTTATCGGCACCGGCTCGCGCATCGACGTGACCGTGTCCTCGCTCGGCGACGCCACCTCGCTGATGGGCGGCACGCTGGTGATGACGCCGCTCTACGGCGCCGATGGCGAGATTTATGCCGTCGCACAGGGCTCGCTCGCCGTCAGCGGCTTCGCTTCGGAAGGCGACAGCGAGAAGCTGACCCAGGGCGTGCCGACCACCGGCCGCGTGCCCAATGGCGCGCTGGTCGAGCGCGAGGTGCCCGGTGGCTTCAACGACGACGGCAAGCTGGCGATCGAGCTGCGCAATCCCGATTTCCGCACCTCGATTCGCGTCGTCGACGTGATCAACGATTATGCCCGCAGCCGCTGGGGCCAGCCGGTGGCCCGCGAGGAGGATTTCCGCACGGTGCATCTCAAGCGCCCGTCCGAGGTCTCCAGCACCCGCTTCATCGCCGAGATCGGCGAATTGCGGATCGCACCGGACCAGCCGGCCCGCGTGGTGATCGACGAGCGCACCGGCACCGTCATCATCGGCAAGGACGTGCAGATCTCCCTCGTCGCCGTCACCCACGGCAATCTGACGGTGCGGATCAGCGAGATGCCGTCGGTGTCGCAGCCGGCCCCGCTCTCGGACGGCCAGACGGTCGTCACGTCGGAGACCATCATCGACGCTCGCGAGGATGGCGGCAATTTCGCCTTCGTCGGCGGCGCGGATCTCGAAACAGTCGTCCGCGGCCTCAACCGCATCGGACTCAAGCCGACCGGGATCATCGCGATCCTGCAGGCGATCAAGACGGCCGGCGCCCTTCAGGCCGAACTCGTGGTGCAATGATGATCCAGGCTTTCCATCCCCGCTGGCGGTGCCTCGCCCTGTTCCTCACCGTCTCCCTTGCCGCGGGTACCGCCCATGCGGTCGAAGCCAAGAAGCCGGTGCAGCCGGACGAACTGCCGCCGCAGGAAGTGCGGGTCGTCGGGCCGAAGGGGGAGGTGATCACGCCGCCCAAGCCCTCGACCGAGGTCGAGGCCTATTGCCTGAGCATCGCCGACAAGGCCCAGGACGCGCGCTATGCCCTCGAGCAGAAGCAGCTGACCGAACTGGAAGCGGCGGTCTCCGAGCAGATCGACGAATTGCAGGCCAAGCGCGAGGACTACAACGCCTGGCTCGCCGAGCGTCAGCGCTTCCTCGACGACGCCTCCAAGATCGTCGTCGACATCTACACCAACATGGATTCCGTCGCCGCCGCGTCGCAGCTTGCGATCGTCTCGCGCAGCGATGCCGCCTCGGTGCTGGTGCGCCTGAAATCGCGCCTGGCGAGCGACATCCTCAGCGAGATGGAGCCGAAGGTGGCCGCCGAGATCGCCTCGCTCATCGTCGCCAAGACGTCGGCCGGCAGCACGCAGGGCGCCGAGCAGGTTGCGGAGAAGCGCACGTGAAGCCCTTGATCCTTCTCGCCGTCGCGGCACTCGCCGGCTGTTCGACAGCCGGCAACGACGCGCTGCGCGAGCCGTCGCTCTCGCCGGTCGGTGCGGGGCTCTACGAATATCCGCCGATCATCGCCCAGCCGGCGTCCTTCCCGGCCAGCAAGCCGCATACGTCGCACTCGCTGTGGTCCGACGCCCGGGCCGATTTCTACCAGGACCCGCGGGCCCTGAGCGAGGGTGACATCGTCACCGTCAAGATCCGCATCCGCGACCAGGCCTCGATCGACAACAATTCCGAACGCTCGCGCAAGTCCGGCATCGCCGCCGGCCTCGATCTGGCCGGCAATCTCGGCCAGTACACGCTGCCGACGGTGGGCGCCCAGCTCGGCTCGGACAACAGCTCCGACATGACCGGCAAGGGCAAGATCAAGCGCTCCGAGGACATCGACCTGTCGGTTGCCGCGGTCGTCGGCCAGAAGCTGCCGAACGGCAATCTGTTCATCTCGGGCCAGCAGGAGGTGCGGGTCAATTTCGAGGTGCGCGTGCTGTCGATCGCCGGCATCATCCGGCCGCGCGACATCCTGCCGGACAACACGATCAACTACGACAAGATCGCCGAGGCGCGGATTTCCTATGGCGGCCGCGGCCGGATCACCGACGTCCAGCAGCCCGGCTGGGGACAGCAGATCTACGACGCCGTCGCCATCCAGTAGGGGACGCTGCCGTCAAGGCAAGTCTCGCGACAGGCTGAACCGTTAACGCTCGATCGTCGGGCAGGGCTGGACCATGAGGGTCCGTCCGTCGACGAAACAGCGGAAGGGTTCGGCGCATGGCCAGCATTGGCGCATCGGACGAAGAGACCGAAAAGGCAGGGGGCCTGATCCCCACGGCGATCGCAGTGGCGATACTGACGCTCGTGGGCGGCGGCGGCGGCGCGGTGCTGGGCATGATGCTCGCTTCGCCGGAACCCGCAGCGGCCACGGCGGCGCCGGCCGAGGCGCCCGGCGCCGAGATCGTCGACATCGAGGCCGGCGATCTGGCCGAGAGCGCGGACAAGCTGCCGCTCAAGCTGATGCCGCTCAAGCCGGTCCTCACCAACATCTATTCGCCGCCCCAGACCTGGCTCCGCGTCGAGGCGGCCCTGGTCTATCGCGACGACGGCTCGGCCGATCCCGAGGTGCTGGCCGCCCAGATCGAGGCCGACACGCTGGCCTTCCTGCGCTCGGTGCAATTGTCCCAGGTCGAGGGCACCCGCGGCCTGATGCACCTGCGCGAGGATCTGCGCCAGCGCGCCAAGCTGCGCTCGCCCGCCGTTGTCGACTACCTCATCCAGACGATGATCGCCGAATGAGAACGCTCCTCTTTCTGGCGGCGCTGCTGTTTGCCGGACCGGCGCTCGCACAGACCGCCCAGACCTCGGGACTGCCCGATCTCGCCAGCCTCCTGCCGGCCGGCGACTCGACCGCCTCCGGCCGCATCGTCCAGCTCTTCGGCATCGTCACCATCCTGTCGATCGCGCCGGGCCTCCTGGTCATGGTCACGTCCTTCACGCGCATCGTCATCGCGCTGTCGATCCTGCGCACCGGTCTCGGCCTGCAGACGACGCCGGCCAACCTGATCCTGATCTCGCTGTCCTTGTTCATGACCTTCTTCGTCATGGCGCCGACCTTCGACCGGGCCTGGAACGACGGCCTGCAGCCGCTGCTGAACAACGAGATCACCGAGGAGGAGGCGTTCTACCGGATCAGCGAGCCGTTCAAGGACTTCATGCTGACGCAGGTGCGGCCGGAAGATCTGACGCTGTTCGGCGACATCGCGGCGGCCACCAGCCGCGAGCGGGTCGAGCCGGAAGAGCAGGGCGCTGCCGACGAGCGCGACGTCGATCTGCGGGAGCTGATCCCGGCCTTCATGATCTCAGAGCTGCGCCGCGGCTTCGAGATCGGCTTCCTCATCGTGCTGCCGTTCCTGGTGATCGACATGATCGTCGCCACGCTGACCATGTCGATGGGCATGATGATGCTGCCGCCGACCATCATCTCGCTGCCGTTCAAGATCCTGTTCTTCATCCTGATCGACGGCTGGAACATGCTGGTCGGATCCCTGGTCCGATCCTTCTTCTGACGACGCGATTTTCCGGGCGCGTTCCGCCTGCCGCGTCGTCAGCCTTAACTCCCCATTAAGGTTAACAAACTACCTTCACGACCAATGGGGGCGAGCGCAGGCGGGCCTCCGTGCGTCGCCTTAGCGGAATGCGGGCGAAGTTAGCACCGAGGGTAGAGTGTCATGACCAGCATCAATACCAATATCGCGGCCATGGCGGCCTTGCAGACGCTGCAGGCGACCAACCGGTCGATGGATGCGACCCAGAACCGCATCTCGACGGGCTACCGTGTCGCCGAAGCCAAGGACAATGCCGCCTATTGGTCGATCGCCACGACCATGCGCTCGGACAACAAGGCCCTGTCGGCAGTCGAGGATTCGCTGGGTCTCGGCGCTGCCAAGGTCGACATCGCCTATACCGCGCTGGAAAGCGCCATCGACGTGGTCGACGAGATCAAGGCCAAGCTGGTCGCGGCCAGCGAGCCGGGTGTCGACAAGACCAAGATCCAGTCGGAAATCAGCGAGCTGAAGAAGCAGCTGCAGAGCATCGCGTCCTCCGCCTCGTTCTCCGGCGAGAACTGGCTGCAGAACGACGCCGCGGCGGCCGCCGGCTCCAAGGACATCGTCGCCTCCTTCAACCGCGACTCCACCGGCTCGGTCTCGATCGGCACGATCACCGTCGACGTGTCGGCGATGACCCTGATCGGAACGGATAACGAGACCACCGGCGTTCTGACCAAGACCTATGATTCCGACGCGCTGCTCGCCACGCCAACCGGCACTCCCGTGAACTACCGGCTGATCGACGTGCCGGGCGAGACCACGGCCGCGGCCGGTACGGTGATCGAACTCGATAGCGCGACGACCCCGGCCGAAGTGAACGCCATGGTTCGCGTCGTGGACAAGATTCTGACCGACATGACCAATGTCGCCGCCAATCTCGGCGCGGCCAAGTCACGCATCGAGCTGCAGCAGAACTTCGTCTCCAGCCTGACCGACTCCATTTCGTCGGGCATCGGCGCGCTGGTGGATGCGGACATGACCGAAGAATCGACCCGGCTGAAGGCGCTGCAGACGCAGCAGCAGCTCGGCGTCCAGGCGCTGTCGATCGCCAATTCCTCGAGCCAGGCGATCCTGCAGCTCTTCCAGAACTGATCGAAGCAACATTTCGGCGGCGCCCCTCGCGGGAGGCCGGCGTGACGAACGAAAGCCGCCCCCTGGGGCGGCTTTTTGCGTTCTGGAGGACCGTGCATCCGGGCGGCGAGGGGAGGCGGCCTGAAAGCATCCGTTAACCATGAAAGACAACGGGGCGTTACCGTTAACGCCTCGGAAGGAGCCTGCCGCGATAGTCGTCCCCATAGCGATGCGTTCCACCTTGCAGGTCGAGAGCGCAGGGCATGATGCCGTCTCGCTATGCCGGCCAACCCGGACTGTCCCCCCATTCAGTTTTCCGCGTTACGGGACATCATCATGACCTCGATCAACACCAATGTGTCGGCAATGACGGCTCTCCAGAGCCTGTCGATGATCAACAGCAACCTCAACGAGACGCAGAGCCGCATCTCGACCGGCTACCGCGTCAACGCAGCGTCCGACAACGCCGCCTACTGGTCGATCGCCACCACCATGCGCTCGGACAACAAGGCGCTCGGCGCCGTCGAGGACGCCCTCGGCCTCGGTCAGGCCAAGCTGGACACCGCCTATACCGGCATGAAGGCCGCCATCGACGTTGTCGACGAGATCAAGGCGAAGCTGGTCGCAGCCCGCGAGCCGGGCGTCGACAAGACCAAGATCCAGGCGGAAATCACCGAGTTGCAGGGCCAGCTCACCTCGATCGCGACGTCGGCCTCTTTCTCGGGCGAGAACTGGCTGTCGATCGGCACCGGCATCGTGGCCGGCACCAAGACGATCGTGTCCTCGTTCAACCGCGCCGCCGACGCCTCGGTTTCGGTCAGCACCATCGGCGTCGACACCACCAAGACCAAGCTGTTCGATACCGACAACACCGATGGCATTCTGGACGTGGGACGCACCAACGGCACCGTCGTCTCCACCTTCACGATCACCGCTGCGACGACGGATGGTCAGGTGTCCGACATGATTTCGGACGTGGACGAGGCGCTGCAGGCGATGACGACGGCCGCCTCGAACCTCGGCGCCGCCAAGAACCGCGTCGACATCCAGTCGGAATTCGTCTCGACCCTGCGCGACTCCATCGAGAAGGGCGTCGGCACGCTGGTCGATGCGGACATGACCGAGGAGTCGACCCGCCTGAAGGCGCTGCAGACGCAGCAGCAGCTGGGCGTCCAGGCGCTGTCCATCGCCAATTCCTCCTCGGAATCGCTGCTGGCGCTCTTCCGCTAAGACATCACCCACCACTACTGAGACAGACGGGTCCGGCCGCAAGGCCGGGCCCGTTTTACATTGGTGAGGGCGCGTCCTTCGGGCAGGCAGGGAAGCTGCCGTCTCTCGATGCGACGCGGCCCAGCCAGGCGTGCAACCGGATTTCTCAGGAAACAGAAAGCGTTAACCACCTTCCTTAGCGGCTTGGTAGCGTGCGGCTGGCATGGTGACGGAATAGCGAGGTGGCCATTTGTTCTTGGTCACGGGCATGATGCCGTTTCGTTATGCCGGCCGATCCGGACTGTCCCCCTGTTCATTTTTCCGCGTTACGGGACACCATCATGACCTCGATCAACACCAATACGTCGGCGATGACGGCTCTCCAGAGCCTCTCGATGATCAACAGCAATCTCGACGAGACCCAGAACCGCATCTCGACCGGCTTCCGCGTCGGTGCCGCCTCCGACAACGCCGCCTATTGGTCGATCGCCACCACGATGCGCTCGGACAACAAGGCTCTCGGCGCCGTCGAGGACGCGCTCGGCCTTGGCCAGGCGAAGGTCGACACCGCTTACACCGGCATGAAGGCCGCCATCGACGTCGTCGACGAGATGAAGGCGAAGCTGGTCGCGGCCCGCGAGCCGGGCGTCGACAAGACGAAGATCCAGGCCGAAATCACCGAGTTGCAGGGTCAGCTGACCTCGATCGCGACCTCTGCATCCTTCTCGGGCGAGAACTGGCTGTCGGTCGATTCCACGGCACCGGCCAACGCCACCAAGTCGGTCGTCGCCTCCTTCAACCGTGACAGCGCGGGCGCCGTCTCGGTCGGCACGATCGAGATCGACACCTCGAAGACCAAGCTGTTCGACGCCGCGACGGATGCTGCTACCGCGGGTACGGGCATCCTCGATGGCGTGTACTCGTCGGCGACCGGTGTCTACCAAGCCGATCAGACGACAGCCGGCGGCTTCAAGGTCTCGACCCTTGACATCTCGGCCCTGACGGACGCTGCCGCCGACGTGACGACGCTGAACTCCTACATCAGCGGTGTCGACGATGCCCTGCAGCGGATGACGACGGCCGCTTCGAACCTTGGTGCCGCCAAGAGCCGCATGGATATCCAGTCGGAGTTCGTCTCCAACCTGCGCGATTCCATCGAGAAGGGCGTCGGCACGTTGGTCGATGCGGACATGACCGAAGAGTCGACCCGCCTGAAGGCGCTGCAGACGCAGCAGCAGCTGGGCGTCCAGGCGCTGTCGATCGCCAACTCCTCCTCGCAGTCGCTGCTGTCGCTCTTCCGCTAAGACACGACACTTCGACACTGAGACCGACGGGTCCGGCCGCAAGGCCGGGCCCGTTTTGCATGCGCAGATGGGCGGCCGGCGGGGCCGGTCGGGATGACAGCTATCGGCGGAAGGATGGTTGCAACCCGCTACGATTTCAAATTCGTTTTGAAAAAGAATATGTTAACCACCTTTTTTAGGCGCTTGGTAGCCAGCCGCTGGCATGTTGCGGGCATAGCGAGGTGGCCAGTTGGGCCACGGGCATGAAGCCGTTTCGCTATCCCGGCCAGCCCGGACTGTCCCCCCTGTTCATTTTCCGCGTTACGGGACACCAACATGACCTCGATCAATACCAACGTGTCGGCAATGACGGCTCTCCAGAGCCTGTCGATGATCAACAGCAATCTCGACGAGACCCAGAACCGCATCTCGACCGGCTTCCGCGTTGGTGCGGCGTCGGACAACGCCGCCTACTGGTCGATCGCCACCACGATGCGCTCGGACAACAAGGCGCTCGGCGCCGTCGAGGACGCCCTCGGCCTCGGCCAGGCGAAGGTCGACACCGCCTATACCGGCATGAAGGCCGCCATCGACGTCGTCGATGAGATGAAGTCGAAGCTCGTCGCAGCGCGCGAGCCGGGCGTCGACAAGTCGAAGATCCAGGCGGAACTCAAGGAACTGCAGGGTCAGCTGAGCTCGATCGCCACCTCGGCATCCTTCTCGGGCGAGAACTGGCTGTCCTTCGACGGTGCCGCAGGTACCTCGAAGAGCGTCGTGGCATCGTTCAACCGTAGCGCGGCCGGTGCCGTGTCGGTGGGCACGATCGACATCGTCATCGGCGGTACGAAGCTGTTCGGTGACGACACGGTCGGCGCCGGCGGTGCCAACAACGGCATCCTGAACACCGCCTTCACCACCACGGGCGCCGGCGCTGTCACCGTATCGGTGAGCACGCTCGACATCACCGCGGCGAACATCGACGACACCGACATCAGCGAGATGATCTCGGCCGTCGACGGTGCCATCCAGTCGATGACCACCGGTGCTTCGAACCTCGGTGCCGCCAAGAGCCGCATGGATATCCAGTCGGAGTTTGTCTCCAACCTGCGCGACTCCATCGAGAAGGGCGTCGGCACGCTGGTGGATGCGGACATGACCGAAGAGTCGACCCGCCTGAAGGCGCTGCAGACGCAGCAGCAGCTGGGCGTGCAGGCGCTGTCCATCGCCAACTCCTCCTCGCAGTCGCTGCTGTCGCTCTTCCGCTAAGAGCAGCCACTTCGACACTGAGACAGACGGGTCCGGCCGCAAGGCCGGGCCCGTTTTCGTTTGGCCCGGGAAGACGCCTGCGTGACGTTGTCCATCTCCCCATGCGGTAGCAGTAAGCTCCCGAAGTAAAGCGTTAACCATTCTACTTAAGCGAAACGTAGCGATAAGCTGACAGCCTGACGGTATAGCGAAGTGGTCTGCCAGAGTTCCGGCCACAGGCATGATGCCGTTTCGTTATGCCGGCCAACCCGGACTGTCCCCCTGTTCATTTTTCCGCGTTACGGGACACATCATGACCTCGATCAATACCAACGTGTCGGCGATGACGGCTCTGCAGAGCCTGTCGATGATCAACAACAACCTCGACGAGACGCAGAACCGCATCTCCACCGGCTACCGCGTCGGTGCGGCGTCGGACAACGCCGCCTACTGGTCGATCGCCACCACGATGCGCTCGGACAACAAGGCGCTCGGCGCCGTCGAAGACGCCCTCGGTCTCGGCCAGGCGAAGGTCGACACGGCCTATACCGGCATGAAGGCCGCCATCGACGTTGTCGACGAGATCAAGACCAAGCTGGTTGCCGCGCGCGAGCCGGGTGTCGATCGCAACAAGATCCAGTCCGAGATTGCCGAACTGAAGAACCAGCTGACGTCGATCTCCGAATCGGCCTCGTTTTCCGGTGAGAACTGGCTGAATTTCGACGGCGCGGCCGTCACCAAGAACGTCGTCGCCTCGTTCAACCGCAGCAGCGCCGGCGCCGTCTCGGTCGGGACGATCGCCATCGACGCATCGGCGGTGAAGCTCATCGGTACCGACGGTGCCGGCACCCCGGCCGATGACGGCATCCTCAACAAGGACGCGCTGATCGGTGACGATGCCACGCAGATCGCCGGCAACGTCATGGACATCGACATCAGCACTGCGGTGCTCGACCAGGCCGCGGTCGATGGCGCCTACACGACCGCCGAGACCGTCGAGACCGTCATCGACGCGATGATCTCGAATGTCGACACGGCGCTGAAGAGCATGACCACCGCCGCGTCCAATCTCGGCGCCGCCCAGAGCCGCATGGATATCCAGTCGGAGTTCGTCTCCAACCTGCGCGATTCCATCGAGAAGGGCGTGGGCACGCTGGTGGATGCGGACATGACGGAAGAGTCGACCCGCCTGAAGGCCCTGCAGACGCAGCAGCAGCTCGGCGTCCAGGCACTGTCGATCGCCAACTCGTCCTCGCAGTCGCTGATGTCGCTGTTCCGCTAATCCGGAACGCAGCCATTCTGAAGCGAACGGGTCCGGCCGCAAGGCCGGGCCCGTTTTTGCGTTCGGGGCAGGGCGGTCAGTCCACCTCTTAGCACTTGATTCATGATGAACTTTGAAGCGAAGATCGGCACATGTTGTTAACTATCAAATTTAAGTAGTGGGTAGGTGGCGGCGGCGCAAAGTAGCGTCATAGCGAGGTGACGGGCGTAGGGAACGCCGGTCACGGGCATGATGCCGCTTCGTTATACCGGCCGGCCCGGACTGTCCCCTGTTTGAAATTCCGCGTTACGGGACAACACAATGACCTCGATCAATACCAATACTTCGGCAATGACGGCTCTGCAGAGCCTGTCGGCGATCAACAACAGCCTCGACGAGACCCAGAACCGCATCTCGACCGGCTACCGCGTCGGTGCGGCGTCGGACAACGCGGCCTACTGGTCGATCGCCACGACCATGCGCTCGGACAACAAGGCGCTCGGCGCCGTCGAAGACGCCCTCGGCCTCGGCCAGGCCAAGGTCGACACCGCTTACACCGGTATGACCGCCGCCATCGACGTGGTCGACGAGATCAAGACCAAGCTGGTTGCCGCGCGCGAGCCGGGCGTCGACAAGACCAAGATCCAGTCCGAAATCAAGGAGCTGCAGGGCCAGCTCACCTCGATCGCGTCCTCCGCCTCGTTCTCGGGCGAGAACTGGCTGTCGATCGGCACGGGCATCACCGCCGGCACCAAGAATGTCGTTGCCTCGTTCAACCGCGCCGCTGACGGCACGGTCTCGGTCGGTACCATCGGCGTCGACACCACCAAGACGAAGCTGTTCGATACCGACAATGCCGACGGCATCCTGGACGGCGCACGCACCGGCACCACCGTCGTGTCGACGCTGGCGCTGACCGGCGCGACCACCGACGCGGCGATCTCGACGATGATCTCGGACGTCGACGAAGCGATCGGGCTGATGACGACCGCTGCCTCGAACCTCGGCGCTGCCAAGAGCCGCATGGATATCCAGTCGGAGTTCGTCTCCAACCTGCGCGATTCCATCGAAAAGGGTGTCGGCACGCTGGTGGATGCGGACATGACCGAAGAGTCGACCCGCCTGAAGGCGCTGCAGACGCAGCAGCAGCTGGGCGTCCAGGCGCTGTCGATCGCCAACTCCTCCTCGCAGTCGCTGCTGTCGCTCTTCCGTTAAGACA